>NZ_JBZCNL010000009.1:0-83455 GCF_058269305.1 Arthrobacter sp. TJ-170 | reverse complement strand
GTCGGCAAGATGCAACCGCCGAATAAGCGCCCAATCCTCCACTGTGATCACCCACCCAATCGTTTGGAACAGGTGGCTCAGTTTTCAACCGTCACAATGGCTCACTTTTCGACCGTCACCGACAACCGTATGGCTACTCGCCACTGCGAGAACTGTTCACCCATCTGAAGGACGTGCGAGCATGGGGTCCTCAAGATCGTTTGAAGATGCTCGACTGGGACGAACACTTCGCTGGACGTATCACGGAGCAGCCACATGCCGTTGAGATTGAACTGTGGTTCCGAGGATCTCCCCAGCGACGCTTGGCTAGCCAACAAGACGTAACGGCGCTGGTCGAACAGGCCGGAGGCCAAGTTAACACTTCAGCGGTGATCGAACAGATCGGATATCACGGTCTCAAATGCACCGTGCCGACGTCCGTATTGCTCGAGCTCGCTCGGGGTAACTTCGACGCAGTGAATTTGGTCCGATCCGCAAACGTTATGTACCTTCGGGTGGCTGGTCAGGCGTTGCCGATCAGTGGGCTACCTACCGACTCTTCGGCTGGTCAGGATGGGCCGCTGCCGTCAGGGGATCCGGTGGTGTGTCTCCTGGACGGAGTCCCGGCAGCAAACCACCCGCTGTTGCAAGATCGCGTTATCGTGCACGACCCCGATGACTTGCTCAGCAATGCGACGGTGGATGAGCTGAAGCACGGTACGTGGATGACATCGGCAGCAGTTTGGGGTGACCGTGGGGGAAATCAGCCTCCCCTGACACGGCCCGTGCTTGTTAGGCCCGTCCTCACACCCTCGAGCGAAACAATCGACCGTAGCGAGGAACTACCTGGAGCAGAACTCGTCCCCGACCTGATGTGGCGTGTCTTTCGAGAGCTATCTGACGGCGGAGGGTCCGACGGGCCAGCAGGACAACACATTGCTGTCGTAAACCTTTCGATAGGTGATCCGGCATCACCGTTTGATTCTGTTCTCTCGTCCTGGGCGCGCATCATCGATTGGCTCAGCTATGAATACGGCGTGCTTGTCATCGTGTCGGTTGGCAATCCAAGCCTCCGTCTGGCCCCTCGAGACTCTCGCGAGATCGCCGAGCTGAGCGGTGGAGAGCGACGCCGTGCCGTTCTCGAAGCGCAACATCGTGACCAGAATAATCGACGGCCCATAGCGCCAGCAGAATCAGTCAACGCACTCAGCGTCGGCGCTATTCACGATGACGCATCAGGTCAAGATCCGCGAGGATATGCCTTGGATCCCGCAGATGGGCTAATCAGCCTTAGCCCGATTTCTGCAACGGGCAGCGGATATCGCCGGAGTATCAAGCCAGACCTGGTAGCCAATGGTGGTCGAGTGATCTTCCGCAGCACACCATCCGCACAAGACACTATCGTGTTTACCGGACTCTCTGCCTTAGGACCAGGCATCCGTGTAGCAACGCCTACTCAGAACAAAGAGATTTTCATCGCCGGGACCAGTCCCGCGGCCGCATTGGTCACGCGCCAAGCGGCCCGGATACACGACATCGTCGAAGAAATTACCGCTGGTAAGCACCATCACGCGACGACAGCGGGCCTCAGCGATCAAAGCACTTCTGGTTCACGGTACAGCGTTCCCTGCCGACCCTCCCGTGGAGCCGTTCTCCCTTGAGTCGAGTCTGGGTAATGGAGTAGTTCAGCGCGACTATGCCGACGGCTGTGCAACTAATGAAGCAGTCGTACTGTTCGTCGGATCAATCGGTGCTGCACAGGAGCAGGAGCTTTTCTTTCCTCTTCCCGCTGGGCTAAGCGTCTTGGAAGCCAAGCGCATCGACGCGACGCTAGCTTGGTTAACACCTGTCAATTGGCGCCACCGCCAGTACCGCCGTGCATCGCTTTCTTTCGTCAAGCCGGCAGGAGCAATACCGAGACTCGGCACGCCGAGTGGACTTTCCTCCGACACTACTACTCGCGGCGCTTCTACCGTTCAGCATCAATCATGGGAGCTCCGCAGCGCCTTCGCGTCGGGTCAAGGCTCAAGTATGACTGTTCGCGTGAAGTGTTACGAGCAGGCTGGCGGGCTCGCCGGAGAGCGGATCGACTTCGCGGTTGCTCTTTCGCTGTGGATTGCCCCCACCGTAAATGTTGATGTCTACAGTCAGGTCAAGACTCAAATCGAGACTCGCGTTGCCGTTAGGCCGCGGTAGCAAGTCAGATCTCCCAACGAACCATCACCATGATCAGTGTGATGCGCTGCAAAGCTCCTTGGGCTGCAACCGGGTCGGACCACTGAACGCTCATTCTTGACCGCGGCGCTGGGAAGACCAGTGCTCCGCAAGCCTGGCCTGTATCCTTCCGAAATGACCAACATTGAAGAAGCCCAGTTCGAAGCCGCCCCGTACCCCAAACCTCTACAAGTGACGCTGAACCGGCCTGAAGGGCACACCCACGATCAAGAGAGTCTTTGGAAGGAAGCTCGTGAGGAGGCCAAGAATCAGCTCGCCGCGGGTGAATTCATTGAATCTGAGGTATCCATCACGGGCGAGCGCGTGGGAGACAGGATGAGGTGGACGGCACTGTTTCAGATTGATTCAAAAGAGGAAAAGAAAGACGAAGCCTAGCGCCTGAACCAGTCCCGGAGTAACGCCTGCCATGGCCTGCTGTTCCGGCGAGAGTTGGCTATGCGTGGTGGACGCCGGATGGAGGACCAGGGAACGGACGTCTCCGATGTTTGCGACGTGCGAATGCACCTCAAGCACCATTGTGAGCGCTGACCGGCCTCGCACGCCGTGGGCTCTCGATGCGGCAATATCTGACGACGCTGATCGCCGTGAGGTGGCACTGGGAGATGAACGCGACAGCATCGGGGTTGAGCAGCGAGCACCATGTCTGAGGGAGAAAGCAAGCTCTAGATCAAGCGAACCGAACAGAGGAACGCCTATACCCGTCGCTACCTCATACTGCAGCTGGAAACAGCGGACTGTCCCGCCACGCAAGCGTGGTCCGAGGCATCGGCCCCAGGATGGATATTTCCACTCTCGAACACTACGAGCGGCTCAGTTCCGATCGGCGGAGCCTCATACCGCTTCGACAGGTTTACGTGGTGGATCGAGCTGCATAAGGGCGCTGACGGCTTGCTGCGGCGGCAAGGAACCTGCCCAACACACCGCATGAGGATGCCATGATCACCACAGTTACGAAGCAGAGTCTGACGGCCCGTGCAGCCGCTAACTACGACTACATCAGCCCGGCACTTGCCTTCCCTCGGGAAGTGCCGGACTGATGTGGTTCAAAAATGGGCGTCGCTCAGTTTCGTATTGCTGTGAGAGGCGCCCGGTGGTCCTCCTCCTCGAACGACTTCCGATATGTCTCAGGTAGCAGGAAGGCGGCTACAACAGCTACGACGGCGATCCCCATAATGTAGATGGCCGGTGCCAACTGGTTGCCAGTACTCGCGATCAGGAACGTGGCTACGAATGGAGCCGTTCCGCCGAAGATTGCATAGCTGACGTTGTAGGTGATTGCCGAGGCGGTATAGCGCACTGCGGTCGGGAAAACCTCCGACAGTAGAACTGCTGTGACCACGTTAGCCGTCACAGCGCCCAGCGCGAGGAGGAGTTGCGCCGTGAGCGCGCTTCCGAAGTTTCCTCCGCCGGCAATCGTGTATGCCGGAATGGACAGGCCCCCCAACAGAACAGCGGATGCAATCATGGTTGGCCGCCTACCGATCCGGTCGCAGATGCGCCCGATGATCGGAGCCATAATGGCAGCCGCGGTTAGTGCAATGACATTCGACATCAGTACCAGGTCTGAAGGCATGTCGACGACTTCACGTAGGAAGGTGGTCATGTAGGTGGAGAAGATGTAGAACGAAACGGCTGTGAGGCTGATGTAACAACCGAGCCGTAGCATCGGGCCCCACTGCACCTTCAGTGTGGTTCTGAGTGGAGCGTGGACCTCCGATTTCTCGTCGAGGATCTGTTGGAAGAGTGGGCTTTCGTCCAGCTTCCGCCTGATGTAGAACGCCACCAGTCCCAGCGGTGCTGCAATTAGGAATGGAATGCGCCAGCCCCAGTTGTTCATGTCTTCCGGCGAAAGACCGGCCGTGAGTAGGTAAGACAGGAGGGCTGCCATGGAGAATGCAGCAAAGGTGGCCGCTGGCATCCAGCTGCTGTGGCGTGAGCGTTGATGGGCTGGTGAGTGTTCGATGACGTAGGTCACGGCGCCTGCGTATTCTCCGCCGGCCGAGAAGCCCTGGAGGCAGCGTGCCAGGGTGAGGAGGATGGCCGCCCAGATACCGATGGTGGCGTAGTCGGGCAATATCCCGATGGCTGCCGTGCCCGCAGACATGAGAAGTACTGTGGTGGCGAGGACCCGCTTTCGCCCGATTTTGTCGCCGAGAACTCCAAAGAATGCGCCGCCGATCGGACGGAGAGCGAAGGCGACAGCAAAGATGGCGAAGGTCTGCAACAGTGCAGTTGCTCCGTCGCTCTCGGGGAAGAACTTGATGGCTATGATCGGGGCCATGAATCCGTAGACGGCGAAGTCGAACCATTCAACGACGGTTCCGGCTACGGCGGCGGACGTTACCTTTCGTAGCGTCGCTTTGGGGACCTCGTGTCGTTGCGCGGCTGATGAGTGGGCGGTGTGATTGTTTGGTTCCAGTTGCATCGTTGCTCCCTGGATGAGCGTGCCGTTATGGCACGTATTGGACGAGATGCCGGCAGCTTCTGGTTAATAGTGTCAGGCTGCTGCGGCTATGGGGTGGTGCGGCTGCCCTTGGAGTTCCGGATGGCCGCCGATAAGTGGTTCTCAACGAAGTGATGTGGACCACCTCTTACTGACCAATATAGTTGCTATCTCAGCAACCAACAACCCTATGCGCGCAATTTCTGAGTGCACCTGCACCTTACTTACAGAATCATCCGCGCACGGCGAGAACGTGGCCAGGGAGTTATCGCCGTGCGGATGGATGATGTTTTGTGTGCGGGATGGCGTTTATCAGTCCTTGCGAACCTTGGTGGGGTCGACGTTGCGGGCGGCGAAGATGAGCAGGCCGGAGGCCAGGATGGGGAGGACGCCCCACCATAGGGTGGCGTTAATCCAGCCGGCGCCGGCGGCGAGGGCGGCGGTGATCAGCAGACCGCCGATGATCGCTCCAACCTGGCCGGAGGCGTTGATGATGGAGCTGCCAGTTGCCCGTGTGTGGACGGGGAAACTCTCGCCGGTGAAGAACAGCAGTGCGGAGAAGGGGCCGATGAGGAAGAACAGCCCGGCGCTGTACAGACCGATGATGAGCGGGAAGTTCCCGTTCGGCGCCTGGAGCATGATGAAAAAGGAGACGGCACACAGGATCCAGCCGATCCCGATCGCGTTGCGGCGTCCGATCCGGTCACCCAGCCAGCCGTGGAACAGGTAACCGGCGAAGGCTGTGGCGTTGGAGATGATGAGGACCAGCAGGGCGTTGTCGAACTCGATGTTTTTGCCGTCCGGTGCCGTAAGCAGCGACGTGCCGAGGATCGCGAATGCAAGGACGCCCAGCCAGTTCAGGAGGAAGGCCCCGCCGATCGTCAGAGTGGATCGCAGCGACTCTCCACGGAAGACCGAGACGAGCGGACTCGCCTTCTCCGAGACGTCGATTCCGTATTTCGCCCCGAGCTGCTGCGCCTCTTCCACCCGGCCGTCCTTAATCATCTTGTCGATCTGGTGACGGTGGCCGAATTGAGGACTCTCCTTGAGCCAGCGTCCGGCGAGGACGATGAAGACGGCGGGGAGGGCGGCCACGACGAAGCAGAGCGCCCACCCGCCGATGGGGAACAGCAGGTAGACAGACCCGGCAGCCAGGACGGAGCCGACCGGCCAGCCGGACTGGACGAGCGAGTAGATGAGACCGCGCCGGCGGGCCTTGGCGGGATCGCTGTGGTGGGCAAACATCTCGTTGAGGTACGCCGCGTTGATGGCCTGCTCGGCGTAGCCGAGGCCGGCCAGTGAACGCACGAGGACCAGGAAAACGAGTCCAAGGCCGGCCGCGAGGCCCACAACCCAGCCGACAGTGGCGGTCAACAGTGAGGCGACGGCGGCTCCGACGACGGCGATCAGGATGCCCTTGCGGCGGCCGATCCGGTCGACGATAGGGCCGATAGCGAAGGCCACGAGTGCAGTTCCTGCCGTCACCCAGGTATTGATCCCCGTGGACTGGGCCGCGCTCCAGCCCAGATCTACCGCCAGCACCGGCAGGAGGTTGCCGAACAGGACGAAGTCATAAACAGCGAAGGTCCAGGCGAAGAAGCAAATCCAGGTGGCAAGCCGGACGTCCTTGGGCGTGACATCAGACTCGACAAATTGAAACGTTGGGGCAGTGGTCATAACGGTTCCTAATTCACGGGGATGGGTGGGGATGCGATCAGTACGGAACGAAGGGGGCGGCCCGGAGGCCAGCATAAAACTGGCTCCAAGCCGCCCCTTTTACTGCGGCTAGCGGCTTAGGATTGCGGAACTGAGCTCTGCAACCAAAACCTCTCGGCGTTCGGCGGTTGATCTTAGATCGACGGTGAGTTGGCCGTTGACCTCCTTGAGGACCACTCCGTAGTCACGGGCTGCCGCCTCGGCGGTCGTGAATCCGTCCAGCACGTCCTCGAGGACTTTCAGCGGGTCCCGGCGGTGCGGGTCTCCGAAGCCGCCACCGCTGGGCACGGTGATCTGCAAGGAGTCCCCGGCCAGCAGCTGACGCCCGGTGACCTTGGACGGCCAGGACTCCTCACCCGCCCGGCCGACGTTCTTCACAAGTGACCCGTTGAGACCGTCATGGCCGCCGAAGGCACCCCATGGCACGTCAGACTCGTGGCGCTCACCCTCGCAGGTGATTGCAGTATCGGTCAGGAAGGTGTTCTCCCGGACGATGCCGATGCCGCCGCGGAATTCACCGGCAGCCGCCGGCTCGGTGCGGAGTTCGTAGCGGTCGGTGCGCATCGGGAACCGCCATTCGAGCTCCTCGATCGGGTTGTTGCGGGTGTTGGCGATGAGATTGTCCACGGAGTCCGGCCCGTCGCTGGTGGCGCGAGCGCCGTAGGAGCCCTCGTTGACCTCGAGGTAGACCCAGTACTCGCCCTGCTTCTCGTCCCATCCGGAATAGGAGATGAAGTGGATGTGGGCGGAGTTGCCGGCGGTGACCCGCTCGGGAATGACGGGGGCGAGGGCCCGCAGGGCCAGGTCGACGGCCCGCTGCACCTGAGAGAACCGCGAGAAGGTCGCGGCCGGGTACGTCGGATTGAAGATAGTGCCCTCCGGGGCGATGACCTTCAGCGGCTTCAGCATGCCCTCGTTCTGGGGCACGAACACCGGGAAGGCAACCTCATCCAGGAACATCATCCGGGTGATGAACGTGAACGCCGAAACAGTGGTGCCCTCGAAAGCGCAGTTATAAGCGGTGGGCACCTGTTCAGAGGATCCGGTGAGGTCATACGTGATCTCGTCACCCTCGACGATCACCTTCACGACAATCGGCAGCTTCTTGCCGTAGTTCCGGCCGTCGTCGTCCAGATATCCCACCTCGGTCTCGTAGACGCCGTCCGGGATCTTGGCGATCTCCTGGCGCAGCATCCGCTCCGAGTAGTCGATCCAGCTCTGGCCGGCTTCCCGGACCGCACCGAAACCGTATCGTTCGATGAGGGCGATGTAGCGGGACTTGGCCAGCTCGCAGGCGGCGATCATCGCCTGGAAGTCACCTTCGTTGGAGGTGGGTGTCCGGGTGTTGTTGAGAATGTGCCGGATCAGCGATTCCTGGCGCACGCCCTTCTCGGAAATTTTCACCGCACGGAAAATGGTGCCTTCGGACTGGATGTCCTGAATGTCCACCATCAGTCCGGAGTATGCACCGCCGTTGTCAATCAGCTGGCCAGAGGCACCGGCGAAACCGACGAGTTCCCCGTCGTGGAAGATCGGTTCGATAATCGCCACGTCGGGGGAGTGCGTGGCGCCCAGGTACGGATCGTTGTGCAGGATGATGTCACCGTCGTGGATGTCGTCGCCCAGGACAGAGATCACGCCCTTGACGATCTTGGGCATGGAGCCCATGAACATCGGGGTGGAGTCGGACTCGGCCAGCACGTTGCCATCCTTGTCGAACAGCCCCGCGCCGAGGTCCTCGGACTCGCGGATGATCGAGGAGTAGGCCATGCGGAACAGCACCGAGGCCATTTCCTTTGCCGCGGAGTTCAGGGCGCCGCCGATTACGCGCATCAGGATCGGGGTGGCCAGTTTCTCAGCAGACTGGGTGGCTGCCGGGCAGTCGATGACGAGGTTGCCGGCCGCATCCACGGTTCCGGAGAATCCCGGAGGAATAACTGTGGTGGAGTCGTACTGCTCGATGATGGCGGGGCCGGTGAAGGTGATTCCCACACCCATCCTGTCGCGGTCGTAGAAGCTGGTGTCCAGGGTGACCGGCTTGCCATCCTGTTCAAAGGTCACCGGGCGGGTTTCCAACAGGGCGTCATCGAGGGAACCGGACTTGATTGCTTCCGGTGTGGGCAGGTCATCCATCAGGGCGCTGGCCTCCACACGGATGTTGATGACTTCCACGGTGCCGTTCTTGAAGCGGTGCCCGTACTCCTCGAAATGGGCATCGTGGAACGCTGCCTCGGCCTTTTCCAGCCAGGCCTGGTTGACGGGCCCGGCGGGGGCGGTGAAGCGGATCTCGTATCCCTGGCCCTCGTAGCGCGCGTCGGCGAGCCATTCGAGCTTTCGACGCTCGGCCGGGACGTCCTCGGCATCGAGCTGGTCGTTGGCTTCGCGCTCCAACTGTTCATAGGAGCCTTGGATGGCGGCGGGGTCCGCGGTGGTGAAGGTGAACCGTCGGGTAGCGACGAACTCGTACTTCTCGTCCGTGGCCAGCAGACCGGTCGCGGCCATGATGCCGGGGTGGGCCGGGATCAGTACCTTCGGGACCTCCAGCTCCGCGGCGATCTCGCAGGCGAACAGTGCGCCGGCACCGCCGGCGGCGACGAGGGTGAAGTCACGTGGGTCGTAGCCGCGGCGTACGGAGTTCTGCTCGATTGCCTGGGTCATGCCGAACTTCTGGATCTGCAGGGCGCCGAGGGCGGCCTGGTCCACTGACATGTTAAGTTTTTCCGCCAGACCTTCCATGGCCTTTCGTGCGCCATCGAGATCCAGATCCATACCTGAGCCAGCCAGGACGCGGTCCGGGCGCATGCGCCCGAGCAGCATCTGGGCGTCAGTTGATGTCGGCTCCGTCCCGCCGCGGCCGTAGCAGACCGGGCCAGGAACGGCGCCGGCAGACTGCGGACCGACGCGGAAGACGCCGCCGGCGTCGACGTAGGCGATGGAGCCGCCGCCGGCACCAATGGTGTCGATGTCCACCATCGGGACCATGGCCTGGTGGTCGCCGATCTTGGTGTCCAGCAGGTGACGCATGCGCAGTTCACCCTGGTAAGCCACACCGATGTCAGCCGACGTCCCGCCAATGTCCAGGGTGACCACGTTCTCGAAGCCGGACTGACGGCCGGCCCACATGCCGCCGATCAGGCCGCCGACCGGTCCGGACATCATCAAGGTGACGGGCCGCTTGGCGGCCTCCTTGATCGGGACCATACCGCCGGAGGACTGCATCAGCAGGATCTCCCGCTTGTAACCCAGTCCCTCGGCCTGCTCCTGCAGGCGGTACAGGTAGCGCGAGACCCGTGGCCCGACATAAGCATTCAGCGCCGTCGTGGAAAAACGCTCATATTCCCGGTACAGGGGCACGATCTCGCTGGAAAGGGACAGGTAAGCCTCGGGGAACTCCTCCGCGACGATTTCCCCGATCCGCTGCTCGTGGGCGGAATTCAGATAGGAGTGCAGCAGGCAGACGGCGATGGCCTCGACGCCGGCCGCCTTCAGCTCGCGCACGCGCTCACGGACCTCGTCCTCGTTCAATGGAACCAAGACCTCGCCGTTCGGTGCGGTGATGCGCTCCTTGACAGTGAGCCGGTGGCGGCGCTTGATCAGGGGCTTGGTCTGCCAGGGCAGATCCTGCTGGAGGGAGAAGTTGTACGGCTTCTTGTGCCGGGCGATGTGCAGGATGTCCCGGAAACCCTCGGTAGTGATCATCCCGACCTCCGCACCGGTGTGCGTCAGTGCGGTGTTCGTGGCGACCGTGGTTCCGTGCACCAGCTGGTCGATCTCCGAAAGCGACACACCGGCCTTGGCGCAGAGCTTTACGATGCCATTGATCACGGCTTCAGAGGGGTCGTGCGGGGTTGAGGGAACCTTCTCCACAACGGCGATGCGCTGGTCGTCGTCCGAGAAATACAAGTCGGTGAATGTACCGCCGACGTCTACTCCGATGCGCTTCATAAGGGGTCCTTTCGAAAGTTTGGTGCAGGACTGGGTTGAAGGGAAAGACGGGTGCCTCGCGGCGAAGCCCGGTTTCACCCGGGACTTGGAGCTTGCCCTCTCGCCGCGGGTTCGGTCTCGCAATCCGATGTGCCGTAGCTCACATTGTTGCTTAGAGAGCAATTTAGTTCCTTTATCGACAACATGCAATGGCTGGCGGCTCTTTTTTCCGGCGCCCCGCCCACAAGGCCGGATGCTCTGAATGATTGAAGTGAAGGTTGACCCGTCACCCTGGATAAATCGAATTGCTCCGGAGTTCATGCTTTTCAGGGGTCCTGGATTCCTTGGCCACACAGACGCAGGAAATGAAATCGGGCAGGCTTCAGGAAAGGGGTTGCATGTTGCATACTCAGCAACTACTGTGATGGCACAGCAACAAAAGCTCCGCTAGTGGCCTTGTTGCTTCCAGAAACACAACAGACCGAGAGAGTGGAGACAGCCATGACAACAGAGACGTTCAACGACATCGAATCCCGTCTTGCAGCAGTGCTGGAGGAGGCGTTCGAAGCAGGCACGGACATCTACAACGAACGAGGGTTCAAGCGTCGGATCGGCTATGGCAACCGCCCCGCCGTCATCCACATCGACCTCGCGAACGCTTGGACCCGTCCGGGTCACCCATTCAGCTGCCCGGGCATGGAGGAGATCATCCCGAACGTGCAGCGGATCAACGAGGCTGCGCGTGCCAAGAATATTCCGGTCTTCTACACCACCAACGTGTATCGCAACCGCGACGCCACCTCCGGAACGAACGACATGGGTTTGTGGTACTCGAAGATCCCCACGGAGACCCTTCCGGCGGATTCCTACTGGGCGCAGATCGACGACCGCGTTGCGCCCGCGGAGGGCGAGGTCGTGATCGAGAAGAATCGCGCCTCGGCGTTCCCGGGGACGAACCTCGAGCTCTTCCTGACCTCCAACCGCATCGACACCCTGATCGTGACCGGTGCGACCGCGGCCGGGTGCGTGCGCCACACCGTCGAGGACGCGATCGCGAAGGGCTTCCGCCCGATCATCGCCCGGGAGACAATCGGCGACCGCGTCCCGGGCGTCGTGCAGTGGAACCTCTACGACATCGACAACAAGTTCGGTGACGTGGAGTCCACGGATTCGGTGGTGGAGTACCTGAACCGCCTCCCGCAGTTCGAGGACACCGTCCCGAAGACCCTCTCGGATCCCCAGCCCGAGGTGGCAGCCCCCGCGGATCCGGCCTGATCCGTGGCCTGATCAGGTCACCACACCACAGCGCGGCCCGGGATCCCCTGGGCTGCGCTGTGGCGCGCCGGGGCAGGGGTATTGCTGACGATGCGTGGTGAATCAGCCGGGAAGGAAAGCAGACCAGCCCAGGCGGGTGGATACTTCCGAGGCAGCATGTTGCACGGCTTCAACCAGAGTGTCCCTGGTGGCGTGCTTGTGCACGCGGGAAAGGGGGGCGGATACAGTGATGCAACCAACCACCTTGCCTCGATAATCCCGAACCGGAGCGGAGACCCCAAACTCGTCGTCGGCAGTCGAACCGTCGTTGATGGCGTGTGCCTGACGGGAGACTTCCTGCAGGTGGGTGGCGTGGTCCAACGGCAAACCATCTTCTGGCGTGCGTAGTATCCGCCCGGATTCGATAAGTTCGGTTGCGAGGGCCGGAGCCAGCTCTGCAAGGAAGACCCGCACCGAGGAACTCTCGAACTTGTTGTATCGGGTTCCGATGGTGGCAGTGTGTTTGACCTGATACGGGCTGGCAACCTGCTCCACGACGATGGCCTCATGACCATTCCAGACGGAGATTGCGCTGGTTTCCTTGGTGGTTTCCGTTAACTGCTCCAAATACGGAACCGCAGCCCGGCGGACATCCAGGTCCGCCAGCAAAGGACCGGACAACGCAAGGAGGCCCAGCCCCAGCCGATACCGTCCCGTCTCCTCATCCCGCTGAACATATCCAGCTTCTGTTAATCCGGCAAGAATGCGTGAGACGGTGCTCTTGTGGAGGCCAACGCGCTGAGCGACCTCAGTCACACCAAGCACCGGTTTTTGAACGGAAAAGGCTTCCAGTACAGCAAGACCATTCAACAGCGACGCCGCAGCTCCTTGGACCTGCCCGTTGTCCTGCCTCGGTCTGCCTGCCATCTGCGTCCTTTCGTGCGTGTAGCCATCTCGCCACTCTTTTGGCCATCATATGCCGCATTTCGGACGCAGATACGGTAGAAGCGGCGCGGTGCTGTTTATCTCCTCGCCGTCAATATTCTCGCTATGGAGACTGGCGCTTAGCGGTCAACATGCCGACAGCACAACGACTACGCCTACCTATAGACCATCCACCCGGGCAGTCTGGTGAAGCCCCCTCGTCCACTCAGCTGTTGCCGCAGCGCCTACGCATACTTCAGAACGACGTCGGCGGGAACCCGTGTGCGACACGAAGACCCTGCGGCGGCTGGCCGAGATGAGGTGATTCCCCCGAAGTGGCTTTCCTGGTCGGCCGCAAACCGTCTGGCTCGCTGCGTAGTGTTGGTAAGGCAAGATCATGAAACCCGTTCACTGAAACAGCTGCGAGAGAGAACCGATGACGACTGGAAGCCACCCGGAGGAGCAAAACCCCCGCTGGTGGCAGGACGCCGTCATCTATCAGGTCCACCCACGCTCCTTCGCGGACGGTGATGGCGACGGCGTCGGTGACCTCGCTGGCCTGCTGACCCGCCTGCCCTACATAGCATCGCTCGGCGTGGACGGCATCTGGATGACACCGTTCCAGCCATCCCCGCAGGTGGACCAGGGCTACGACGTCAGCGACTACTGCGGCGTCGACCCACTATTCGGCACCATGGAGCAGTTCGACCAACTGCTGGAACCCGCTCACGCGCTCGGGCTCCGGATCTTCCTCGATGTGGTGCCCAACCACTGCTCGTCCGAGCATCCCCTCTTCCAGAAGGCCGTCGCCGCCGGCCCCGGCTCCCCGGAGCGGGTGATGTTCCACTTCAAGAACGGCCGCGACGGGGACACCCCACCGAACAACTGGCAAAGCGTCTTCGGCGGCAGCGCCTGGAACCGCGTGAACCCCGGCTCGGACACCGACCAGGAGTGGTATCTGCACCTCTTCTCCCCACAGCAGCCGGACTGGAACTGGCGCAACCCGGCGGTCGGCGACTACTTCGAGAACGTCCTCCGGTTCTGGTTCGACAAGGGCGTGGACGGGCTCCGCATCGACGTCGCACATGCCCTCTTCAAAGCCGACGGATTGCCCGACGCCGCCAACACCAACTCCGTGGTCGACGGCCTGCGCTCCAACCCCCAGGTCTCCGACCAGGAGGAGGTGCATGATGTCTACCGGCGGTGGCGCCGCGTCGCCGACTCCTACTCCCCCGGACGGGTGCTCGTCGGCGAGGTCAACCTCGATCCGCACCGCGGGGCGAGGTCAACCTCGATCCGCACCGCGCCGCCCGCTACACCCGGCACGACGAGATGCACCAGGCGTTCGCGTTCGCCTTCGTGAAGCTGGGCTGGGACGCCGAAGCATGGGCAGCGGTCGGCACGGAACTGGAAGCCGCCCGCCGGGAACACGGGGCACCACCGACCTGGGCGCTCGAGAATCACGACATCGTCCGCTCCGCCACGCGCTTCGGCGGTGGCGACCGCGGGTTCCTGCGCGCATGTGCCGGACTGCTGGCCATCCTCGCCCTCCCCGGCGGCGCGTTCATCTACCAGGGCCAGGAACTCAACCTGCCCGAGGTCGACGTGCCGCTCAACGCCCGGGTCGATCCGATGTGGACCCGCGGCGGCGTATCCCGCGACGGCGCCCGCGTCCCGCTGCCCTGGACCATCACACCGGACAACACCTTCGGCTTCTCCCCCGCCGGCGCGGCCGAACCGTGGCTGCCGACGCCGGCGGACTGGGGCATGCGGTCCGTGGAAGCGAACCTCAAGAATGAGAGCTCAACCCTGCACCTGACCATCGAGGCCCTCGAACTGCGGAAACAGCTGACCGAGAAGGAAATACTTTCACCCGACGACGGCGGCACCTGGAGGGTCGACGACGGCGGTTTACTCATCTGCCGGCGAGGCGAACAGTTCCTCGTCGCGGTCGCCATGGGCGACGAAGCCGCCCGGCTGCCCGATGGGCAGGTAGTACTGACGTCGTCGCCGCTTACCTCAGAGGGACTCCTCCCGCCCGACGCAGCTGCCTGGGTTCTCCCGAGGTGAACCCAGGCGTACCGACTTCGCAGCGAGTGGCCGGCTGCGCAGCAGGAGCGATCAGGACAACTCGTCCCGGATGAACTCCTCGTTCTCCGGTGCCGCAACCCGCGAGAAGAGATAGCCGACTAGTAGCACGACGAACGGCAGCGCAACCAGGGCCCAGCCCAGCGGACTCAGACCCCACGGCGTCACCGTCGGATCCACGCCTTCAGCGGTCGTCCCGGCCAACAAGCCGAACCGCGACATGAGGAGGTACTCGCCGATCAGGAGCCCGATGAGTGCCACGACCGGCGCGATGATCGTCGTGAAGACGCCCTCCTCCCCCTTGTTCTTGCGGAAGTAGGCGATGACCGCGAGACAAACCAGCGCTTCGATCAGCACAATCGCCACCACTGCCAGGCCGCTGAACCAATAGAACATGTTCAGGATGGGTTCCAGCTGGAACAGCGTGAACAGCAGGATCACCACACCGGTGGCAGCCGACGTCGTCAGTGAGGCGCTTTGGGGCGCCCCCGCATTGTTGACCCGTGCCAGCCGGCCGGGGAGCACTCCCCCACGTCCTAGTGCGAAGACATAGCGGCTGGCTGCATTCTGGAAGGCCAGGAGTCCTGCGAACAGGCTCGACAGCACCAGGATGCTCATGACAGTGGCCATCCACGGGCCAACGTACTGGGAGGCAAGCGTGAAGAGAACGGCAGCGGGGTCGGCAAGCGGCACTCCGTCCACGGTCGAGTATTCGACCGTGGTCTCGACTACCGTTGACGCTCCCATACCGGTCACTAGCGCGAACGCGGTGACGGCGAACAGAACCGTGATCAAAACAACCGCCAGGTAGGTGGCCCGTGGAACAATCCGCTTCGGGTCCTTGGATTCCTCGCCATAGATCGCCGTGGCTTCAAACCCGATGAAGGAGGCAAACGCGAAGGCAAACGCGATACCGGCCGAGCCGGCAAGTCCGCCCACCAGGATGGCCTGCGGAGAGAAGGATGCCACGAAGTCGTAGCCCTCCGGTCCGCCGTCAATGAGGATTGCGACGGCGGTGATCGCCAGTGAGAGAACCTCAAGCAGCATCAGGGTCCCAAGCACCTTCGCTCCGACATCGACGCTTGCCAGGGACAGGATGGTGACGACCGCCCAGGCGATGAATGCCCACAACCACCAGGGAAGTTCAAGGCCAAGAGCACCGATTTGCCCCGCCATCAGTCCGCCAAAGAACCCGAAGATGGCGAGCTGGATCGCGACGTAGGCGATCAGCGAAACGAACGCGGAGCCGAGGCCGAGGTGTTCTCCCAAACCCCGGCCGATGTAGGCGAAGAATGCACCGGCGTTGGTAACCCTCTGGCTCATTGCTGAATAGCCAACGCTGAAAAGAAGAAGCGTCAGCCCGACAACCAAGTACGCGCCCGGGGCGGCCGCTCCATTACCCAGAACGATGGCGATCGGGACTGCGCCAGTCATGCCCACCAGCGGTGCCGCGGCGGCTACGACAAAAAATACGACGCCGATGACTCCTAGCCTGCCCCGGCGCAGCATCGTGCTTGATCCGTCCGCGGCGCTTGATCCGCCGGCGGACACAGTATCGGTCCTGTCCATGAGCTATCTCCTTTGATGAGCCTTGGGTTCCTGAGTGATCAGCGCAACCGCACGCGGGCGCGCTTCAACCACAGGGGTCGCGGTACCTATCTGTCGCTGTGGTGCCGCGTGTATTTATTCTGATTCGGGTCGCCGCTGGAAGCAGGTCAGCCGTTGATCACCTGCGGGACTGCGACGGCCTTGAGACCGTCAACGCCGAACTCGAGCCCGTAGCCGGACTGCTTGATGCCGCCGAACGGTACACGCGGGTCAACAGCGCCGTGCTTGTTGATCCAGACGGTGCCGGCCTCAATCCGTGCGGCCACCTCGCGGGCGGATGAAACATCGGAAGACCACACTGACGCGCCCAGGCCGACGTCCAGCCCGTTCGCCTTGTCGATAGCCTCGTCGACCGTGCTGTAACGGATGATCGGCAGGACCGGCCCGAACTGTTCCTCGGTGACCAGCGGGTTGTCATTGTCGATGTCGGCAACGAGCGTGGCCGGGTAGAAGTAGCCGGGCTGGTCCGGCTTCGGGTCCCCTCCGGTGAGGACACGAGCGCCCGATTCCTTCGCCGAGTCCACCAAACGGGTAACGATGTCGTATTGCGGCTTGTTCTGCAGCGGGCCGAGGACGTTCGCTTCGTCGAGCCCAACACCCATCGGCATTGCCTCCGCTACGGCGGTCAGGGCTTCACAGACCTCGTCATAGATGTCTTCGTGAACGTAGAGACGCTTCAAGGCGGCGCAGGTTTGGCCTGTATTGATGAAAGCACCCCAGAAAAGTCCTTCCGCGATCGCCTTGGGATCGGCGTCGGGCAGCACGATGCCGGCATCGTTCCCTCCGAGTTCGAGAGTGAGGCGCTTGACGCTGTCCGCCGAGGACTTGATGATCGCCTTGCCTGTGGCGGTAGATCCAGTGAACATGATTTTCCCGATCGCAGGGTGCTCTGCCATACGTGCACCCACATCGCGACCGCCGGAAACCACACTCAACAGGCCGCTCGGGAGTTCCTCGTTGATGACATGCGCCAGCGCAAGCACGCTCAGCGGCGTGTACTCCGAAGGCTTGACGACGACGGCGTTGCCCATCCGCAGTGCCGGAGCGATCTGCCAGATGGTGATCATCATCGGCCAGTTCCACGGTCCGATTGCCCCGATCACACCGATCGGGCGGTAGTGGATCTGAGCGAAGGTTTCGCCGTCGTCGGCTACCGTCTGGGGCTCCAGTTCAAGGTTGGCGGCTGCGCGGAGCCACGCTGAGCACGCGCCGACCTCGAAGCGGGCGTTGGGCCCGTTGAGAGGCTTGCCCTGCTCGCGGGAGAGGATATGCGCCAGTTCCTCAGCAGAGCGGTCGATGGCGTCGGCAGCTTTCAGGAGCGCGGCACTGCGCTCTTCGTGCCCAAGAGCAGCCCATGCGGGCTGGGCGGCTTCCGCTGCGGAAATCGCAGTTTCAAGATCGTCGACAGTGTGCTCGGGCGCCTCGCCCACGGGCTCACCGGTTGCTGGATCAAGGATGGTGCGGGTAGGGCCCGAGGTGGGAGTGATCGAGGCGAGAAGCGCGTCGTAGGTTTCCATGGGTACTCCACTTCATAGACGGATGTGTCGTAGGACACATTTGCTACAGCGTAGACCCAGACGGGATTTTCCACAACGGGCGAATTTAATTCACGCCAGGTTGGCCAGGAAGCCGTCTAACTGGTCGGCGTAGGAAGGATGGTCCTCCTCCGGGTCCGCCAGGGCAGCCGTGATCTGCGCACCCAGGAACAGGTTCATCAGTTGCTCCCGGATGACGTCGTCGTGAACGGCGGTGGTGATGGCGCCCGCCTTGCGTGCCTCTCCGAGGTAGCGCATCAGTGCCAGGCGCCACTGCTCCATCGATTCGCGGTGGATGGCCATCTTGTGCGGATCGGTGACGGCTTTCTGCCAGAACGGGATGACGATGCGGGCTTCGTTGACCTTCTCTTCGTCAATGGGAAGGACCTCCAAACCCAGGGCACGTATGGCGGCGGTCCCGGTTTTATTGAAGGTGGACAGGGCGATCCGCTGGTTGGTGCGGTTGAAGACGTGCCGGAAGGCGAAGGTGAGCAGGTCGGCTTTGGTCGGGAAGTAGGGCTTGAGGGCTCCGTTGGAGAAACCGGCCTCGACGGCGATGTCCCGCATGGTGGCGCCTTCCATCCCCTGCCGCGCAATGATCCGCCAGGTAGCATCCACCAGTTCCACCCGACGCTGATCGTGGTCCACAATCTTCGGCACTTACTTCTCCCTGCTTGGAACCCTTGTGATCCACATTACAGTGCGGATATTCTACGGGGATAGAACAACTAGCTATTGAGGACTGCCATGACGACGTCACCCACAGCGACCACCAATTCTTACGCATTGCCCACAGCCGAAGAAATCATGACGGTGCAAAGCGTCCTCCGCGAGCAGGACCTTCTGGGGCCAACCAAGCGGATCGCGTACCTCGGGCTTCTTGATCCCAGTCGTGCAGCGGCTAACGGTGAGGAAGGCCGCCGTTTCCGGGCCTTCCTCCACGACACCTCGGGCTCGGCGCCTGTGGACGTGGTCGTCTCGGCAACCACCGGTCAGGTGCTGTCCACAGTGGAGCTCGACACGTCGGCTACCGGTGAACTCCCCGTGCTCGAGGAGGAGTTCGCTGTGGTGGAAGAGCTACTGTCCACCGACGAGCGGTGGCTGGCCGCCCTCGCCGACAGGAATCTCGACGTCGCCAACGTGCGCGTTGCACCGTTATCCGCAGGGGTGTACGAGTACGCCGAGGAAAAGGGCCGCCGGATCCTCCGCGGTCTCGCCTTCGTCCAGGAGCACGAGACCGACAGCGCGTGGGCGCATCCGATCGACGGGCTGGTTGCCTATGTCGACGTCGTCAGTAAGGAGGTCACGCAGATACTGGACCTGGGGCCCATGCCTGTACCGCAGGAGCACGGAAACTATACCGACCCTGAACTGACCGGCCCGATGCGCACCAGCCAGAAGCCCATTAGCATCACCCAGCCCGAGGGACCGAGTTTCACCGTCACAGGAGGCAACCACGTCGAGTGGGAGAACTGGAGTGTCGACGTCGGCTTCGACGTCCGTGAGGGCGTGGTCCTGCACAACCTCTCGTTCAATGACAAAGGCCGGGTTCGCCCCATCATCAAGCGGGCGTCCATCGCGGAGATGGTGGTTCCCTACGGTGACCCATCCCCCGTCCGGTCCTGGCAGAACTACTTCGACACCGGCGAATACCTTGTGGGCCAGTACGCCAACTCCCTCGAGCTCGGCTGCGACTGCCTGGGCGACATCACCTACCTCAGCCCCGTGATCAGCGACGCCTTGGGCAACCCACGCGAAATCCGCAACGCAATCTGCATGCACGAAGAAGATTGGGGAATCCTCGCCAAGCACAGCGACCTCTGGTCCGGGATCAACTACACACGGCGCAACCGACGCCTGGTGATTTCGTTCTTCACCACTGTGGGCAACTACGACTACGGGTTCTACTGGTACCTCTACCTCGACGGGACCATCGAGTTCGAAGCCAAAGCGACCGGCGTCGTCTTCACCAGCGCGTACACCGAGGAAGCGTCCGCGAACATGTCGCAGATGGCACCCGGGCTTGGGGCGCCGTTCCACCAGCATCTCTTCAGCGCCCGCCTCGATATGGCGATCGACGGTTACACCAACCGGGTTGAGGAGGAAGAAGTCGTCCGCCAGCCCCTCGGCCCGGACAACCCACGCGGCAACGCCTTCTCACGGAAACGCACCGTTCTGGCCCGTGAATCCGAGGGCGTGCGTGAATCGGACTCGCGTAACGGGCGCACCTGGGTGATCTCCAACCCCGACGCCCGCAACCGGCTGGGAGAGCCCGTGGCCTACAAGCTGCACTCCGAGGGCCAGCCCACGCTGCTGGCAGACCCCGAATCCTCCATTGCCCGGCGCGCGGCTTTCGCAACGAAGGACCTCTGGGTCACCCGGTTCGCGGAGGACGAGCGCTACCCCACCGGGGACTTCGTGAACCAGCATTCTGGCGGTGCCGGCCTGCCCGAATACGTGGCACAGGATCGCGACATCGACGGACAGGACATCGTCGTCTGGCACACCTTCGGCCTCACGCACTTCCCGCGTGTTGAGGACTGGCCGATCATGCCCGTGGACACCGTCGGCTTCAAGCTCCGCCCGGAAGGCTTCTTCGACCGAAGCCCGGTCCTCGACGTCTCACCCAGCACACCCGCGGGGGGCCACTGCCACAGTTAGCCTGGGGGCGATTCGGGAGTCGTTCATCCACCTGATCAACCCTGATCATCATCGCCGTCGAAACCGCGTGGCTCTGACTGCATCGACACTGGTGGCGCGCCTGCGAGCCATGCGGCTCACAAAATGACACCGAATCGAATCGTCGCGGCGAGAACAACTATCCGCCCCGCATCTTCACGGGCGCCCGCCCAAAGCCCGCTCCCTCCCGTGCGTTCCGCGAACCGCCAATCGCTGATAACCCTTGATCTGGAAGGTACTCCCATGGAATCTGAGTTGGACTACATCGTCGTCGGGGCCGGTTCCGCTGGCAGCGTGATCGCTCGCCGTCTGCTCGACGCCGGTAACCCCGTCGCGGTGCTCGAGGCGGGCGACCACGACATCAATCCCAATATCGACCACCTCTATACCCTCGGACTGCTCTGGCACAGCGAGCAGGACTGGGACTATTACACCAGCGAGCAGGAAGCATGCGCCGGACGTCGGCTGCACTTGCCTCGCGGCAAGGTTTTGGGAGGATCCCACGCGCTGAACGCCACAATCTGGGTGCGCGGCGACCGGTGGGACTACGACACCTGGGCCCAGAACGGTTGTCCCGGCTGGTCTTGGGAAGACGTGCTGCCGGTATTCAAAGCCATTGAAAATTACGACGGCGGCGCCTCCGATACCCGCGGCGGAGAAGGGCTCCTTGACGTCGTCCAGGATTTCCCGCGCAATCCCATCCAGGAAGATATGCTCTCAGGGGCTGTGGAGATCGGCCTGCCGCTTAACGAGTACTACAACTCCGGCGCCGTCGAAGGTGTCTCCCGGATGCAACTCAATGTCCGGGACGGCAAACGGCTCAACACCTGGCGCGCCTACCTCAAACCGGTAGCTGACCACCCTAACCTCACCCTTCTCACCGGCGCGCAGGCCCGACGGCTGCTGGTGGAAGACGGGCGCGTCGTCGGCATCGAATTTGACCATGAGGGTCAGTCCAAGATGATGCGCGCCGGCGAGACCGTGCTCGCCTCCGGCGCACTGAACTCCCCCGAGTTGCTGCTCCGCTCAGGGATCGGCCCCAGTGAGGAGTTGCGTGAGGTTGGGATCGATCCAATCCACGATCTGCCCGGCGTCGGCAAGAATCTGCAGGACCATCTGCTTTCGCCAGTCATCTTCACCACCGCTGCCCAACCGGTGCCTATGGGCGACACTGCGCCAGCCGAGGTACATCTCTTCTGGAAGAGCAACCCGGACCTGCCCGTCCCGGACACACAGCCGATCTTCTTCTCCGTCCCGATGTACTCCCAAAACTACGGGCCAGCAGAGATGACGGGCCCCGACAACGGCTTCTCAATGCTCGGCGGTCTCGTTCGTCCGGCCAGCCGCGGCGAGCTAACCCTCACCGGACCCAACCCTGAAGATCCGATGCGCATCGATCTGGGGGCGTTGAAGGAACAACAGGACGTCGACGCTCTTGTTGCCTCCGTGCGTCAATGCCGTCGGATTGGCCAGACGCAGGCTCTGGCTGGTTGGGAGCCGACCGAGATCTACCCCGGTCCGGAGGTCCCAGATGAACAGTTGGAACAATACGTCCGCGAATCCGTGGTGACCTACCACCACCAGGTTGGGACCTGCCGCATGGGCCAGGACGATCTGGCCGTGGTCGATCCTACAACCTTCGAGGTCCACGGACTCAAGGGTCTTCGCATCGCGGACGCATCCATCATGCCCTTGGTGCCCACGGGCAACACCAACGCCCCGACCATCATGATTGCCGAACGTGCCGCCGCCCACCTCACCGGCCGTGACGCCGTAGGCGCCAATAAGGAACAAGTCAACGACATGAGGACAGAAACAAAATCAGCGCTCTGAAACTCTCGTAGAAAGATGGGGTGGCGGCTTACGCCCAGCCGCCGCCCCTATTCCTCAAGCCCGGCAAGTTTGAGGAATAGCGGCGCAATAGTTGGCCGCGGTGATGATCTTGTAATGGCAACTGTGCCGGAGGGTAGAAGCCGCTACTCCCCCTACGCCTCTTTCGCTGCACGGAAGCCGGTCTCGAGGTCCGCAAGGATGTCGTCGATATGCTCGAGCCCCACGGAGAGCCGGACCAGCCCCGGGGCCACGCCGGCCACGACCTGCTGTTCGGGGGAAAGCTGGCTGTGCGTAGTGGATGCCGGGTGGATGACCAGGGAACGGACATCTCCGATGTTCGCAACGTGCGAGTGCAGTTCGAGGGCGTCCACAAACCGCTTACCTGCCTCGGCTCCGCCCGCGAGGTTGAACGAGACAATCGCACCGGTCCCCTTCGGGCCGTACTTGCGTCCACGCTCGTACCAGGGGCTTGACGGAAGCCCGGCGTAGGCGACCGATTCGACGTCGTCCCTTGCCTCCAGCCAGCGGGCAACTTCCCCCGCGTTGGCGACGTGGCGTTCCATCCGCAAGCTCAACGTCTCAAGGCCCTGGGAGATCAGGAAGGCGTTGAAGGGCGACACCGCCGAGCCCAGGTCCCGCAGGAGTTGGACGCGGGCCTTGATGATGTAGGACAGGTTGGCACCCAGGGTGCCGCCTTCTCCGAGGTCGCGGCTGTAGACCAGCCCGTTGTAGGTGGGGTCCGGGGTGTTGAAGCCGGGGAAGCGCTCCGGGTCCTTGCCGAAATCGAACTTGCCGGAATCCACTATGACCCCAGCGATCGCCGTGCCGTGGCCGCCAAGGTATTTGGTCGCTGAGTGGACCACGATGTCCGCGCCCCACTCGAGCGGCCGGATCAGGTACGGCGTCGACAGCGTGTTGTCGACGATCAGCGGCACCCCTGCTTCATGGGCAGTGCGGGAAACACCCTCGATGTCGAGGACGTCCTGCCGGGGATTGGACACAACCTCGGCGAAGAAGAGCTTAGTGTTCGGCTGCACGGCGTCGCGCCATTGGTCGAGATTGTCGGGGTCGGCCACGAAGGTGACGGAGATGCCAAACTTCTTCAGCGTGTGCGCAAACAGGTTGTAGGTCCCGCCGTACAGGCTGGGGCTGGCGACGATGTGATCGCCGGCCTCGGCAACATTCAGGACCGCGAAGGTTTCCGCCGCCTGCCCAGAGCTGAGAAGGAGGGCAGCCAGACCGCCCTCCAGGCTGGCGATCCGCTGCTCCACCGCGTCCTGGGTGGGATTACCGATGCGCGTGTAGATGGGCGCCAGCTCAGCCAGCGCGAAGCGGTTCGCAGCGCTCTCGGCGCTGGGGAACACAAAGGACGTGGTCTGGTAGATGGGCAGTGCCCGGGCACCGGTGGTGGCGTCAGGCTCCTGCCCGGCGTGGATCTGGCGTGTTTCGAAGGACCATCCGTTGGACATTCAAGGCTCCTCTACTTTGGGCCCGGCATGCTCGGAGCACCACGGGCCGCGCTTGCCATCCGACCCTTCGCCGGACAGCCGGGTCCTCACCCGGGGCACCCCGCCGCGGATGGAGGGTTGCCGGCCAGCGAGCCGGGGCTTAATGCTGGCGCTCATGACCTGAGGCAAGTGTAGGCAGGCGAACTGTGTTGGGTACCAAGATGACGAAGATGTACCTGTCGCGCGAAGCCCACGTCAGTCGTCCCAAGATCCTTACATGGCGCCCGGGTTAGCTTTTGCTAAGCACGGGGGATGAATCTGGACGGGGGCGCACAGATGTCGCGACTTGTATCCGCGGTTGTGATCGTCTCCCTGCTGGTCGCCGGATACGGGGCTTCGGCTACGGCTACGGCGTCGGCCGAGCCTCCGAGCGCGACCGGAGCACACGATCACGTTCCGGTGCCGCAAGCTGTCGCCACGGAGGCGGGATCGGAGCCCGAAAAGGCCACCGGAAACCTGACCGTTCAGGCCGTCGCAAATGGGTCGCAGGGGTCCTGGGGCCCGACGATCAGCTTCCCGCTTGTCCCGGCTGCGGCGGCGCTGCTGCCGGGCAACAAGCTGCTGACCTGGTCCGCCTACTCTTCCACCACGTATGGCGGGGCCCGGGGATACACTCAGACGTCCATTCTGGACCTCACCACCGGCGAGGTGAGCCAGACCCAGGTATCCAACACCGGTCACGACATGTTCTGCCCCGGGACGTCAATGCTGCCGGACGGGCAGATCATGGTCAGTGGGGGCAGCAACAGCACGAAGACCTCGCTGTACAACCCTGCGACGAACACCTGGACCGCGGGGCCGGACATGAAGATCGCCCGCGGATACCAGTCCAACCTGACCACGTCCACCGGCGAGGTGTTTACCATCGGCGGGTCATGGTCCGGCGGCGTCGGCAACAAGCACGGCGAGGTGTGGTCCGCCGCCGACGGCTGGCGAACGCTGCCGCTTGTGCCGTCCGACAGCATTCTGACCAACGATCCTGCCGGCGAATACCGGTCCGACAATCATGCCTGGTTGTTTGCCGCCCCCGGTGGCCGGGCGTTCCACGCCGGGCCGAGCCGGCAGATGAACTGGATCTCGAGCACAGGCAATGGCAGCATCAGTTCGGCCGGTCTGCGGTCCGATAGCCCGGACGCAATGAACGGCAACGCCGTGATGTACGACGTCGGAAAGATTCTCACCGTGGGTGGAGCGACCGACTACGTGGGCAGAAATGCCACGGCGCGGGCGGACACCATCGACATCAATAACGGACTCACAGTGGCCCGGACCTCGGACATGGCCGTCAACCGGACGTTCGCGAATGGAGTCGCGCTGCCCGATGGCCAGGTGTTGGTGGTCGGCGGTGAGGCCGGTGCTGCTTCGAGGGCCCCAGAAATCTGGGACCCGGAGACCGGACAGTGGACCACGCTCGCCCCGATGGCCACTCCCCGCGCCTATCACAGCGTTGCCCTGCTGCTCCCGGATGGCCAGGTCTTCGTCGGCGGTGGTGGCCTGTGCGGCAATTGCACGACGAATAACTTGAACGGACAGATTTTCACGCCGCCTTACCTGCTGAACGCAGACGGCAGCCCGCGCACCCGGCCGGAAATCGTGTCCGCCCCGGCCTCCGCCACGCCCGGCAGCACGATTGCGGTGACCACTGGAGCGCCGACCACGGAGTTCTCCCTGATGCGGATGGGTACGGTGACCCACTCCGTGAACACCGATCAGCGGCGGGTTCCGCTGACCGCGACTGCGGTTTCAGGCACCACTGCGTCGCTGACCTTGCCGGCGGATCCCGGCGTGCTGGTGCCGGGCAATTACCTGCTCTTTGCAGTGGACGGCAACGGTGTGCCCAGTGTCGCCTCGATGATCACGATCGGTTCCCAGCAACCGGCTGCCGCTCCATCCCGCCCGAGCATCGGCAGCCCCGCTGATATTGTGGCGGCCGGGCCGGACGGCGTGCTGTGGAATTACCCGGCCACGGGCCAGGGCGGCTTCCAGCCCCGGCAAAAGATTGGCACCGGCTGGTCCGGGCTGGCGAAGGGGCACGTGACCGACTGGAACAACGACGGCGTCTTCGACATCATCGCGCAATGGAAAGGCGGCCGGCTGAGTTTCTACCCCGGAAAACATGAGGGAGGGTTCGCGCCTGCCCAGGCCATCGGTTCAGGGTGGGGCAATTACCACCTGACGATCGGCCGCTGGCGCGCGGCCGACAAGTACCCGGGTGTCCTTGCCTACGACGCTGCAGGAACTCTCTGGTACTACGGCAACAGCGCCGGACAGGCATTGAGTCCACGAATCAAGAGCGGTACCGGCTGGGGTGGCCTCTACCTCGCCATGGTGGACTTCGACCAGGACGGCAGGCAGGACCTCCTCGCCAGGCGCAGCGACGGCAACCTGCTGCTGTACCGCTCCACGGGAACTGGCACCTTCATCACCGAACCCAGGCGCCTGGTCGGCAACGGGTGGAACGCCGTCGACAGCATCACCGCGGTGTCAGCATTCGCCAACGGAAGCCAGGGTGTAATCAGCCGACTGACCGACGGAAGGCTCGCCCACTACCCCTTCAGCAAGGGCGTTTGGGGGACGCGGACCATCGCCGGCTCAGGCTGGGGCGGCTACAACATCTTTCGGTAACCCTCGCCCTGAGCCAACGGTGCGCGCGGGTGTAGGACGCCCCAAGTGACTTGCGTCTTCAATCCGCATTGACATGTGACCTGAGGCACGTCATGCTTATTACCAGCAGATGGAAGTAGTTACCATACAGTGGTAATCAAAAAATCTTCCGCCGCTGCGAAGAAGCAGAAAGGAAACAGATGCACTGCGCAATCATCGGTCTGGGCGAGGCAGGCTCTCGCTACGCGACCGCGCTTGTGTCGGCCGGGCACACAGTGACCGCCTTCGATCCACGAGAAGTCCCAGCGCCCGAAGGGGTCAGCCTGGCAGCGTCTGAAGCTGAGGCCGTCGCCGACGCGGACCTCGTCCTGGCACTCACCTCCGCCGCCGTCGCACGCAAAGTCGCCGAGACATGCGCGCCGCACCTCAAGCCAGGCGCGGTTTATGCCGACATGACCTCGTCAGCCCCAGCTGAGATGGAAAAACTGGCACAGGATCTGGAACAGACCGACGCGCACTTCGCCGACGTCGCCATCCTCGGCCCCGTCACCGTCGCGGGCGCCGCTACTCCCCTGATGATCAGTGGATCAGGAGCACAGAAGGCCGCCGACGCCTTCCGCGGACTCGGCGCACCGGTCGACACGCTCGATGCCCCCGCCGGCGCCGCTATGGCGCATAAACTGCTCCGCAGCGTTTTCATGAAGGGCCTCGCGTCGCTCATCGTGGAAGCGGTATCCGCCGGAGACGCCGCCGGTGCCACAGAATGGATCCGCAATGAAATCGCACAGCAGCTCGCCGGCGACGGGCAGGCCGTCATCGACCGCTTCCTCACCGGCACCCGGCTGCACGCCGAGCGGCGAGGGTTCGAAATGGAATCAGCCCGCAACTATCTTTCATCGATGGGCGTGGCCGCTGAAATGACTTCGGGAACCGTCGCTTCCCTGAAGCGCCTGGCACAGGAAACTGAGTCCGGCACCCCTATCCCCAGGAGCACGGACAATGAGCCCAATCTGGCCTCGAGCAGCGCGAAAGCCTGATGACGTGGTGACCATGTCAAAGACGCCAACGCCGGCCGCTCGCCCCACCGAAATCCCGGAAACTTCCGCTGGTCCCTCGAAGATCCTCCTGGTCGCAACTCCCCTTGCGCTGGCCGTACTCTCCGCCGCAGTCATCTTCACGAGCTTCGGACTCGGCTACTGGACCACCCTCGGACCCGGTCCGGGATTCTTCCCCTTCTGGATCGGCGTTCTCCTCGGATTATCCTCCCTCGTGTGGCTCATCCAGGCCCTGCGCGGCAACCCGAACGTGGTCCCCCAGCCCGAAGAACGAATTACCCTCGACACGGACACCGTCAGCACCGCGCCGACCGCGAAGAAGAGGCCCATCTGGATTGTGCTGCTGAGCCTCGTGGTCCTGGCCAGCCTGCTCGAACTGATCGGCTTCCAGCTGAGCATGTTTGCGTTCCTGCTCTTCCAGCTCAAGTTCCAGGGTGGTCGCAAATGGCCGCTGTCCCTGATCATCGCGCTGGTCGGCAGCTTCGGCGTCTTCTACCTCTTCACCGAGGTGCTCCAGGTGACACTGCCGACGTCGTCCATCGACTTCCTCGAAAATCTCGGGCTGTGAGGCTGCCATGGATGCTCTGAACAACCTCATGATGGGCTTCGCTGAAGCCCTCACCTTCCAAAACCTGCTGTTCGCACTTATCGGCTGCCTGGTCGGCACCATGCTCGGCATTCTCCCGGGCATCGGTGCCACCGCGGGCATCGCAATTCTCATTCCGCTCACTCTGAACATGGAACCGGTCTCGGCGATCATCATGCTGGCCGCCATCTTCTACGGCACCGCGTACGGCGGAACCATCACCTCGGTCCTGCTGAACATTCCGGGTGAGAGCGAATCGGCGATCACCTGCATCGACGGCTACGCCATGACCAAGAAGGGCAAGGCAGGCGTCGCGCTCACCATGGCGGGCATCGGGTCCTTCTTCGGGGGCATCGTCGCCACCATCGGGCTCGCCCTCGGAGCCCAGGCACTTGCCGGTGTCGGCCTGCTGATCGGTCCGCCCGAGTTCTTTGCCCTCGTGATCGTCGGTCTCTCCCTGCTCGTGGGCCTGGTGGGCAGGTCCATCGCAGCCGGCCTGATCTCGGCATCGATCGGTCTTCTTATCGCGATGGTCGGCATCGACCCGGTGGCCGGTCTCCCCCGGTTCACCTTCGGCTCAGCGCACCTCTTCGACGGGCTGAACTTCGTCCCGGTGATCATCGGCATCTTCGGCCTCGGTGAGCTGCTGGACAACCTGGTGGCACCGACGCTCCGGCCCCGCGCCCCCCGCCTCCGTGACCTGATTCCCGGCAGGACCGATCTCCGCCGCGGCGGTGTCGCCATGCTGCGCGGAACCGCCCTCGGCGTACCGATCGGACTGGTCCCTGGCATCACCAACGCCATCTCGTCCCTGCTGTCCTACAGCGTGGAAAAGAAGGTAGGCCGCTACCGCCACGAGCTCGGAACCGGAGCCATCGAAGGCGTCGTCGGGCCGGAAACAGCCAACAACGCACACTCCAGCGCGTCGCTCGTCCCGCTCTTCGCACTGGGTATCCCCGCGACACCGGCCATCGCCGTCCTGATGGGCGCCTTCCTGCAAAACGGTCTCACTCCGGGGCCGCTGCTGTTCACCCAGGAACCGCTCCTGGTCTGGACGATCATCGCGAGCTTCTTCATCGGCAACATCATCCTGCTGATCCTGAACGTTCCACTGGTTGGCCTGTGGACACGCGTACTGTCGATCCCCCACGAGGTGCTGGTGGCGCTGATCTTCGCGTTCCTCATCATCGGTTCCTACTCAGTGAGCAACAGCGTGATCGACGTGTTCATCATGATCGCGTTCGGCATCGTCGGGCTGATCTTCCGCCGCCTGAGCATCCCACTGGCACCGCTGGTACTGGCCGTGGTCCTCGGCCCGTTCCTGGAGTCGGCGCTGCGGCAGTCGCTCCAGCTCTCGCAGGGAAGCTTCGACATATTCTTCACCCGCCCGATCACCCTGACCCTGCTGATCATCGCCGCCCTGATCTTCATCGGTTCCGTCGCGGCCAGCGGGCTGAAGCGCAAAGCACTTCTGCCCACCGACGCTGAAAACTAAACCCCCTCTATCCGTCCAACCTGTACTACCCATCCGCTAAGGAGTTCGACAATGCGTAAGACAATCACTTCAGTAACAGGAACAGCGCTGCTCCTGATCTCCGTGGCCGCCTGTGGCGATGCCTCCGGCTCCCCGGAGCAGAGCGAAGCCAGTGCAAATTACCCCGAGGAAAACCTCACCATGATCGTCGGGTACGGTCCCGGCGGAAGCACCGACGTCGGCGCCCGCCTCATGGCCGACGCCCTTGAGGATCAGCTCGGCGTGAACGTCACCGTGGAGAACAAGGAAGGAGCCGGTGGCCAGGTGGGCCTCACCGCCGTCGCCAATGCAGAATGCGATGGCTACACCTTCGGCACCGCCAACTTCCCCTCCGCGATTGTTTCCGTGCTCGATGAGAGCCGCGGCGCCACCTACGACCGCGAAAGCTTCGCGCCCATCGCACTGCAGGTCGTCGACCCCACGGCGATCGTCGTCGCCCCGGACAGCCCCTATGACACCATCGATGACCTCCTCGCCGCTGCTGAAGAGAAGCCGGGCGACCTTCTCTACACAACCACCGGCGTCGCCAGCAACGAGCACTTCGCCATGGTCGCAGTCCAGGAAGCAACCGGTGCCGAGTTCTCACCGGTTCACTTCCCCGACGGTGGCGGCGCGCCCAAGACTGCCTTCCTCGGCGGCGAGGTCGAGGTCTATGTCGCCAACGTCAGCGACGTCGTCGAAATGACCGAGAATGGCCAGGGCAAGGTCATCGGCATCATGGATTCCGAGCGCAGCCCCTTCCTCCCGGACGTGCCCACCTTCACCGAAGCAGGGCACGACGTCGAAATCTCCTCCTCGCGCGGCTATGCCTTCCCTGCCTGCGCACCTGAGGAAGCGGTGACGACGATCTCGGAAGCCATGGGCACCATCATGGAGGACGAGGAATTCACCACGCAGATGACTGACCTCGGCCTGGCTCCCAGCTACCGCGACGCCGAAGCCTACGCCGAATACTGGACCGAAACCCAGGGCACCTTCGAGGAGCTCTTCCCGCTGGTTCGCGAGGAAGGCTAAATGAACGCGTTCGCCACCATTCCGGAGCGTGCACACCAGCCGCTCACCTCGGAGCTGAAGGAGCGCCTCTGGGCGGTTCCCACGGCGAACATCGGTGACGCCATGGAACGCCTCGGTGTCATGGACCCGGCGATCCACCCCGTGTGGAACGGTGCCCGGTGTGTCGGCACGGCCCATACGGTGTGGACACGCGCCGGCGACAACAAGTACATCCACGAGGCGCTGGCCACAGTGCAGCCCGGAGACATCATCGTCGTCAGCGGCCAGGCTGACGAGACCCGGGCACTGATCGGTGAGCTCATCGGCGGGAAGGCAAAGATCCGCGGTGTGGAGGGCTTCGTCATCGATGGCGCGGTCCGCGACGCTCCCGGTCTGGAGGAATACCGGATGCCGGTGTTCGCCCGCACGGTCACCGCGGCCGGCCCGTACAAGAACGGGCCGGGCGTGGTTGGGGCGACCATCGCAGTCGGCGGTGTCCCGGTCAACCCGGGTGACATCATCGTCGGTGACGCTGACGGCGTCGTCGTCATTCCGCGACAGCATGCCGAGGCGGTCATAGCCGCCGCGGAGGCCAAGCGCGACGTCGAGCAGGCAACGCGGGACCAGATCGACCGCGACCTGGAACTGCCGGTCTCGGACGCCCGCGTAGGTGCTTCGGGCTAAAGTGTTTCCCGGCCGGGCCCCCACGTCCGGCCGGGAACGTCCCCCCGAAGAACCAGCTGAAAGAGACACCGTGGCACCGAACGAATCGCCCATGCGATCGCTGGAACGCGCCTTCGATGTACTGGCCGTCCTCGAGCAGAACATCCGTCCGCTGCGCCTGACGGACATCGCCCAGCAGGCGGGGCTCGCCGTCAGCACCACCCAGCGAATTCTCAATGTGTTGGAAGGCCGCGGCCTGGTGGAGCGCGATGACTCGACCTACCAGCTGGGTGTCGGCACCGTCCCGATGGCGCACGCCTTCCTGCGCGGCAACCGTCTCAGTGCCGCTGCGCTTCCGGTACTGCAGGAACTCGCGTCTGCGACGGGACTTACGGCGTCGCTCTTTGTCCGGTCCGGGCTCAGCCGCGTGGTGGTTGCCCGCGTCGAGGGCGAACATCCGCTCCGGTACGCGCTGCCCATCGGCGAGCGGCTGCCCCTTCATCTTGGAGCCGGTCGCGTTCTCGCCTCCGGAATGACTGACGAGGAGGTGGATGAGCTCCTGCAGACCCTCGACGTCATCGAAATGCAGTCCGGGGTGCAGCTGACCACCGAGCAGTTCAAGGAGTCCCTTCGAACAATTCGCGACGATGGCTACCTCGTCGCGCACAGTGAGCGCGCCGTCGGCATTACCTCGGTTTCTGCTCCGGTATTCAGTGCAAGCGGGCGGATGGTCGGCGTCGTCATCGTCAGTGGTGCCGATGCCCACATGACGGAGGAGAAGATCCAGCAGGTGGTGTGGGAAGTCCGGCAGGCGGCCCGGTCGATCGGCCAGCGCCATTTGAGCGCGCCGGAACCGGCGCAGACCCGGAACACCATAGGACGCTGATGGTGAGCGGCGGATGACTTCACGGGGCACTTCTGCCGCGCTCTGGCTGATCTTCGTCCAGGCCGTCATCACCCAGGGCATGGCGTTCACGGTCCGCCCCACCATCTCTTACCGGGCCCTGGAGATCGGGATTGCTCCCGCCTGGTTGGGTGCCCTCGCCGCAACGTACGCAGCCGCTCCGCTGCTCTGCGCACTGCTGGTGGGCCAGGCGACGGATAGGTTCGGGCCCAAAAGGATCATGGTCGTCGGCACGGTGCTGATGGCATTCTCGGGGATGGCGCTGACCTTCGTCGGCGGGACAGTCGCCGTGCTCATCCTCGGAAGCGTGCTGCTTGGAATCGGCCACCTGATGGCCGTCATCGGGCAGCAGGCCGGGGTGGCCGGGCTGACTGCACCCGGAAAGCTCCAGTCCGCTTTCGGGCACTACACGCTGGCGGGATCACTCGGCCAGGCGCTGGGCCCCGTACTGATCGCGGTCTTCGGTGCCGGTGCCACCATTCCGGACACGGGTTTGATTTTCGCCGTCGCGGCGGTACTGATGGCTGCCTCAGTGGTGCTCGCCGTCGTTCTTCCGGTGCCCCGTTCCCGCCGGGGCAGCGGAGAGGCCCAACCGGCGAGCTGGCGGGAGATTCTGCGGATCCGCGGGCTGGTTCCGGCGATCACTATCACCGCGATTGTGCTCGCCGCGGTCGACATCACGCTCATCTACCTGCCGGTGCTGGGCGCCGAACTCGGAATCAGCGCTGGAGTGGTGGGACTGCTGCTGTCCGTGCGTGCTGCCTCGTCAATGCTCTCCAGGTTCTTCCTGGGATCGTTGGTCCGCGTGCTCGGCTCCGACCGCCTCCTCCTGCTCAGCCTGGTAGTGGCAGCAGTATCAATGGCGCTGGTCCCGTTGGGATTCCCGATGCCGGCGCTGGTTGTCCTGCTGGTACTGCTCGGGTTCGGGCTCGGCGTCGGCCAACCGGTCACCATGGCGTGGCTCGCGGCCGCCGCGCCGCCAGGCAGCCAGGGTCGCGCCATGTCGTTGCGCATCAGTGGCAGCCGGCTGGGACAGATTGTCTTCCCCACCGCCGCCGGTGCAGTCGCCGCCGGGCTGGGAGCCTCGGGTGCCCTGTGGGGGATTGCCCTGGCACTGGGCGCCGCCGGCGTTATTTCCGCCCGTTATCCGCTTGAATCCTGACACCCATCGACGACGCGAGGACCCACCGTGAACCTGTATCAGGCCGACACTGTAAGAGCACAGATCCTGGCTGTACTGGACGCATGGGGAATGCCTTCCACAAAAGCAAAGACGACGGCGGAAGTCATGGTCGAAACTGATCTGTCCGGCGTCGACTCACACGGTATTTCCATGTTGCCCGGCTACCAGCGGCTCTTCGAGCAGGGCACGCTTGATATCCACGCCGACCCGGTGACCATCCGGGAATCGGCAGCGAGCGCCGTGGTCGACGGTGGAGATAACCTCGGACACGCGACTACGGTGGAGGCGATGCGGATGGCGACCTGCAAGGCACGGGAGCACGGCGTCGGAGTTGTGACAGTTCGCCGTTCCCACCATTTCGGTGCCGCCGGTTACTACGCGAAGCTGGCTGCGGACCGGGGCTTGATCGGACTGCTGACCTCGACCACGCGGACCAAGGCCGTTGTCCCGACAAGGGGTTCCCGCCCACTCCTCGGCACCAATCCGCTGGCGTTTGCAGCGCCAAGCGCCCGGGACAGCGAGCCGTTTGTGCTGGACATGTCCACCAGCACCGTGGCCGTGAACAAGGTCAAGGTGTACGACTACCTCAATAAACCGTTGCCGTCCGGGTGGGTGCTGGACCACCTGGGCAACCCGGTCACCGACTCCCACACCGCGTACAGCCAGCTTCGCTCACAGGAGCGTGGCGGTCTTAGCCCGCTGGGTGGATCGGAGGAGCTTTCCAGCCACAAGGGGTACGGACTCGCCGTCATGGTGCAGATCCTCGCCGGCGCTTTGGCCGGAGCGGCCTTCGCACCGTTGAAGGAGGCTTCCGGCCCGGACGATATCGGCCACTTCTGCCTCGCGATCGACCCGGCGTTCTTCGGTGGCTCCGACGCTTTCACCGCTTCCGTTTCACAGATCCTCGACATGCTCCGCGCAGAACAGCCTGCCTCGCAGGGCCGACCCGTGCTGGTGGCCGGGGACCTGGAGCGGAGTGTCCGAGCTGAACGGCTGGCGGACGGGATTCCCGTGAGCGCTGCGCTCAGCGAACAGCTGAGGGACGTTTGCGTCAGAACGGGAGCGGCCTTCCTGCTTGCATAGGTGGGCATCGGTAGTGTGTCGGAGGTGAGTGAGATCCGCATCGGCACCTCCGGGTGGAGCTATGACCACTGGAACGGCGTCTGCTACCCGCACGGCACGCCGTCGGCGAAGCGGCTGGACCACTACAAGGCGCGGTTCGACACGGTCGAGCTGAACGCCAGTTTCTACCGCTGGCCGCGCGATACAACGTTCGCCGGGTGGCGACGTCGTCTTCCCCACGGGTTTGCTTTGTCAGTCAAAGCACCGCGCGGACTGACGCACGGCAAGAAGCTCTACGCGCCGGAGGTCTGGATCGAGCGGATCGCCCGCTGCTGGCATGAGCTCGGCGACCGCCGCGCCGTTCTGCTCGTCCAGCTCCCGCCGGCCATGGAGCGCGACGACGCCCGCCTCGACTACTTCCTGTCCCGCGTGCCGTGGTGGATCCGGGTCGCCGTCGAATTCCGGCACCCGAGCTGGGACGACGATGCCGTCTACGCGCTGCTCGAACGGCATGGGGCCGCGTACTGCGTGATGAGCGGAGCCGGACTGCCCTGCGTCCTGAGGGCGACGGCGCCGTTCGTGTACGCGCGGCTGCACGGGCCGGACCACGGCTATCTGTATGCGGGCTCGTACTCGGACGAGGATCTGCGCTGGTGGGCGGACCGGATCCTAGAGTGGCACGGTGCCGGCCGGGACGTCTACGTGTACTTCAACAACGACGGCGGCGGGCATGCCGTGCGCAACGCGGAGACCCTACGGGGACTGGTCGGGATCGGGTAACCCTGGGCGACGAACCGGGACCGGTAACTCATAACGTCCGGTGGACACCCTTCGGCATGATCCGCCACACGGCGGAGGAACGGCCTTAGACTCGCTGACATTGGACACTCGGGGGAGGAATTACTGGCATGCCGCACCACCACGGATGGAAGAAGCACACTTGCACGGTTCATACCAGCGATGTTGTCGGGCGCCTCGACCCGCTCATTCCGGGCATCGAGGAAGTGGACACGCCGATCCAGCCCGCCGAGTTGGCGGAGTGGATCACCGTCGGAGCCGAGGACGAACCCGAAATCGAGGGTCACGGCTGGCTGGTGGAGTGGGACGATGCGGTTGGCATTCTGGTCCACCCAGATCGGGATGACATAGAGACCCTGTTGGGAGAACAGCCCGGCGTCCGCTCGGCGGTGCAACTCGACCGCGAGGTTCTCATAGTGAGCGCACCCGAGCTGTGTGCCGACGGGATGCAGGCCGCCGTCATGTTGGCCGTCGCGGCAGCTAACGAGCGCGTCCACGAGCCCGCCCCGGCTAATCAATCAGCCGACGACGGCGGCGCTCCCCCCGCTACGGCAGCCGCAACGCCGGCTGCTGGTTCTACTGCAGAAGACGACGCCGCCTCCCGGCTGGTCACCGGGGACGCGCGTTGCGAAGGCCGCACCGTTCAGCTGTGGGTCAACCAGGACGGAATCCTCATCCTGCCGGCACAGGCGATTCCACACGGCGCACTGGACCCCAGTGACAACCCCCATTTCCAGCGTGCCAAACTCACCTCTGACCGTGCCGCACGCTTGGCCGAGCAGCATGCAGGCAACTGGATCCCCTACCCTTACCTGGGTCAGCTTCAACTGCGCCGACCCGGACTGCTGAGGCGCCGCTGGAAAGCGAAGATCACCGAGCGAAGTGGCACCTCGATCTCGGTGACCTGGCAAGGAACCCGCCCGCATGCCCTCCTGCTGTGGGGATACGTCGTCGCGAAATGCGGGATCGGTAAGGTGAACGGCCTTCCCTGAGCCTTCGACGCTAGGCGCTCGCGCGTTCCACCGTGGATCCCAGTGCCCGCGAGACTGCGTCAGCGGCCGCAACGGTCTGCGCGAACTGCTGGTGTCTAGCCGGCGGTCCACGCGCACTTCCCCTTACGAACGGCTACAGTCGGTGCGACGACCACCCGAAGCACATGACAGCGGGAATCGTTCTCCGTCATTCCTTGAGAGGATCCCATCGTGGTATTCATGGTTCGCGGACGCACCGTCCTGATCACCGGCGCCGGAATGGGGATGGGCAAGCTCTATGCCGAGCGTGCCGTCGCTGAAGGTGCTGCCGCCGTCGTGCTGTGGGATATTGACGGATCCGCCCTTCAGAACGTCGCGGCGGGTCTTGAGTCCAGCGCGACGGCCGTTCACACCTACGTGGTCGATGTAGCCTCGGTGGAGTCCATCACCACCGCCGCGGAGTCGGTGATGAACGACGTCGGTGTGCCCGATGTCCTCATCAACAACGCCGGGATTGTGCGCGGGAAATACTTCTGGGAGCACGACCACCACTCGGACATAGACCTCACCCTCCGCACCAACACCGGCGGGCCCATGCATGTCACGCGTGCGTTCCTGCCGCCGATGATGGAACGCGGAGCACCGGCGCGCATCCTGAACGTTGCCTCCGCGTCCGGCACACTCGCTGTCCCCCGCATGAGCGTGTACGCGGCATCGAAGTGGGCGGTGATCGGCTGGAGTGATTCCTTGCGCCTCGAGTTGAGTTCCACCGGTCACCCAATCGCCGTCACTACTCTCATCCCCAGCTACATTAAGACCGGAATGTTCGAGGGAGCACGCGGCCCCCTGCTGACCCCGCTCATGGAACCGGAGTACGTGGTGGACAAGGCCTGGCGGGCAACCCTCGCAGGCAAGGCGCGTGTTCAACTGCCGTGGACCGTGCAGCTCGGCGGAGTCCTTCGCAACGTCCTGCCGCAACCGGTCTGGGACCTCATCGCTGCCCGGGTCTTCAAGGTGTATAGCTCGATGGACCGCTTCACCGGACGTCCGAATCCCCCAGTCCAGAAGGATGGCAGCCGATGAGCGCCGCAGCGCTCCTGTCGGACCTACGCCGGTACTTCCACACAGGCGTCACCCGGCCAGCCGAATGGCGACGGGGGCAGCTTGAAGCTCTCCTGCGAATGCTCGCCGAACGTGAGGACGAGCTCACCGGCGCCTTGGAGGTGGACCTCGGAAAGAGCCGGACGGAGGGGTTCCTCTCCGAGATCGCCATCGTCCGCGCGGAAGCGGCTTACGCCCTGAGACACGTTGACCGCTGGATGGCGCCGGAAAAGGTCGCCGTTCCGGTTGGCTTGCGTCCGGCCCGTGCCTGGTCGCAAGCTCGCCCGCTGGGCGTCGTGCTGATCATCGGGCCCTGGAACTATCCGCTCCAGTTGATCCTGGCGCCTTTCGCCGGCGCGCTCGCTGCCGGGAATGCAGCTGTCCTCAAGCCCAGCGAACTGGCTCCGGCGACCTCCCGGGTACTCGCCCATCTCATTCCGCAGTACCTCGACCCATCGGCAGTAGCCGTCGCCGAGGGCGGAGTAGACGTGAGCACCGACCTGCTCGCGCAGCCGTTTGACCACATTTTTTATACGGGCGGCGAGCGCGTAGGGAAAATCGTCATGAATGCCGCAGCCGAACATCTGACGCCGGTGACCCTCGAGCTGGGAGGCAAGTCCCCCGCCGTCGTCCTCAGCGGTGATCTCCGGGCCACAGCCCGGCGCATCGTCTACGGCAAGTTCATGAATGCCGCCCAGACCTGCGTGGCACCGGACTACATCCTGACGACGCCGGCCGCCGCTCCTGCGTTGGCGCAGGCACTCGCGGACGCCGTCCGAGATTTCTATGGAAGTGATCCGCGAACCTCCGGCGATTACGGGCGGATCATCAACGAGCACCACTTCGACCGGCTTGTGGGACTCATGGCGGACGGCACCGTCGTCTCCGGGGGAAGGCACGAGCGATCCGAGCGGTACATCGAGCCGACTGTTCTGCGCGACGTCGACCCTGGTTCCGCACTCATGCAGGAAGAGATCTTCGGCCCGCTCCTGCCGATCCTCGAGGTGGACGACGTCGACGACGCGATCCGGTTCATCGGCGAGCGCCCCCATCCGCTCGCCGCATATCTCTTCAGCGACCGAAAGAAACACCTTCAGACCTTCACCGAGCGGGTCCAGGCCGGGGGCATCGCCCACAATGTCTGCACCATCCAGTTAGCGGTACCGGGGCTGCCCTTCGGCGGCGTCGGCGCGAGCGGCACCGGCAGCTACCACGGCCGTCAGTCCTTCGACACGTTCAGCCATGTGCAGCCGGTTTTCTCCAAGCCCACAGCAGTGGACACCCTTCGGCTTGCCTACCCGCCCTTCGGGTGCATCAAGAGGAAGCTGCTGCGCAGGCTTCTCTGAATGAGCAGGCTCGGGCGTTCGTTGAGAGACATCCTTACTCAACTCGATACGTGCTGAGTCGCACGCGTAGAATATAGGCCCGGTGAGAGGCAGTCATGGGGATCACGGAATCGGTCGAACTCGGGCGCGAAGCATACGAACGCAGCGCCTGGGAGGACACGTACAAGCTGTTGTCGGAGGCGGACATCTCGTCCTCTCTGGAAGGGGCGGATCTCGAACGTCTTGCGTTTGCTGCCTACCTGACAGGTCGGGATGACGTTGCCGTCGAGAATCTGGAACGGGCTTATCAGGCGTATCTGGAGCGGGAGGAGATCAGCCGATCCGTGCGATGTGCCTTCTGGCTCGGAATCACGCTGGTGCTGGGCGGTGAGCACGCACGCGGTGGAGGATGGCTGGGCCGGGCACAACGGCTGGTCGAGGAAAGGATGCCGGATTCGGTTGAAGAGGGATACCTTCTGATACCTGCCGGTCTGCAGGCCCTGGGCAGCGGTGATCCTGCTGCCGCCCATGAAACGTTCGGCAAAGCCACGGTTATCGCCAAAAAATTCAACGACGCGGACCTCATCGCTCTCGGTCAGCTCGGCGTCGGCCAGTCGCTGGTTGCCCTGGGCGAACCCGGAGAGGGCGTCGCACTGCTCGATGAGGCAATGCTCTGTGTGACCACCGGGGAGGTGTCGCCGGTCGCTGCAGGAATTGTCTATTGTGCCGTGATCCTGGCCTGCAGGGATATTTTCGATCTGGGACGGGCCGAGGAGTGGACGGCGGCACTCAGCCGCTGGTGCGCAAAGCAGCAAGGCCTCCGACCGTACCGGGGACAGTGCTTGGTGCATCGCTCGGAGATCATGCAATTGCACGGCCAGTGGGCGGACGCAATGACTGAGGTTCTTCAAGCCTGTGACCATTTCTCGACGCAGCAGACCGGGCAGCCTGCGATGGGAATGGCGCACTACCAGCGCGCAGAGATCCTCCGACTGCGCGGCAAATATGCTGAAGCGGAGGACGCCTACCGCCAGGCTTCCGCTCTGGGGCACCCAGTGCACCCGGGGATGGCCCTACTGCGGTTGGCCCAGGGCAACGTCAGCGATGCGTATGCGGCGATCCGCCGGGTGGTGTCAGGTACCGAGGGCCCGGTTGGACAACCAAAGGTCCTTGCAGCGCTCGTCCCGATTGCACTGGCGGCAGATGATACTGACACTGCCCGATTGGCCGTCGCTGAGCTGGATGAGGTTTCCGGACGCTTCCGTTCCCCTTACTTGCAGGCAATGGCCGGGTCGGCACGCGGAATTATGCAGCTCCACGACGGCGAATACACCGCCGCCTGCGCCACCCTGCTGCAAGCCCGGGCTGCTTGGCAGGACGTGGATGCGCCCTACGAAGCCGCGCGTCTTCGCGTTCTCATGGCCCGCGCGTACCAGGCACTTGGCGATGACGACACCGCGGAGCTGGAACTCGATGCAGCGGGCCACGTCTTCGAACAGCTCGGCGCGGAACCCGACCTGGTCGAAATTTCAGCGGTATCGCATCGTGCCGCCACACACGCCTCCGGTGGACTGAGCAGACGGGAAGTGGAGGTCATCCGTCTCGTCGCGACCGGCGCGACCAATCGCCAAATCGCGCAGACCTTGGTGATCAGCGAAAAAACCGTCGCCCGTCACATCAGCAACATCTTCAACAAACTCGGGCTGTCATCACGGACTGCTGCAGCAGCTTATGCGTACGGCCACGGGCTCGTATAACGCTCGCAACCGCACCAGCGGATGCCTTCCGTCGGCGTGAGCGCCGGGTCGCCTACACATAATGACCCATTCCATTCGCACGCCCTCTTTGGGCCATACATCCGATGTGCCTGCTGCGTCGGAGTGAGACCCTCAATCACAAGGAATACTTCGAGCACAACAGGTGAGAAAGATGAGCAGTGTTGGCAAGCAGGACGAGCCTCTCCACGGCAACCATCCCCTGACCAGTGAGGTACGACGTCGGCTGGCCGCCACTATGCCGCTGGCTGAAAGCATCCGCCAGATCAACGGCGTCTCCACCGCTGTTTTCGAGGGCGGCCAGGGTTCACCCATGGTCCTCCTGCACGGCATCGGAGAGTTCGCTGCCGTGTGGCAACCCGTGATATCTGAGCTGATGAAAAAACACCATCTCGTGGTTCCCGATCTGCCGGGACAGGGTGCCTCCGAAGTCACCGGCGAGTTTCCCGATGCAGAGGGTGTGCTCCGGTGGCTCGATGAACTTATACGCCAAACGTGTGATTCACCGCCCGTGTTTGTGGGTCATCTACTGGGCGGCGCCATCGCTGCAAGGTACGCGGTCGAACATGGGGACCGTATCTCCCGGTTGATTCTCGTCGACACCCTGGGACTGGAGTGGTACCGGCCCTCGCTGAAGTTTGCAGTGCCGATGATGGGTTTCATTGCCCGGCCCTCTACCAAAAGCCAGGACCGATTCTTCGACAAGTGCTTCTTCGATCGGGACCAGGTCCGGAGCGAAACCGGCGAAAATTGGCAGACGCTCATGGACTATGCCCTCGATCGTGCCCGAACCCCGAGTGTTCAGGCGGCAGTACGCCAGCTCGTGCGCACGCTGGGAATGCCACCGATACGGTCGGTGTCCAGCATCCACGTTCCGACGACGCTCATTCACGGCCGGTACGACCTGCAGGTGCGTCTGAAGACAGCTGAGCAGGCCGCTGCCCGCTACGGGTGGAAACTGCACGTGATCGAAGAATGCCGTGACGATCCCGCCATCGAACAGCCCTCGGCCTTCTTCGACGCCCTGCACAGTGCATTGGACCCTTCCTGACGGGCTCCCGAACCCGCAACACCAACACACTCATCTCAAAGGAGGACCTCACCATGACTGCCAACCCACGAACCGGCTCACCGGTCCAGGAAGCCTGGGACCTTATTGCACCGGCGTTCGACGAATATGTAACCCCTGAGAACATCGCCTGCGGACAAGAGGTGATACGCAGGGCCAATCTTGGACCGGGCACTGCATTTCTGGACGTCGCCGCCGGCAGCGGCGCCCTGAGCATCCCGGCCGCCCGGTTGGGCGGGGACGTCCTCGCCGTCGACATCTCACCGGCAATGATCGAACATCTCGTCCAACGCGCACGGTCGGAATCGTTGCCGAATCTGCAGGCCCGCGTGATGGACGGCTGCGACCTTGACGTCGCCGATGACACATTCAACGTCGCCGCATCACAGCACGGGGTATCCATCTTCCCTGACCTGATGCGCGGACTGCTCGAGCTGCGGCGAGTCACCAAACCCGGCGGACAGGTGATTGTCGCGGCTTTCGGCGACCTGCGGAAAGCCGAATTCCTCGGTTTCTTCCTGAGCGCCGTTCAGGCGGCGGCACCGGGGATCCCGTCCTTGCAGGCGGATCCTCCCCCGTTGCCATTTCAGTTGGCGGATCCCAACGTCTTCCGCGACAAGCTCGCAGAAACGGGCCTGTCCGAGGTTGCTGTGGAAACGATCACCTGGGACATGCAGATCGGGTCGGCTCAAGACCTTTGGAACACCGTCACATCGAGCAACCCGATTGGAGCAGGCGTTAACGCAAGTCTGTCCAACCAGGAACGCTCGGATGCGATCCAAATACTGGCTGGCATGCTGCGTGAGCGATCTGCTGGCCAACCGGGAGCCGTCCTCCATGCAGAGATCAACATCGGTACTGGGCGGAAGTGAATAGGTGGAGGGGCTGACCGACTAAGCCAGCGGACCTCGCGATACCGCTCTCTGATCGATTACGGACGCAGAATGGACTCGCCACAGTCATCCAGCGAGACTACGCGCTGGCACGCTCCACTGAGGAACCCAAGGCTCGGGAGATAGCGTCCGCGGCCGCGACCGCCTGCGGAGCGAACTGCTCGATGCTCGAGCCCGGATACTCAAGTTCGAGCGATGAGATTGACAGGCCGTACATCACCCGGCCGAGGTGGTCACGGATCGGGGCTGAGACGCACACGGTGCCGCGCTCATTCTCACCGAGGTCGAGCGCATAGCCACGCTTCCGCACCCTGTCGAGCTCGGCCTGCAGTTGCTCGGCGTCAGTGATGGTCTTGTCAGTGCGGGCCGGCAGGCCGACCTCAGCGACGAGCCGGGCCACCTGCTCCGGCGTCCAGCTCGCGAGCACGGCCTTTCCCATACCCGAGCAGTGCATCGGCATGGACAAGCCCACGCGGGAGGCCATCCGGTAGGGCTTCGTCGAATCCTTGCGGATGACGTAGACCATCTCAAAGCCGTTGGCGACGCCTACGTGGATGGTGCAGTCCACTTCCCGGACGAGCGCGTCAACGATCGGCTCCGCGATGAAAGAGATGTCGAGTCGCGAGATGGCCCTGCCTGCAATACCGAGAAGGCGGGACCCTGGGTGATAGCCGCGCTCGCTGTCGCCGGTGATGAAGTTCAGCTCCGAAAGGGTCGCGAGGATCCGGTGCACGGTCGCCTTCGGCAGCTTCGTCTCCTCGACGATGTCCGTGAAGCGGTCGTACAGGATCGCGGCCTCGAGAACCCGCAGCGTCTTCTCACTCGCGCCCATCGACGGCGCCGGGCTGGTGTCGAGCTCCCTGCGGTCCACGGTCATGGCCCGCATCATCTCATGTCCACAATCGCGACGCCATCCATATCGTCGAAGGCCTGGTTCTCTCCGGCCATCGCCCAGACGAAGGAGTAGTTCGACGTTCCGACGCCCGAATGGATCGACCACGACGGCGACAGCACCAGTCCCCCGTCGCCCACCAGCATGTGGCGGGTCTCGCTCGGCTCACCCATAAGGTGCACAACCCGCGCTTCCTCGGGAACCTCGAAGTACACGTAGAACTCGGTCCGGCGGTCATGCGTATGCGCGGGCATCGTGTTCCACATGCTGCCGGGATGCAGCTGCGTCACGCCCATGACCACCTGGCAGCTGCGCACACCGTTCTCATGGATGTACTGGTTGATCGTGCGGCGGTTGGAAGTCAGCGGATCCCCCAGCTCACGCACGGTTCCCTGCCCGGGTTCGACGAGCGCGGTGGGGTAGCTGGCGTGCGCCGGTGCGGAGAAGCCGTAGAAGCGGGCGGGGGTGGCGGCGTCGTCGGACTCAAAAGAAACGTCCTTCACACCGCGGCCCAGGTACAGGCATGCGCCGGTCGCCATTGCGTGGCTCTCTCCGTCGGCGTGGACGGTGCCGGCCGCACCGATGTTGACGATGCCGATCTCGCGATGGTCCAGGAACTGCTCACTACGGATCTCCGGCACCGTCTCGAGCGCCAGCGGCGCTTCCGTCGGCACAGCGCCGACGGCGACCACCCGGTCGTAGTGGGTGACGACGGTTCGTACACTGCCGGGCACGAATAGGTCCTCGACTAGATAGCGATCACGCAGCTGCTGTTGCGTGGCGCCCGGGATTTGCTCGGGAGATGTAGGGCCGTAGACGGCGGTCATAAGGGTTCCTTCCGGTGAGGGTCAGAGCAGGCCCATGAGGCCGGGGAGCCACAGGGAAAGCTGGGGGACAAAGACGATGACGAACAAGAGCGCGATGAGCACGACCAGGAATGGCATCAACTTGACGATAACCGGCTCGAGCTTGACCTTCGCGACCTGGGTGCCGACGAACAACACCGGCGCGGATGGCGGGGAGATCACGGCGATGGAGAGGTTGAAGACCATCACGATTCCGAAATGCACGGGGTCAATGCCGTAGGAGACCGCGATCGGCAGGAAAATCGGCGTGAAGATCAGGATCGCCGGCGTCGGGTCAAGTGGGATGCCGATCAACAGCAGCACGAGCATCATGATCAGCAGGACAACAATCTTCGAATCAGTCCACCCGAACAGTGTCTCCGCGATCAGCTGCGGCAGCCGTGCGTAGGTCATGACGTAGGACATGATGGTGGACACTGCGATCAGGAAGATAACGATCGCGCTGGTGCGGGCGGCGTCGAACAGCACGCGCGGCAGGTCCGCTACCGAGATGGTGCGGTAAAGGAACGAGAGAAGCAACGCGTAAATCACGGCCACTGCCGAGCCCTCGGTCGGAGTGAAGAAGCCGGCGACAATGCCGCCGATCGCCACCACAATCAAGCCCAGCGACGGAACGGCCCGGCCGAACGTGACCAGGAAGGCCGAGAACTTGGGCCATGGCTCGCCCCGGAGCTCCGGGTGCCGACGCGCGTAGACGAACCCAACCGCCGCGCAAGCGAGCGCCCACAGGACACCCGGAATGTAGCCCGCGACGAAGAGCGCGCCCAGCGACGTGCCGCCGGCAGCGAGCGAGTAGACGATGAGCGTATTGCTGGGCGGGATCAGCATCCCGGCCGGCGCAGAGGCTATGTTCGCTGCGGCACTGAAAGCGCGGTCATAGCCCGCCTTCCGCTGCATCGGTGCCATGGTGGAGCCGATGGCGGCGGCACTGGCTACTGCCGAGCCGGAGACCGAACCGAAGATGGCGTTCGCGATCACGTTGGTCTGCACCAGCGGCGCCGGTGTGCGGCCCACCAGCACCCGAGCCAGATTGATGAGCCGCTCGGCGATGCCGCCGTTGTTCATGATCACGCCGGCCAGGATGAAAAACGGGATGGCAAGCAGCGCGAACGAGTCGGCGCCGCCGACCATTTGCTGCGCCGAGGTGATAGCGCCTCGCTCGAAGTCCACGATCAACAGCATGCACAGAGCTGACGGCAGTGCGATCGCGATGGAGACAGGGGCGCCAACCGCGAGCAGCAGTGCTAGCCCGCCGATGAGGATGACGCTGATGGTACCGGGATCAATCACAGAGCCGCCGCCTCAAGGTCCTCGTCGCGGTCCTCATGGCCGGCATACCGGCTCGAGAACGTTCCGACGATATGTATGGTCAGGTAGATCGCGAGCAGCACGCCGGACACCGGCAGAGACAGGTAAAGCTGGCCCTGCGTGAGGGGCAGCAGCGGATTCTGCTGCCCCCAGGCGAGCATGGCCTGCTGTATGCCGCCGTACACCATCACGTACAGCACGAAGGCGAGCGTTGCGAGGTAGGCGACGAGGTCGGCGATTCGCTGGACCGGCACGGGCAGCCGTGCCACCAGGAAGTCCATGATGACGTCAGCCTTCTCGCCCACCGCGATAGCGATGCCGATCAGGCTCACCCACACGAAAGTGTGCCGCGCAGCTTCCTCGGACCACGCGCTGGGCTGCCCGAGCACGAGGCGGGTGAAGACCTGCCACGTCACGAGCAGCACCAGCAGCGCGAAGAGGGCGACGCAACCCGTGCGGAGCGCGCCATCAAGCCATGCCCGCGCCGTCGTCATGAGCTTCCCGGGTGCCATTAGCTGCGCGCCGCCTCGATGGCGTCGTAGACGGCCTGCGCAAGGTCGGACGTGACGAGCTCCTCGTGCAGGGGACGGGTTGCCTCGCGGAACGCCTCGACGTCGGCCTCGTTGAACTCTGCGCCGGCCTCTTCAGCAGCTGCGGTCGCCTCTTCGACGGCGGAGCCGAACGCCTCGAGTTCGGTCTCGACTGAACCGGCGAGCAGCTCCTCGAAGACCGCGCGGTCCTCCTCCGAGATGCCGTCCCAGACGGTCGGGCTGGTGACCAGATAGTCGGGCAGCATCAGGTGCTCGGTGCGGGAATAGTACGGTGCGATCTCATCGTGGGAAAGCGTCGAGTAGATGAGCTCGTTGTTCTCCGCGCCGTCGAGAACACCCGACTGGATTGCCGTGTAGACCTCGCCCTGGCCCATCGGCGTGCCGACGCCGCCCATCAGCTTCATCATCTGCACGTTGGTGTCCGAACCGATCACGCGGATCTTCTGACCATCGAGGTCAGCGGGCGTCTCGACCGGTCCGACGCTTGAGTACACGTTGCGGACACCACCGTGGTACGCGGTGAGGACCTTGATGTTGTCGTCGAGCAGTGTGTCGTACAGCTCCCCGACAACCTCACGATCGTTGAGCACGCTCATCTGGTGCTCGGGCGACTCGTACAGGTAGGGCAGGTTGACAACGGAGATGTCCGATTCGAAGTTTTCCAGCAGACTGCCTGCGACAACGGCGAGATCGATCGTGCCGGACTGCACCTGCTCGATCGTCGCGGCCTGGTCACCGAGCGTCTCATCGGTGTAAAGCTCGAGCGCGTACCGTCCGTCGGTTTGGGCCTCGAGTTCGTCGGAGAGCTCCGTCAGCGCCTGCGCCTGCGGATGGTTGACGTCCTGGTTGAATGCCACGCGCAAGACCGTCTGCGACTCGCCGTCTTCTCCTGCGGCGGCTGAGCACGAAGCCAATCCGAATGCCATGATCGCGGCGGCGCTCAACGCGCCTACCTTCCTTAGTCCCTGCATAGGTATCTCCTCGTCGAGTAGTTTGCGGGTGATGTGACTTGCACCACCGGCGAAGCCAGAGCCTACTATAACCAGATAGAACCTAGTTACGCCAGACGGAACTTCCGTTGGAACAAAGTTTCATCTATGGTTCAGGGAACAAGAGAAGGAGATGGCATTGCGAGCAGCGAGATACACCGGCGACCGGCAGATAGAGGTCGTCGACGCCGAAGCCCAAACGCCAGCCGCCGGAGAGGTCACGATCCGTGTGGCATACAACGGCATCTGCGGCACCGACCTACACATAGTGCAGGGCCACATGGATTCACGGGTGGCCATGCCGGCGGTGATCGGCCATGAGATGAGCGGCGTTATCAGCGAAGTCGGGCCGGGGGTGGAGTCGCTGTCGCCAGGTCAACCGGTCACGGTGATGCCGCTGCGCTGGTGTGGGGAGTGCGCTTCCTGCATTGCCGGCCACAAGCACATCTGTCAGCGCCTCGACTTCGTCGGTATCGACTCGCCCGGCGCACTGCAGGAGCAGTGGACGGTGCCTGTCTCCCTTGTGGTCCCGCTCCCCGATGGCGTCTCTCTTGAGCACGCAGCACTCGTCGAACCTCTCGCCGTCGCGGTACATGATGTGCGGCGCTCGCGGCTCGCGTCAGACGAGACCGCCGTCGTCATCGGTGGCGGTCCCATCGGCCAGCTCATCGCCGTCGTGGCCCGCGCCGCCGGCGCGGAAGTCATCCTCGCCGAGCCCGACGCCGACCGCCGCGCCTTCGCTGCCCAGCAGGGCGCCACCGTCGTCGATCCCATCGCGGGCGACCTCGCCGCCGTGGTCGAAGAGCAGACCAACGGTGCCGGCGCCGACGTCGTCTTCGAAGTTGCGGGGACCCGCGGCACCGCCCTGGATGCCACCCACCACGCACGCACCCGGGGCCGCGTGGTGTTCGTTGCGATTCACCCCGAACCGGTGCCCGTGGATCTCCACCGCATCTTCTGGCGGGAGCTTGAGGTGCTCGGTGCGCGGGTCTACGAGCGCGAGGACTTTGAACGCGCCGTCGAACTGCTTGCCTCCGGCGCGGTGCCGGCGGATGCGCTCATCACCCGCATCGTGCCGCTCGATGACACCTCGGAAGCGTTCGAGGCACTGCTCTCAGCGTCCGCAATGAAGATTCTCGTCGACGTACAGGGAGTTCGCGCATGACCATCTCATTTGACCTGACCGGCACCACGGCCGTCGTCACCGGCGCCCGGCGCGGCATCGGCTTTGCGATGGCGGAGGGGCTTGCAATGGCCGGCGCCGACATCATCGCAGCATCCGCCAGCCAGGAGGCCGACGGCGGCGCGATCGGCACGCGCGTTCGCGAACTGGGACGGAGCTTCGAAGGTTACGCCGTCGACTTCCGCGACCGCGACGCCGTCACAACCTTCGGCGCTTCGGTGCGGGACCGTGCCGCCATCCTGGTCAACAATGCCGGGACCATCCGCCGTTCCCCCGCAGCTGAGCATCCACTCGAGTGGTGGGACGAGGTGCTCGACGTCAACCTGCGCAATCAGTTCGTGCTCACGCAGACCGTCGCAGCCGGCATGCTCGAGCGTGGCTACGGGCGCATCGTCTTCACCGCGAGCCTCTTGAGCTTCCAGGGCGGCATCAATGTGCCCGGGTACACCGCTGCGAAGTCGGGCATCGCCGGTCTGGTGAAAGCTCTCAGCAATGAGTGGGCCGCGAGCGGTGTCACCGTGAACGCGATCGCGCCGGGCTACATCGCCACCGACAACACCGTGGCGCTGCGCGCCGACGAGGAACGCTCACAGGCGATCCTCGAGCGCATCCCAGCCGGCCGTTGGGGTGACGCCGAGGACCTCCAGGGCGCGACAGTGTTCCTCGCGAGTCCGGCAGCTGCCTACGTCACCGGAGTAACGCTCCCGGTCGACGGCGGGTGGATGGCGCGATGAAGGTCGAACTCAGCGGCGTCGTCCCGCTTGCGACAGTTGATAGCGCCGAGGAAGCAGACCTTCTCGCGGACGGGCTTGTTGCCGGCGGCCTGCCGGTGCTCGAAGTCGCGTTACGCAACGACTACGGAATGTCGGCGATCGAGCGCATTGCCGCCCGAGGCGACGTTCTTGTCGGCGCAGGCACGGTGCTCGACCCCGAACAGTTGCGCCGTGCGCTCGACCTGGGTGCCGCATTCATCGTCGCGCCAGGTCTTGACGAGGAAATCGTCGAGGGTGCGCTCGACGCCGGTGTCCCGGTGCTTCCCGGCGTGATGACGCCAAGCGAAATTCAGCGCGGCCTCCGTCTCGGCCTCGAGCGGATGAAACTCTTCCCCGCCGGCGTCGCGGGCGGTCTCGCGCTCATCGGCGCGCTCGCCCCGGTGTTCCCTCGCGTGCGCTTCATGCCCAGTGGCGGCGTCAGTGCCACCAACCTCCGCGAGTACCTGGAGCATCCGGCCGTCTTTGCGGCGAGTGGTTCCTGGATCGCCTCACCGGCGCGGATTGCTGCCGGCGCTGATGCTGTAGCCGAAGCTGCCCGGGAAGCCGTTGCAGTTCACACCGAGACGAGCCGAGGAGCTGAACAGTGAGCGTCGTGACGATCGGTGAGTCTCTCGGCCTGCTCGTCGCCACCCGCATCGGTCGACTTGAGCTCGTACCTTCAATGGACCTGAGCTTCGGTGGCGCCGAGAGCAACGTCGCGATCGGCCTCGCTCGCCTCGGCGTGCCCGCCACGTGGATGGGCCGTCTTGGTAATGACGCTCTGGGCCGCCTGATAGAACGACAGTTGCGGGCCGAGGGCGTGAACGCCGCAGCAACCCGCGACCCGAATGCTCCGACTGCCCTCATGCTCAAGGAGCGCCCGACGGCGGGCTCCAGCGCCATCTCCTACTACCGGACAGCCAGCGCGGGCTCCTTTCTCTCACCCGAGCAGTTGGACATGACCCTCATCCGCGAAGCGCGGATCCTGCACATTACGGGTATCACGGCGTCGCTCGGTGCCGGACCACGGGCAGCGCTGGACGCCGCGATCAATGCGGCGGTGGAGGGCGGCACGCTTGTCTCCTTCGATGTGAACCACCGCTCGCGGCTGTGGAGTAGCGAAACAGCCGCTGCCGCATATCGCGAGATCGCTGCCCGCGCCGATATCGTGTTCGCCGGCGACGACGAGGCGGAGTTGCTTACCGGCGAAAGCGAGCCGGCTACGCAGGTTGAGGCGATCACCAGGCTGGGTCCGACGCAGGCGATCGTGAAGCTCGGCGCCGACGGTGCCCTTGCGCTCGCCGACGGTCGCACCGCCCAGCAGCCAGCATTTCCGGTGCAGGCCGTCGATACGGTCGGTGCCGGCGATGCCTTTGTCGCCGGTTACCTTGCCGAGCTCGTCGGCGGTGCCTCATTGGGCGAGCGTCTACGCACAGCCGCCGCGTGCGGTGCAATTGCGTGCACGGCGCCGGGCGACTGGGAGTCCGCCCCTGACCGGAGCGCGATCGCGCGCCTGCTCGGAGAAGGCGACCCCGTGCAACGCTAACTCTCTACCGCGGAGTACAAAGCAGGCTCTTGACTTATACCGCCAGCGGGATCAGCATGTGCACAAGCCCGGACATTGGTGTCCGGCGCAGACTGCTTCAGCACCCGTAAGGGGATGATTCAGAATGTCCAGCCCTCAGCCGCGGGAGCCCAATGGCGTGCCGGTAGTACGGGTTCCGCTTCGGGTCTCGGCCGGTTGCATGGCGATCAGCGGCTTATTGGTGGCGGCCACCACGCCGCTGCATCCCAATATCCTCACCAACTCCGTGAGTGAGTCCGTTGAGGGCACCCCTCTGTGGACCGCCATTCACCTCGCTCTTCTGATCGCGATAGCGCTGGCATTCGTGGGGGCCTGCGGCATAGTGGCCGCACACCACAACCAGCTCGGCCGCTGGGGTCAAGCCGCTTTGGCCGCGAGCCTGGCGGGCAGCGTTGGCGGGTCCGCGGTCATGGGGCTGGAAGCGATCGCGTTTCCCATCCTCGCAACCGATGCTCCGGAACTCCTTGCCCTGGACGGCCCATTGCTCACCACTCCGACGATGATCGGTGTGGCGATACTCCTCCTTGGATGGCCGATCGGCTTGACCATCCTGGGCGTAGCGGCTGCACGTGCTCGCGTCTTCCCCCGCGGCGCCGGTATCCTCCTGGCCTTGGGCGGCCCGGCCTTCTTCGCCCTTGAGGGGCCGTTCCTGCCTGTCCTCGGGGTGTTGTCCGCACTACTCCTCGGTGGTGCTCAGCTCTGGTGGGGCTGGCTCCTCTGGCGTTCAAAAGAGACGCGTGTATTGCACCGGTCCCCTCCGACTGAATTACCTGTGCCTATGAACCCGGGTACCGGCCCGGGCGGTGGTTAAGAGCACGCTGCCCGCCGTAATCGAATTGTTCCCATCACCGTGTAACTGAGTGCGAACCGTGGCAAACATACCGGGCATGACGGCACAAATGATCGAACAGCTCCAGACCATTCCCTCCCTTACGGGCAAGCTATGGGAGGTGAAGGTGGGCATTGCTGCTGGGCAGTTCCTCTCCACACCCCGGAAGGCTGCAGAGCGTATCGCGGCCATCGCCGAACGCCGCCTGGCGCAGGGCCGACCAATCATATTCAATGTGTACCGCCTCAACGCGAACGACGAGGTGGAATGGGATGCCAGCACCGACGTCGGCCGCGTTTTCGCGGACACGGGATGGCCGGCCTCGAACTGCGCGATACAGCGGGCGCAGGTCATCGACATCCTGGAAGCAATTCTCGTCGAAGACTGACCGCGACCGCACCCCGGGCACCAGAGGCCGCGAGATAGCCCGCCTGGGCGTTCGGTGGGAGACCGCTAATCAGGTCTGCCGCACGCTACCGGATCAGTAGTTTTCTTTGGGAAGCACGATCCACAGAATGATGTAGACCAACTCTCCAATTCCTACCAATCCGAAGATCACGAATCCGAGCCGGACGAGCCACTTGGGCAGCCCAAACGCGGTCGCAAGAGCCGCGCAGACTCCTGCTATTACTTTGCCGCTACGGGGACGAACGAGTGTGCCAGCCATGCGGCGACTCTACGCCTCCGGTGGAACAGAGGGAACCCCGGGCGCCCGCACGCCGCCCTGGTTCACTGCTTTCTTGACCTGGGCCGCGATCATTTTCTCGGCTTGCGATCTTCTTGAGTGATGCTTCTCCATTCCTGATCAATGGCCACAGTGGAAAGATGAAACCATGGGGATTGGAAGCGCTGAGGCGCAACGTTTGCGTGATATCGCCGTCATGCGACGCGTCCGCGACCGCATCGACCGCGAGTATGCCCAACCGCTCAACCTCGAAGCGTTGGCTCGCGGTGCCCATATGTCGGCCGGTCACCTGAGCCGTGAGTTCAAGCGCATCTACGGGGAGTCGCCCTACTCGTATCTGATGACCCGGCGAATCGAACGAGCGATGACCCTCCTGCGCCGTGGAGACCTCACCGTCACCGAGGTGTGCTTCGCGGTTGGTTCATCCTCGCTGGGCACCTTCAGCACCCGGTTCACCGAGTTGGTCGGCGTCCCGCCGAGCGTCTACCGCCGTGAGCACGAACACATCGAGGGAATCCCGCCCTGCCTGGCCAGGCAGGCAACCAGACCGGTCAGGAATCAAGAAGCGAGCCGCGGGTAGCCGAGTCTAGGGTGATGCGCATGAACATCACCATTCACTACACCTTCCTCCCGCACACCGACGCTGACGCAGCACTGAGCTTCTACCGCGACATTCTCGAATTCCAAGTCCGCAACGACGTCGGCTACGAGGACATGCGCTGGATCACCGTCGGGCCGGCCGGACAACCGGGTACTTCGATAGTGCTGCACCCACCCGCTGTAGATCCCGGTATCACTGACGATGAACGACGCACGATTCTTGAGCTCATCGCCAAAGGATCCTACTCCGCCATCACCCTTGCCACAGACGACCTCGACGGACTGTTCGACCGGCTCCAGGCTGCAGGCGTCGACGTCGTGCAGGAGCCAACCGATCAGGACTACGGAGTCCGCGACTGTGCCTTCCGGGACCCGGCCGGGAACCTCATTCGCATCAACCAACTCGACTGAGCTTCGGCGGCAGGGCTCCTACTTAGTTATTTTGCGCCCTGCCGCCGCACCATCTCCCCGATCCAGATGGGCGCGTACGGTGACGTGCAACCGGGCGGTGTCGGATAGTCCTTGAGCACTTCCAGCCGCTCACCGATCTCGAGCGCACGGTCACGGTACTCGGCTTGCCCGATACCGATCTGCGCCAGGCACGTGTTCATAGCCCACTGCAACCGCTCGGGGGCATCCTTCATCTGCGCCTCAATGAGGTCGAGCAAGCCGGGCAGGTCGAGTCCCTCGGGCTTCTTCACTACCCGCTCAGAGGTAAGCGCCCAACCCGCACTCGCCACCACTGCATCCGCATCGTTGAACCATGCCAACCGCAGATCCTCAGCATGTGGTGACTTCCTCACCACGTAGTTCACGAGCCAGTCCTGCACCTTGGGCGTGCGTGCCTGTCGAAGCATCGCGTCCAGTTCATCGCGTCCGAAATCCTTCGGCCGGCAGATCAGCAGCGCCAGTAGTCGCGCTGCAGAGTCACCAGTCGCCCAGAGCTTACGCGCGAGGTCCTGCTGGGTCTTCAGCCGCTTCGCCAGCGCCCGCAGCTTGGTGAGATTGACCCCATGGTTATCGCCGTGCTTCTCATTCACCTCACGGATCCTGGGGTCTTCGAGGGCAGTCAACTCGGCCAGCACCTCGTCCACCGTCGTCTCACTCGCTGTCGTGATCATGCCAGCCTCCAGTCGTCGGTCCAACCAGCTTAAGAGGCACTGCCGACCGAAGGAGCTTCCCTGGCCGCCTGAATTACGACACCGCATTTACCGGTGGTGAGGGTTCGGAAGCTACTGGCCCCGTCGGGGCTTCTGAGTAAACTGATGCGCATGACCGGACAGGATCCGGCTCCGCTCGAGGCCGGTGCGGTTCCCCACGGTGCGGACCTCTCCGCGGACGCGACAATTCCCTCTATCCGCGCCGGTAGCGGTGGCACCGCGCGGCCGCCGGACGACGACGTCATTGACACATCGCTCCGCAGCCCGGCGGAAAGGTTCCGCACTTTCATGGGGATCCTCGTGAACACCGGCGTCGCGAACATCACCACCAGCTACCTCTGGTTCGCCCTCACGTTCTGGGCCTATCTGGAGACGCGAAACGTGATTGCCACCGGGGTGATCGGCGGCGCATACATGCTGTTGATCGCCCTGTCGAGCATCAGTTTCGGCACGTTCGTGGACCGCTACCGGAAGCTCGCAGTGATGCGTTTTGCCGGCGCATTCACCCTGGTGATGTTCCTGCTCGCCGGGATCATGTTCCTGCTCACCCCCGGAACCAGTCTGTTGGACCTGAGGCAACCCTGGTTCTGGGTCTTTACGCTGATCATCCTGATCGGGGCGGTCGTGGAGAACATGCGGAACATCGCCCTTTCCACCACGGTCTCCATCCTCATCGAGCCGGACCGGCGGGCCAACGCCAACGGGATGGTTGGGCTGGTGCAGGGGCTGATGTTCATTATCACCTCGGTGCTTTCCGGGCTGTCGGTGGGGTTGCTCGGCATGGGTTGGACGATCGTTGTCGCCCTCGTCCTGACGGCGCTTGCGTTCGCGCATCTGCTCACGCTGCGCATGCCCGAAGAGATACGTGCCGCCGCCACAGACGCACACGGGAGCTTCGACCTACGCGGCTCCTGGGCGGCCGTCATGGCTATTTCGGGCCTCTTCGCGCTGATCCTGTTCTCCACATTCAACAACTTCGTGGGCGGCGTCTACATGGCGCTGATGGACCCGTACGGGCTGGAGTTGTTCCCCGTGGAGCTTTGGGGAACCTTCTTCGCGCTCGGCGCCACCGGGTTCATTGTGGGCGGCGCCCTGATCGCCAAGTTTGGCCTCGGATCCAATCCGCTGCGGACCATGCTCGTCGCTGTGGTGGTGATGGGAGTTATCGGCGCGGTCTTCACGATCCGAGAGTGGGCATGGCTCTACATCGCCGGCATCTGGCTGTACCTGGTTCTGATTCCATTTATCGAGGCCGCCGAGCAAACGGTCATCCAGCGGGTCGTGCCCCTGCACCGTCAGGGGCGGGTGTTCGGGCTTGCAATGGCTCTCGAGTCCGCGGCCGCACCCATCACCGCGTTCCTCATCGCGCCCATCGCCCAGATCTGGATCATCCCGTACGCCCGCTCAGCAGAAGGCGCAACCCAATTGGCCCCGCTACTCGGGGAGGGAACCTCCCGCGGCATAGCCCTCGTATTCCTGATCGCGGGGCTCACCATTATTGCTGCCGCATTGCTGGCCTTCGCGACTCCGGTCTACCGTCGGGTGTCAGCTTCATATGCACGGGCGGCGGCCGAAAGCCCGGGGACGCTTACGCCGTGACGAAGCCGCTGACACCGCAACCGTGCCGTATGGCCCGGGTGAGGAGATTCTGCGCTGCCGAACGGCCACTTCGGCAGGCTAACTAGTAATAAGCGTGCTTCCTATCTGGCTCTTTTGGAACTACCGTTAAGTACGACGTCGATATCCGAAGGCCGTCAACTAGCGAATTCCATCCACTAGCACTGAATAAGCCCCCAGGAGAGACCATGAGCACAAGCGCAGGATCCGCCCACAGCGGGCCGGACGACAATGACCCGGACCACACCCGGCGCCTCGACGACGACCGGGACGACACCCGGCGCAACGACATCGACAGAGACCAGCGCGATCACCTGCTGGAACGGGAAAAAGAACAGTTCGGCGGCGTCAAGATTGGTTCGGCCTTCTTCGGCTGGCTCACCGCCACCGGAACCGCAGTGCTGTTGACCGCACTGGCCGCAGCATTCGGCGCAATCATCGGCAACGCAACAAATGCGGATGCACCCGATCCGCAGACCGCCGGAATCATTGGGGCGATCATCCTGGCCATCATCTTGTTCCTCGCCTACTTCTGCGGCGGTTATGTCGCCGGCCGGATGGCGCGGTTCAACGGCGTGAAGCAGGGCATTGCCGTGTGGGTGTGGGCAATCGTCATCGCGATCATCGTCGGCATCCTCGGCGCAATCGCCGGTGACCAGTTCAACATCCTCGCGCAGGTCAACACCTTCCCGCAGATCCCTAACGCGGAAAATCTGACCACAACAGGAATCATCTCCGCGCTCATCGCCGCGATCGTAGCCCTCGCCGGTGCGGTCCTCGGCGGCCTGGCCGGAATGCGATTCCACCGCAAGGTCGACAACGCCAACCTCATCGACAACCGGTAAGAACAGAGTCCCAGCGCTCAACTCTCGGCCCACCTCCCCTATCGGGGAGGTGGGCCGATTGCCTGTCGCTGGCGATTGATCAGGAGGCTAGGAGAGCCGGATCGCCCGATGCTCACGCAACCAAAGGAGAGTTACCGTCGCGGCGCCTGCCACCGCTGCAGCCAAGGGCCAGGCCCAGCCCTCCGGGTCTGGGGCAAGGAGCGCCGTACCGTCCTGCCACGGCCAAATCGCCCGAAGGGAACCAAGGATCAAACCGGTAGCGACCACCAGCGTGGGGCGCCGGTGTTCGCGCAGCAGATAGGCGAGGGCCCGTACCAGAGTTGCGAGCCCTATCACCGTGCCGACTCCGAAGAGGGCGATGTACCCCAAGTCCCGGGTGCTCACTGCTTCAAGGGTTGGCTCATACATTCCCACGGTGAGCAGGACGAAAGAACCCGACAATCCGGGCAGCACGAGTGCGCAGATAGCCACCGCGCCACTGATGAGCAGTACCCACCATGTCGGTTCTTCCACCTGCACCGCGGGGATGCCGAGGAGGAGGAAAACCACAGCCGCCACAGCGAGCACAACGCAGGCGTTGCGGATCAAAGGACCTCGCCCGGGCGGCGTCAGCCTCTGAACCATGGTCGCCGGCACCAGCAGGCTCGCGAGCACCATGCCCAGGAAGAGCGCCCGTGAGATGACGGGTTGAGTCTCCACGAAGTGGTGGAGCGGCCCCGCCAACATGAACAGGGCCAGAACCATGCCGGCGAGGAGCGGAAGGACCAGCGACCACTCGACCTGTTTGAGGTTCGCGACGGCCAGCGTTCGGCCCTGCCTACCCACGAGAGAGGTTGCTGCCCGGACAGCATGGTTAGCGGAGACAATCAGGCGGTCGTAGATCCCGAGGACCAGCGCGAGGGTGCCCCCGGAGACACCGGGCACCAGTTCCACGAGGCCCATCAGCACCCCCTGAAGGATGGCAGGAAGTGACCGACCCCATCCCCTCGAAGGTGCAGGTGCGCTGGATGCGGGTACGTGACTCATCCCTTTTACCGTACGTGAGGTCATGGAACACACCCATACGGAAGCGCCGGCAGTGTGCCCTGTTGTGACGAATCCCGCAACTCACGTACAGCGAAATTTTCCCTCTGAAACGTATGTTCGGGAGGCCCCTTGAGGACTACATTGAGTGCTACCACATCCCCCTGGAAGGACCCAAATGAATACCACCGCCCAGCTCCGTAGCGGGGTGGCAACCGGCCCCTCCGTGGACCCCTGATGTGAGCGGGGCTGGCCTCGCCCGCATCAGTCCTGACAAGATTTCTCGCATGACTTCTTCCCGTCCCTTTGCTCAGGTCGATGTGTTCTCTCCGACTCCCTACCTTGGCAACCCAGTCGCCGTCGTACTGGATGGTGAAGGACTGGACGATGTAGCGATGTAGCGATGCAGCGCGTCGCGCGGTGGACCAACCTGTCCACGGCGCGACGACATCATCGTGCAGGAGTGCACCGCGGGCCTGATCAACGTCCGGCGGGGGAACGGGATCCTGTTTTTTGCCGCTCGGCATCGTGGAGGACCCGGTCTGCGGAAGCATGAACGCCTCCGTGGGTCAGTGGCTGACCGGAGCCGGCGAGGTTCCGTCCACGTACCGGGTTTCCCAGGGGACCCGGCTGGGCAGGGCCGGAGACATCACGATCACCGCCGATGACGACGGCACCGTCTGGGTGGGCGGCGCCACGACCACCTGCTTCCAGGGCACTGCGGAGATCTGATTCATCGCCCCATCCGTATGTAACAGCACCATAACGATCAGCTAGCTTTCTATCGGTGGGGTGAGGTCCTGTGGCACTGTCGGGTCACAGGGGAAACCCTACTCGCACGCACACCGCGCATCCCACAGCTCCAACCAGACCGTATGTGCCGGCGAGACCATCCGCAGGATTCTATGAGGAGGCAACTCTGATGAAGAAAGCACTACTGATCGCTCCCGCCGTCGCACTCGGACTTACCACTATGGCCGGTGCTCCAGCCATGGCCGACCACGCCGCCGGCTCCTATTCCACGACGCTGAACCAGCTCAACAATAGCGGTGCAACAGGTTCAGCCTGGATCGAGGTCAACGGCGCCCAGGCGACCGTCACGGTCAAGGCATCCGGCCTCGCGGAAACTTTCATGGACGGACCTTTCCCCCATGTGCAGCACATTCACATCGGTGGTCAGGGCGTCTGCCCAACCATGGCTGATGACGCCGACGGCGACGGCATCATCAACACCCCTGAAGGTGTGCCCGCATACGGCAATGTCGGCACCACCCTCTCCCTCGAGGGCAGCACCGGACCTGACGCCGCCACGGCCATTTCGGCTGCTCCCTCAGGCAGCAGCTACACCTACGAGCGCACATTCGAACTGAACCAGGAAACCCAGGACGCCCTGGCTAACGGAACCGGTGTCGTTGTTGTTCACGGCCTGGATCCCGCTACTCAGCCACCCGCAGCTACCGAAAAGATGAGCACACTGCCCGGAGCCGAATCACTGCCGCTTGCGGCAACTGCACCGGCTCTGTGCGGACCGCTGCAGATGCAGCCTGCAGGCGGAGCCGACACGGGCGTTGAAGTTGTTGCTGCCGGCGAAAACGCTGGAGCCAACGACGCCGGCATGCTTGCCCTTGGTGGAGCGGGCCTGCTCGCTGCAGCCGGTGCAGCCTACGCTGTTCGTCGCCGCATGGTCGCTGACCACTAGGACCAGCAACTAACCCATGATCCAGGGTATGACGAGCCGCCGCTCCCGCTTCGCAGCGGGGGCGGCGGCTCTCATACTTTTGACGGTTGGCTGTGCCTCTCCGGTTACCGGCGACAACGAGATCGCGACGAACTCGCAAATAGCCGCGAGCCCCTCCGCCGAAGCTTCAAGTGCCCCGGCACCGGGCAGCACCGAGCAAGCCGACGAGGTGCGGGTAATGGAGGCATCACCACCGGTCAGTTTTGCCATACCGGCGCTCGAACGCACTGGCGGCATCATCGAAACCGGGCTGCGTGAAGACAACACACTCGAAGTTCCGCCCGACCACGAAGGCGCGCCTGCCAGCTGGTACACGGGTTCCCCGACACCCGGAGAGCTTGGACCATCGGTTTTACTGGGGCACGTGAACTCGACCGAGGATGAATCCGGTGTCTTCTACAACTTGGAAGCGTTGAAGAACGGCGATCAGATCGAAGTTGCCCGTGAAGACGGTTCCACGGCCGTTTTTGAGGTCTACAAAAGCGAGCTTTACCCCAAGGACGACTTTCCCACCAAAGCCGTCTACTTCCCCGTGGATGATGCGGAACTGCGCCTGATTACCTGCGACGGATTCACCGAATCAACCGGGGAGTTCGTGAACAACCTCGTCGTCTATGCAACTCTGGTCGCCACGAAATAGAACGAATCCTCAGACGACGACGGCGGTGGCTTCCAGTTCAATGGCCGCACCGTGGTTGAGCGCGCTCACCCCCACGACAGCTCGAGCAGGACGATGCGAACCGATCCACTCGCCATAGATTTCGTCGAACGCGGGCCAGTCGGACATGTCCGTGAGGTACACCCTCACCTGGACCAGACCGGAGCGGTGAAGTCCTGCAGATACCAGGCAGGCATCGAGGTTATGCAGAGTTTGCTCGACCTGCAGTGCGAAGGTCTTGGAGGTGACAGGTTTCCCCTCACTGTTCACCGGCAACTGTCCGGAAATATAGGCGGTGCCATGAGCGATGGCGACGTGACTGTACTTCCCCCGAGGAAGCATCAGCCCGTCTGCGTTGATCTGCTTGATGTTCGGTTCGTTCGGTTGCATGGGGTTCACCTTACGTAGTTATGGAGCGCGGTCCACGCGTCACCCCGTCAGGGAACCTGCGAGTGCTGCCGCACCGGCGAGCGCCAGGATGCCTCTCACGGTATTTGCGCGGCCCCAGGGACGCTCGAACGTTCGCCATACATCCGGGCCCACGCTTCTGACAGGCACACGGGCAAGCGCGTTGTTGAGCGGAACGTTGACGGCGATCGTCACACCGAAGCTCGCCAAGGACAGTGCCGTACCGGTCAGCCGCAGCATGGGCGACCCTGAGGTCCCGGCGGTCACCCCTGCGACCACGGAGGCGAGTGCGCCCCCGAAGAAGAGGGCCATGAACGGTGGACGGACCGCAAGCACGTTGATCCGCTGCATTGCGCCGATTGCTTCACTCCCCGCCCGGACGTTGAGGGCGGGCAAGACCATGGTGGAGAACGCCACGTAGACGCCGCCGGTGGCCCCGGCGCACACCGCCGCTGCAGTTGTAGCGGCGGTTTCAAGGAAGTCAGGAGCAGTCATGGCTCAAGCACACCGTGATTAGTTCAGACTTTACATAGTTATGCTGGGCGAATACATACGCAATCGTCTAGCGTAGGCGGCATGGATCCGCTCGTTCGCTTTCTCGACGGCCCGCATGCCCGTCAGGCCTTCGCGCTACGCGTGGCTATGACCCCTCCGTGGTCGCTGGACGTGAGGGACCATGCTCCGTTGACTGTGATGGCTGTGCTGTCGGGGCAAGTGTGGCTCGGGGTGGATGGCGAATCAATCTCACTTGGTGTGGGCGATATAGCACTGGTTCGTGGGCCGGAGCCCTACGTCGTTTCTGATGAGCCCGGGCGCGAGCCGAGCATCGTTATTCATCCCGGGCAGGAGTGCACCACCCTCGTCGGAGAGCCGGTGCACCTGACCATGAGCCACGGGGTCCGCACATGGGGGAACACCGTGTCCGGTGAGACCACCATGCTGATCGGTACCTACGAGAGCGACGCTGAAATCGGTTCCGCGGTGACGGCAGCCCTGCCGCGCACCGCCGTCATTCCCGCGGGCGCCGTCAATCCCGCACTGGTGCAACTCCTCGCGGAGGAGGTTGGAACGGATGCGCCCGGGCAGGGCAGCGTGATTGACCGGATGCTGGACGTGCTCCTCGTCCACTCCGTGCGTGCCTGGACCGATGCACACCCCGGACGCGCGACGGGCTGGCTGTCGGCGAGTGCCGACTCCGTCGTCGGAAAGGCCCTGGAACTGCTTCACGAACTGCCCGCCGAGCCGTGGACGTTGGAATCGCTTGCCCGCCGCCTCAATGTCTCGCGGGCCACCCTGGCCGCTCGCTTCCGCTCCGCCGTCGGCGAGCCGCCGATGACATACCTGACCAACTGGCGGATGCTTCTGGCCAGCGAACTCCTCGCGGATCCGCACCGCACCACGGCACGGATTGCGGGCGAGATCGGTTACGGCAGCGCGTTCTCGCTGAGCACGGCCTTCAAGCGCAGGTTTGGGGTAAGCCCAACCGAGTACCGCCGTCGTAAATATGCCGCGCCTGCGTAAGCGGGCATTCACTAGCCCGCCCGCCTAGTGTTGTCCGTGTATGAATTGGGAAGCAGATCAGCACTCACGATGACGAGGGGCAGCTATGAAGCAATACGCGGCAGACACCGTACGGGAACAGATCCTCGCGGTCCTGTCCGCCTGGGGCTTGGCTCCGGAAAGAGCTGAAACCACCGCCGGCGTGATGGTGGAGACGGATCTGATCGGGATCGACTCTCACGGGATCTCCATGCTGCCCATGTACCAGCAGCTCATCGACGACGGGAAACTCAACACCGGCGCCGACACGGTCATCGAGCGGGAGGGCACATCAACCGCGGTGATCGACGGCGGCCACAACCTGGGACACTCCGCGATGGTGACAGCGATGCAGCTTGCCACCTCGAAGGCCAGGGAAACCGGCGTAGGGGTGGTCACCGTCCATCGTTCCCACCACTTCGGCGCGGCAGGACATTACGCCAGAATCGCTGCCGAGACCGGCCAGCTAGGGCTGGTCACCTCAACCACACCCACCAAGTCCGTGGTCCCCACCCGCGGGTCGAGGCCTGTCCTCGGGACGAATCCGCTGGCGTTCGCAGCGCCGAGCGCCGACGCCGATGTTCCGTTCGTCCTGGACATGTCGACGAGCACCGTCGCAGTGAACAAGGTGAAGGTGTACGACTACCTCAACCAGCCCCTGCCCGCCGGGTGGGTACTCGATGGTCTTGGCCAACCCGTCACCGATTCACACGCTGCCTACAGCCAGCTCCGCAGTGAACAGCAGGGCGGATTGAGTCCACTGGGAGGAACCGAGGCGCTATCCAGCCACAAGGGCTACGGGCTCGCCGTCATGGTCCAGATTCTGGCAGGCGCACTCGCCGGTGCCACCTTCGCTCCGCTGAGGGAGCCGGCGGACCCGAGCGATATAGGACACTTCTGCCTGGCCATCGACCCCGGGTTCTTCGGAGAGCCCGAACAGTTCACGACGTCGGTCTCACAGATCCTGGACACGCTGCGTTCCGAACCTCCCGCGTCGCCGGATAGTCCGGTCCTCGTGGCCGGCGACATGGAGCGGACTGTGCGGGCGGAACGGCTGAACACCGGCATCCCGCTCAACGACGCCCTGGTCGGTCACATCCGCGATATCTGTGCCCGGAACGAGGCCCCGTTCCACCTCTGATCCGGGTCCAGGCGTGCGCGTTACACCACGCCCAGCGCAAGCATCGCGTTGGCCACTTGAACGAAGCCGGCGATGTTCGCGCCCGCCACATAGTTACCCGGCAGGTCATACTCGTCAGCCGTGGCAGCGCAGCGCTCATGAATGTTGATCATGATGTCCTCCAGCCGCTGCTCGGTGTATTCGAAGGACCAGGCGTCACGGCTGGCGTTCTGCTGCATCTCCAGAGCCGACGTCGCCACACCGCCTGCGTTGGCCGCCTTGCCGGGACCGAAAAGGATTCCTGCTTCCTCAAACAATCCGATCGCCTCGGGTGTGCATGGCATATTGGCGCCTTCAGCCACCGCTACCAGACCGCCGGCGAGCAACCGCTTGGCGGCAGTTTCATCCAGCTCGTTCTGCGTGGCACACGGCAGCGCAACCCCGCCGTCGACATCCCACACCGAGCCGCCGGCAACGAAGACCGCGCCAGAGCCGCGCTCCTGCGCGTAGTCGCTGACGCGTCCGCGCCGGTTTTCCTTGATGTCGCGCAGCAGCTCGACGTCGATGCCCTGCTCCTCGACGACATACCCGGCTGAATCGGAGCAAGTGATCACGTTTGCTCCCAGCGCCTGTGCTTTCGCGATCGCATGCAGGGCGACGTTTCCGGAGCCCGAGACGAGGACCCGCTGCCCATCAAACCCGAGGCCCCGGCTCGCGAGCATTTCCCGGGTGAACAGCACGGCACCATAGCCGGTTGCTTCCGGGCGGACCAGGGACCCACCCCAGCCAATGCCCTTACCGGTCAGAACACCGGACTCGTAGCGGTTGGTGATCCGCTTGTACTGGCCGAACATGTAACCGATCTCGCGGCCGCCGACACCGATGTCGCCGGCGGGAACGTCCGTGTGTTCACCGATGTGCCGGTAGAGCTCCGTCATGAACGACTGGCAGAAGCGCATGACCTCGCCGTCGCTGCGGCCGCGCGGGTCAAAGTCGGATCCCCCTTTGCCGCCGCCTATCGGCAAGCCGGTCAGCGCGTTCTTGAAGATCTGCTCGAAACCGAGGAACTTCACGATGCCAAGGTAGACCGAGGGGTGGAACCGCAGCCCACCCTTATAGGGTCCCAACGCGGAATTGAATTCGACGCGGAAGCCGCGGTTGATGCGGACCTTGCCCTCGTCGTCGACCCACGGGACGCGGAAGATGATCTGGCGCTCGGGCTCGCAGATGCGTTCGAGGATCGAGGCCTCGACAAACTCCGGATGTTTCTTCATCACAGGGGTGAGGGAATCGAACACCTCAGACGCAGCTTGGTGGAATTCAGTTTCGCCGGGATTCCGACGGACCACTTCATCGCGGATTGCTTCCAATACCGAGTCCATAAGGAGCTCCTTCGCTACGTGACTTACCAAGCCAGCTTACTGGTGCTCTAGCTGATCATGCGGGGGCGGTCTGACGAAGACTGTTGGCAGCGGCCAGAAGATGACCCCCGAAGTACTCTATGTGCCCCTCCACCCGGGCAGCCGGACCGGAGATGTTGAGGGCGGCGATGATTTGTCCCGAGATATCCCGCACAGGAGTGGCTATGCCGATAATCTCCGGATCAAAGATCCGGTTGGCGACCGTGTACTGGCGCTCGCGGGACTGCCTGACGCCGTCGAGGAAGGCTGTCGCCTGCCGTTTTGATATCTTCGGCTCTGAACTGCGTGCAATCTCGAGGATCACGTCATCGTCATGGTCCATCAGCAATGCCATGCCGCTTGAACTTCGGACGACGGGAATCGTCCGGCCGACCCAGCCCTGGGTTTCAAGGGAACGCCGGGAGCCCTCCGAGCGGACGGTGAGCACTTCCCCGTCGCTCAGGACGGTCAGATGACTGCGCTCCCGGACGTTATCGGTGAGCCTTCGCATGATTGGGCCCGCATTCTTTGCCAGATGCTGGTCACCGGCCCGTGAGGCCAGTGCGTACAGGCGCCAGCTCAGTTCGAAACAACCCCCTGAGTCGCGGGTGACCAGGCCCGACTCCAGGAGGCTTTTCAGTTGCCTGGAGATGATCGACTTATCCCGGTCCAGCGCCCGTGCAACTTCGGAGACGGTCATTCCCCGCGGGTGCACACTGGCATCCGCGGCGGCCAGCACCTCCAACAGCGCCATCATTTTGGCGGCGCTGCTCTGCTTCTGCTCGGCAGTCATCAGGGTCTAGAGCTCCTCGGCAGCCAGCTTTGCAGCCTCTCGGGCAATGACGTCGGCACGCGATTCCTGCAGCAGAGGCCACCGGCGGCGCAACAAACGCAGCTCCTGCAAATCGAGCTCACAATCAGCGACGCCCTCGTCCGGGCCAAGCTCTGCGATCACGTCACCCGAGGGATGGTAGACGCGGGAGCCGCCCCAGAAATCCCGCCGATCCTCTTCACCACAGCGGTTCACGAAGATGACATAGGACTGGAGCACGACTGCGGCATGCAGCAGAAGAATCTCCCAGGCGCGTGCTGTCGGCACGCCGACGGTGCTGGTAGCACTGTTCACCGGCACAACCATCACCTCTGCCCCGCTATGGGCGGCGAGCCACGGTACCGCGGGCTGCCAGGCGTCATTGCAGATCAGCACCGACATTCTTGTGCCAAGGACGTCTTCGCACCGCAGGGTGCCGCCCGGCCGGAAATGCTTGCGCTCCTCCCAGCCACGATACGTGGGGAGATACATTTTGCGCTGGATTATGGCCTCACCGCCCGAAATCGTCGCGGCACTGTTGAACGAGTGGTGGCGGAAGGCTTCCGCGAATCCTGCCACCACCACGGGGCCGTGTGTGCCGAGCTTGAGCAGCCGTTCATCCGTAGGACGCAGCGGCAGCGCATCGGGAACCTCACTCAGGTGATAGCCGTGGGTGGCTAGCTCAGGCGCCACCACCAGGTCCCGGCCGCTACTGTCCGCAACGAGAGTATCGAGCCTCTGCAGATTCCCATCAACGTCGCCCAGAACGGGGTTCGTCTGGAGCAGCCGGACCTTCACGGAATCCGACTCCCGGAAGCCGTCGTATTGGTTCACTGAATTTCTTTCTGCGCGGAGTATTTGTACTCGCCATCACTATCCACCGCAGGGTGAAGCACAGCAACACGTCGATGCAAACTATGCAACACAAAGATGCATCGCTCGTTGCTGATTTTGCACCGTACCGTTGCGCAGATCACGGTGTACTTCTAGAGTCATCGGCATGACGACCCACGCACGCTGAAGTGCATGGAGCGCAACGAGACGAGGCGTTTTGTTTGATGTGCACGTCCACGCCGCGCCCGACGTGCTTGACCGCATCGGGTACGACGATGAGATCTGTGCCGAATATGTCGCAGCGGGGTTCAGTGGGTTCGTACTCAAGGGACACCAGGAATCCACAGTTGGCCGAGCCAAAGTACTCTCACGCACCTTCGGCCTCGACGTCGTCGGCGGTATAGCGCTCAACCGGCCCGCCGGTGGGATCAACCCTTCCTCCGTCGCGGCGACGCTCCACAGCGGTGGCCGCGTGGTGTGGTTTCCCACCGCTGATGCGCACACGCAGGAATCGGCGGCCCTCCCCCGGCTTTGTGATCTCCAGCCGCGTCTCGGCCGCTCGGCGCTGGCCACTCCTCCGGTCCTGGCTGCCGATGACAAAAAACTCGGTGACATCTCCCTGGTGCTGGACCTCATCGCCGAGTTCGACGCAGTCCTGTGCACCGGCCACCTCAGCGGTCCGGAGTGCCGCTGGCTCTTCGAACAGGCAAGAAGCCGGAACATCAGGCGTTTCCTGCTGACCCATCCCTCTTACACAGTCCCCGGAATGAGTCCGGCAGAGATAGCCGAATTGGCGGAGCTGGGCGCGCACGTGGAAATCACCGCGTACCAGCTGTGGCATCAGCCGGGAATGACCGATGCCCTCCTTGGGGACGTGGCCCGCGCTGCCGGGGACATGCTGATCCTCGCATCGGACGCCGGCCAGCCCGACAGCCCACAACCGCCGCTGGCGCTCAGGGAGCTGATTGAACGGCTGGCCAAGCAGGGACTGGACCGAAAGTGGCTCGAAGCCAGCGCAGCCGACAAGCCAAGGGAGCTCGTCTTGTGACCATATCCGCGACCCGAACCAGCGGCAGGCGACGGACCGCTAGGCACCAACCGGGAAGGAGCGCCCCATGGAATTTCTGGATTTCCTGATCAGGCGCAGCGACGACATGCTCGAACTTGGTCTCGAACATGCCGCCGTCGTCGGGGTTTCGGTACTGCTCGCCACCGTCATCGGCGTCGGACTGGGTGTGGCCACCTACCGAAAACCACGCCCCCGTGAGGCGGTCCTGGCGGTCACCGGTGCATTCCTCACCGTGCCTTCATTCGCGCTGTTCATCCTGCTCATCGGTCCACTCGGCCTGGGCGCGCTGCCGGTGGTGGTGGCATTGACCATGTACGGGCTGCTCCCGATCGTGCGGAACACAATTACCGGGCTCCGCGAGGTGGACCCGGCCATCGTCGAAGCGGCCAACGGAATGGGAATGAGCCGCCTGCAACAGCTGCTGCGGATCGAACTGCCGCTGGCCTGGCCGGTCATCATCACCGGGGTTCGCGTCACCACCCTTGTGCTGCTCGGCATCGCCGCAATCGGCTCCATTGTTCTCGGCCCGGGTTACGGCGAACTCATCTTCACCGGCCTCGCCAGGGTCGGCACCCCGGTCGCTGTCCACCTTGTGCTGGCCGGAACGATCGGCATCATCATTCTCGCCATCCTGTTCGATGTCCTGTTCTACGCCATCCGCAGGCTCACTACGTCTCAAGGAATCCGATGAATGTCTCTACCGGAAGCAGTCAGCCGCCGCGAAAGGTCATGATTCGCCTCGAAAACCTCACAAAGCGGTTCCCGGGGCAGCAGGACAACGCTGTCGATAACCTGACCCTCGACATCTACGAGGGAGAGATCGTTGTCTTCGTCGGACCTTCCGGCTGTGGGAAAACCACCACCATGAAGACGATCAACCGGATCATCGAGCCGACCTCGGGGCGGATCATTCTCGACGGCGAGGACGTGACCCGGGCTGATCCGGACAAGTTGCGGCGTCGTATCGGGTACGTTATCCAGCAGGTGGGCCTCTTTCCCCACATGACCATCGGCGAGAACGTGGCGACCGTTCCGAAACTGCTGGGCTGGGACGCCAAGCGGGTTTCGGCCCGGGTGGACGAGCTGCTGAACATGGTCAACATGCCTCCGGCGGAATACCGCGACCGGTATCCAAAACAGCTCTCAGGTGGTCAGCGCCAGCGTGTGGGAGTTGCGAGGGCACTTGGTGCCGACCCCGACGTCATGCTGATGGACGAGCCGTTCGGAGCCATCGACCCCATCACCCGCGACCGGTTGCAGAACGAGTTCCTGCGCCTGCAAGCCGAGGTCCGAAAGACCATCGTCTTCGTAACCCATGACATCGATGAAGCCATCAAGATGGGCGACCGGATCGTCATTCTGCAGGAGGCGTCCCACATCGCCCAGTACGACACCCCGGAGCGGATCCTGACTGCTCCGGCGAACCAATTCGTTGCCGACTTCATCGGCAAAGGGGCATCGCTCAAACGCCTCAACCTGAGCCGCGTGGCCGATATCGAGCTCTCCCAGTGGCCGACAGTACGCACAGGCTCCAGTCCTGCTGCAGCGATGGCAGCACTGGAGGGCAGCGGCCGCGACGCCGTGCTGGTGCTCGACGACGAATCCCGGCCCCGCCGCTGGGTGAGAGCTGAGGAGCTTCAGGGCGCAACCGGCGTCGCGCTGGAGGGAATTGGAGTTCCGCCCCAATCGATGGTCCGGCCGGATGCAACCCTGAGCGATGCGCTCAACGATCTGCTCTCGTCCGAAAACAGCGTCACCATCGTGACGGACGATCGCGGGGCATACCAGGGCGTGGTTGACATCAAGCAGCTCAACGCCGCCATCCGTTCCATGCGCCGGTCCGGTACAGGACAGACCGGAAATCCGGACGACGCTATGGTCCAAACGGGCGAGGGCCTGTCATGAGCGTTCCAGTCCGGGATAGAGACGTCGTAGTTCAGACCCCGCCGAGCACCCACCCCCGCACCATCGGCGGATATCTGGTCATGCCGGCGTTCCTGGCAGCCGCCTGCCTCACCATGTATCTCTACGTCACCTCGCGCGAACTGGACAGCATCGAAGCCCGCTCCCTGAACCCGGCGTCGCTGGCCACTGCAACCTGGGAACACATCCAGCTGACGGTGGTTTCGACCATACTGACGCTGATCATCGCCATTCCTCTCGGAATCCTGCTCACGCGGCCGTTCACCCAACGGTTCCGTCCTTACGTGATCACTGCCCTGACCCTCGCGCAGGCCATTCCCACCATTGCCGTGCTCGTCCTACTGGCGGTGGCTTTCCTGTTCCTCGGGTTCCAGGCGGCAGTCGTCGGCCTTGTGCTCTACGCGATCATCCCGGTGTTGCTGAACACCATGGTGGGGCTGGAACAGGTCGACGAGTCCGTCCTGGAAGCAGGCCGCGGAATGGGCATCTCGAAGATGGGAGTGCTGTGGCGCCTCGAGCTTCCACTGTCGGTGCCGATCATCCTGGCGGGCGTCCGCACCGCCCTGGTGATCAACGTCGGCACAGCAACCCTGACCACCTATATCAACGCGGGCGGCCTCGGCGACATCATCGTCGCCGGCCTCTCCACGAACCGTGTGCTGATTCAGCTTGTCGGTGCCGGCCTGACCGCCGTACTGGCACTGCTCATCGACTACCTGGCAGGAATAGCGGAAGACTTCCTGCGCCCCAAAGGCCTTTAGAACACCCGACAACAAAAGAGGAATCATGAAAACAACCCTTGGAAAGGCATCGGCGCTTACTGCAGCCGGAATCAGTCTTGCCCTGACGCTGTCCGCTTGTGGCGGAGGCGGCGACGGCGATGGCGGGGCCGGGGGCGGTGGCGGCGAAGCTGCCGGCGGCGGAGAGCTGGAAGGCGCGCAGCTGGCAGTTGGCTCGAAGGAATTCACCGAGTCCATCCTGCTGGGCCAGATCACCGCCGTCGCGCTCGAAGATGCCGGCGCGGAGATTGAAGACCGGACCGGTATCTCGGGCAGCGCGACCGTCCGCGAGGCGCTGGAAACCGATGAAGTCGACATGTACTGGGAGTACACCGGCACCGGTTGGGTGAACATCCTGGGCAACTCGACTGAGGACGTTCCGGAAGACCTGTACGCCGCCGTCTCGGAAGCCGACGCCGAAAACGGCATCGCGTGGCTCGAACCGGCTCCCTTCCAGAACACCTATCGCATCGCTGTCCCGAGCAGTTTCGCGGAGGAGAACGGCCTCGCCACCATGAGTGACGCGGCGGCTTACATCCAGGAGAACCCGGATGAGGGTGCAGTCTGCGCTGCCAGCGAATTCATCAACCGCGACGACGGCCTTCCAGGGCTCGAGGAGGCCTACGGGTTCGAGTTCAGCAGTGTAGTCGAGCTGGACCTGAACCTGATCTACACGCAGATCGGCGAGGAGTGCAATTTCGGAGAGGTCTTCTCGACCGATGCACGCATCGTCTCCAATGACCTGACGGTCCTTGAGGATGACGAGGAATTCTTCGTCGAATACCAGGGCGCCATGACACTGCGACAGGAAACCCTCGATGAGTACCCGGCCATCGTGGAGATCATGGCGCCCATCAGCGAGTCCCTGACGAACGAAACGATCACCGAGCTGAACGGCAGGATCGACAACGATGGCGAACAGCCCCGTGATGTTGCTGAGGAGTGGCTTGAGAGCGAGGGGCTGCTTGGCTAGCGCAGGCCTGGCCACAGCCAGCACATGCCCCGCAAGCCAGATAAAAGGAACACAAATGATCGAGAAGGAAACAACGTTCTTCAGTGAGGGCAGCCGCCTCAAGGCGACCCTCTACTATCCGGACGATTTGCCGGGCCCGGGCCCCCACCCGGCAATCATCGTCAACTCCGGGTATCAGGGATTCAACGAGTTCTATCCGAGAATGTTCGCGAAGCAACTCACTCGGCGCGGCTACATCTGCCTCGGTTTCGACTACCGCGGGTTTGCCGACAGCGAGGGGGAAAAGGGCACGGTTCTCATTGAGCAGCAGGTCGAGGACGTCCGCAATGCGGTCACCTTCATGCAGTCCCAGGAGGACGTGGATGACGCCCGTCTGGGCTTGGTCGGGTGGGGCATGGGGGCGGCGAACGTGATTGTCGCCGGAGAACGCGCCCGGAACGTTGCCGGCGTAGCAGCTCTGAACGGCTTTTACGACGGCGAGCGGTGGCTGCAGTCCATCCACACCTATGACGAGTGGACGAAAATCCTTGACGAGGTGCAGCAGGACCGCATCCACCGGGTGCTCGAGGGGGAATCCCGGCTCGCCGACACATTTGAGCACTACCCGCTGGACCCCGCCACCAAGGACTACGTGGGGAAGGAACTTTCCCAGGTGTATGGTTTCGGCCATCCGACGCGAATCCAGTTCACGGAGTCGATCATGGACCTGAACGTAGAGAAGGTGGTCGCCGGCCTCGCTCCGGTTCCGCTGTTCATCGGCCACGGTTCACGGAACACGCTCCACCCGTTCAGTGAAGCGGCTTCGCTGTATGCTGCAGCGTCTTCGCCAAAGACGCTCTACACGATCGATGGGCGGCACAACGACTTCATGTATGTCGACCATCCGGAGTTCGTGCTGTTGTGCGACGAGCTGCAGACGTTCTTCGACAACGCCTTCGCCTTCAGCGCCTCTCCCCCGCGGAGCATCTCCGCCTGACGGCGTTCCAACGGCACGGCGTTCAACGGCAACGAAATGGGCTCACCGCATGCACGCGTAGTGGGCCTCTTTCGTGCCCCGATGGGCTAACCACCGTTCAGCGGCTCGGCGAGCGACGTCTTCAATTGTCTGGTCAGCCACCGCTTGTACGACTCTTCCGTCCATCCACAGGTGAGAACCAGAGCGCGATAGAGGGCCGGGTCATTGTGGATCCATAGCGCGTCGATCCACCGTAAAGGGAACAGTGCTCCACGACGACGACGGCGCCGCCTACTGGTTCCTCGGCAGTCTGGCCACCGTCAAGGTTTCCGGCGAGCAGACCAGGGGCAAGCTGACCGTCATCGAGTTCGTCAACCCCGCCGGATTCTCACCCCCCGTGCACCGCCATGTCTCCGAGGACGAGTGCTTCTACATCATTTCCGGGTCCGCGAGGTTCCAGTGCGACGGCGAAACCTTCGACGCGGGCCCCGGCGGCCACGTCTTCCTGCCGGTCGGATCGACCCACACCTTCAAGGTTCTCGGAGAGAAACCACTGAGGTCCCTCCAGATCACGGTGCCTGCCGGCTTCGAGGAGTTCACCGCCGAGGCGGGCCAGCCCGCCCTTGAGCGTGAACTTCCGCACCCTGGGCCCGTTGATCCTGCGGCGCTCGGCGCAGCGGCGACGCGCCACAATATTGAAATCCTGGGACCGCCTCCCGCCGAACTCTGAAGCTCATCCCGCCCCGGATTCCCCAACTCCTGCCTGCAGACAGTCCCAACGGCGGCGTGTCGCAGAGACACGCCGCCGGGCAGGTCAGAACCCGGGGAAGGTGGTCCGCGGTGCAAACGATAACGCGCCTGATGCCGCTGTTGACCTCCACCAGTGACCTGTGCCATAGTTTGTAATCGATTCCATGGAAACGATTCCATGAGCAAGCGTAGGAGCACAGGTGCGATCAGTGACGATCAAGAACGTCGCCGACATGGCGGGCGTTTCAGTAGCCACCGCCTCCCGCGTGCTCTCCGGCCACCCTTCCACTTCCGAGGAAGCGCGCACAGCGGTCAATGGTGCGGCCAATAAACTCGGCTTCCGCCCCAACGCGCAGGCGCGATCGCTCCGCAAGACCAGCACCCAGACCATCGGCCTGGTGCTCCCCGACGTCCGCAACCCCTTCTTCGCGGACCTTGCCCACGCCGTCGAACAGCGTGCCCGCGACTTCAAATACCTCACGCTGTTCGGCAACGCCAACGAGGACGCCGAACAGCAGGACCGCTACTTCGACATCATGCTCACGCAGCGCGTCGACGGCCTCATCGCGGCCCCGCAGGGAGACATTGCTGACCTTCAGGCGGTCCTCGACAGCGGCGTTCCCACCGTCTTCGTTGACCGTGTCATCCCCGGCACCGCCGTTCCGAGCGTGACGCCGGACAACACCACCGGCATCCAGGAAGCAGTCCGTCACCTGACCAACCTGGGCCACCGCCGCATCGGTTACATCGCCGGCCCCCAGTCCACCTCGACCGGGCGCGAACGCCTCGCCGCTTACCAGGACGCACTCGCGGACACCAACGCAGACGACGACGCCGGCCTCATCTTCTTCGGCGACTTCCAGTCAGCCAGCGGTGCAGCAGGTGCCCGCCACCTGCTGGAACTCCCCCAGCCGCCTACCGCCCTGCTCGCAGCCGACAGCCTCATGAGCATCGGTGCCATCGGTGTCTGCAACGAACGCGGTCTGGCCATCGGCACTGACCTGGCATTCGTTGCCTACGACGACATCGAAGCCTTCACCCTCATCAACCCGGCTCTCACCGTGATCGCCCACGACGTCGACGCCATGGGCCGTCTCGCCGTGGACCTCCTTACGCAGGTCATCGCCGGTGAAACCCCGGATTCCGTGATACTCCCCAGCCGCCTCATTGTCCGCGGTTCCACCACGACCCTTCCAGGAGGCATTCATCGTGAGCGATAACTCAGGGACCGACAATCCCATCCTGACGTTGGAAGACGTCACCAAATCCTTCGGACCCGTGACAGTAATCAAGGGTGTGACCGTCAGCGTCTACCCCGGCAAAGTACAGGTGCTCCTCGGAGAGAACGGCGCCGGCAAGTCCACGCTCATCAAGATGATGGCCGGCGTGTACCAGCCTGATGGCGGCCGAATCCTCGTCGACGGCAAGGAAGTCCGCCTCCCCGACACCAACGCCTCCGAAGCCCTGGGTATTGCCACCATTCACCAGGAACTCAACCTCGTGGGTTCAATGACCGTCGCCGAGAACATCTGCATGGGACGCTTTCCCCGCCGCTTTGGGCTGGTGGACCGACGGAAAATGCGCGAGATCGCCCGGGAAGCGCTCGGCATGATCGGACTGGACATCGATGTGGACCACAAGGTCAGCGAACTCGGCATCGCCCGCCAGCAGCTGGTCGAGATCGCGAAGGCGCTCAGCCTGAACGCCCGCATGCTCATTCTTGACGAGCCGACGGCGGCACTCACCAAACGAGAAATCTCCGCCCTGTTCTCGGTTGTGAAGGACCTTCGCCAGCGCGGCGTGGGCATGGTCTTCATCTCGCACCACCTGGACGAAATCGCCGCAATCGGCGACTCCGTGTCGGTGCTGCGCGACGGCGAATTCGTCGCCGAGGTTCCCGCGGACACGCACGAGGACGAACTTGTCCGGCTCATGGTCGGACGCTCCATCGAACAGCAGTTCCCCCGTCGCCGTGAGTACGACGGCCCGGCCGACACACTCCTCGAAGTGGAAGGCCTCTCCACCAAGGGCCTGGTGAACAACGTTTCCTTTACCGTGCGGGCCGGTGAGATCGTGGGGCTTGCTGGGCTGGTCGGCGCCGGACGCACCGAGGTGATCCGTGCTGTCGCGGGTGTCGACCCCTACATCAGCGGGTCCGTCCGCGTGCGCGGCAAGGAACTGCCCAAGTCCAGCATCGGCGCGGCCATTCGTGCCGGCGTCGGGCACGTCCCGGAAGACCGGAAGGCACACGGGCTGGTGCTCGGCGCACCGGTCAACGAGAACATCGGCTACGCAACGCTCGCAGCGACGGCGAAATCCGGACTCGTGGACCGCACGGGTCAGCGCAAGCGCGCACAGGACGTCTCGGACAAGTTGCGCATCCGCATGCACAACCTCGACCAGGTGGTCGGCTCGCTCTCGGGCGGCAACCAGCAGAAGGCGGTCTTCGCCCGCTGGATCGTGGCGGGTTCCAACGTCCTGCTGCTGGATGAGCCTACCCGCGGCGTCGACGTCGGCGCCAAGGTCGAAATCTACGAACTGATGAACGCAATCACCGCAGCAGGCGGCGCCGTCGTCATGGTGTCGAGCGAACTGCCGGAGGTGCTCGGCATGAGCGACCGCGTGCTGGTGATGAGCGGTGGACATATTTCCGGTGAATTGAGCGCCGACGACGCCACGCAGGACGCCGTGATGTCGCTGGCGGTGCGCGATGTACAGCGCGATCTTGAAGACAAGCTGATGGAGGACGGTCATGAATAAGGTTGCAACCGCGGCGGCGCCGAAGAAAACGCGCGACGGCGGCTCACGGGTAGGCAGGTTCCTGGCCGACAACGGCGCACTGGTGGGACTCTTCGTCCTCGGACTGGCGCTGTTCATTGCGACGCCGGACTTTCTCACCGGGCCCAACCTGCTGAACATCGGCATCCAGGCCTCCGTCATCGCGGTCCTCGCGTTCGGGCTGACCTTCGTCATCGTGGCCGCCGGCATCGACCTCTCGGTCGGTTCAGTCGCAGCACTCTCGGCCATGGGTTCGGCATGGATGTTCTCGCAGGGCTCCATGCCCGGCTGGATCGCGCTGATCGGCGGGCTTGCTATCGGTGCGCTCGCCGGCGCGGTCAGCGGTTTCGCCGTCGCCTATGGCAGGCTCCCCTCCTTCATCGCCACGCTTGCCATGCTCAGCATCGCCCGCGGGCTCACCCTCGTCATCTCCGACGGCCGCCCGATCGGCACCGCGCCCGCTGTGTCCTTCCTCGGCGGCGATCTCGGCGTCATCCCCATGCCGATCATCGTGCTGGTCGTTGCGGGACTGGTTGCCGCGTTCATCCTGAACTTCACCGTCATGGGCCGCTACATGTACGCGGTCGGCGGAAACAAGGAAGCGGCGCGCCTCTCCGGTGTTCCCGTCCGCAAGGTCCTCGTCACCGTGTTCGCGCTCTCCGGGCTCTTCGCCGGGCTCGCCGGGCTCCTGCTCTCCGGGCGCCTCGATTCCGCCCAGCCACAAGCGGCCGCGGGCTACGAGCTCGACGCGATTGCCGCCGTCGTCATCGGTGGCGCTTCGCTCGCGGGCGGTATCGGGCGCATCAGCGGCACGCTGGTAGGCGCGCTGGTGCTCGTGGTGATCCGCAACGGCCTCAACCTCCTCAACGTCTCCTCCTTCTGGCAGCAGGTGGTCATCGGCCTGGTGATTGCCGTGGCCGTCGGAATCGACTCCCTGCGCCGCAAGAACACCCCGCACTAAAGACTTCCCGTCCGAAAACCGTCCTCACACGGAAAACACAGAAAAGGAACCAACAATGAAGTTCACTTCCCCCCGCAAGGCAGCAGTACTCACCATGTCGCTGGCACTCGCTTTCTCCGCCACCGCGTGCAACCGCGGCGGCGAAGAGGGAGCCGAAGGATCGACGTCGGCCACCCTCGCCCTGTCCACCCTGAACAACCCGTTCTTCGTTGAACTGCGCGACGGTGCCGAAGCCGCCGCGGAAGAGGCGGGCATTGAACTTGAGGTGGTCGACGCGCAGAACGACTCCGCGACCCAGACCAACCAGCTGGCCACCGCCGAAACCAGCGGAACCGACGGCGTCATCATCAACCCGGTTGACTCCGACGCCGCTGCGGCCGCAGTTGCACCGTTGGTCCAGGGAGACATCCCGGTCGTCGCCGTCGACCGCGCAGTCAACGGCGCCGAGGTGGCCTCCCTCGTTTCCAGCGACAACGTAGCCGGTGGCAAGCAGGCAGCGGACGAGCTCGCCAAGGCCATGGGTGAAGAGGGCAAGGTCATCGTCCTGCAGGGCGTTGCCGGCACCTCCGCCAGCCGGGACCGCGGCGCAGGCTTCGAAGAGGGCATTGCCGCGTACCCGAACATCGAGGTGGTAGCCATGCAGACCGCCAACTTCGACCGCGCTGAAGCCCTCAACGTTGCCACCAACCTGCTGCAGGCCAACCCCGACGTTACCGGCATCTTCGCGGAGAACGACGAAATGGCCCTCGGCGCCATCCAGGCTCTCGGCGACAAAGCCGGGTCCGAGGTAAAGGTTGTCGGCTTCGACGGCACCGAGGACGGCCTCGCCGCCATCCAGGAAGGCACCATGACGGCCACCATCGCGCAGCAGCCGGCCGAGCTCGGCAAGCGCTCCGTCGAGGTCCTCCAGCAGGTCCTTGCCGGTGAGACCGTCGAAGAAACCATCCCTGTTCCGGTCACCACCGTGAACTCGGAGAACGTTGGTGAATTCACCGAATGAGCACTCAGTCGCCGGGCGTCGTCGTTGTAGGGTCCATCAACGCCGACCTCGTAGTAACACTGGAACGCCACCCCCAGCCGGGCGAGACCCTGCTGGGACGAACCATGACAGTGATGCCCGGCGGCAAGGGCGCCAACCAGGCCGTAGCTGCGGCGAAGCTGGGAGCCCCAACCACGATGATCGGTGCGGTCGGTCAAGACTCCTACACCGACGTCGCACTTTCCGGTCTGCATGCGGCCGGCGTCAATACTGACGCCGTGCAGCGCGTAGGGACCACTACCGGCGTCGCCATTGTGGAGGTCGACGACGCCGGCGAGAACACTATCGTCGTCATCCCCGGCGCGAACGGCGAAGTCACGCCTTCGATGGTCGCCTCAGCCGCGGATCGGATTGCCGACGCCGGGGTGCTGGTCCTGCAGGGCGAGATCCCTGCCGCCTCGGTCGCTGCGGCGGTTGGGGCTGTGCTTTCGGGCGGTCATACGCGGGTGCTGATCAACCTTGCACCCGTGATCGAGCTGGACCGTGAGACGCTGCTACGCGCAGACCCGCTGGTGGTCAATGAGCACGAGGGGGCGCTGGTACTGGCGCAGCTCACCGGCGCTCCGGCACCCTCCGATCACGCCGAGACAGCCAGGGCGCTTACCGAGTGCGGCTTCCAGTCCGTTGTCATGACGCTGGGCGGTGCGGGCGCGCTGCTGTCGGATACTGCCGGTGTCCTCGAGGTGCCCGCGCCGTCGGTAGCGGTGGTGGATACCACCGGCGCCGGGGACGCCTTTGTGGGAGCGCTGGCTGCCCGGCTGGTTGTCGGAGACGCGCTGCCCGACGCCGTTCGTGTCGCTGTTCGGGTCGGCGCGTTCGCCGTCGGTGCCGAGGGCGCACAGCCTTCCTACCCGTCGCTGACCGATACGCTCCCCGAGGCACCGACCCCGCAAGGAGCCGAAGCTTGAAGAAGAACGGAATACTGAACGGCCCCATCAGCGCCCGGCTCAGCACTCTGGGTCACGGGCATCTGGTGATGATCACGGACTGCGGCATGCCGCTGCCAGATTCTGCCGCCGTCGTCGACCTCGCCCTGGTGAAGGGGACGCCGGCATTCGCGGAGGTGCTCCGCGCGGTGCTGGCCGACCTCGAGGTTGAAGGTTCGGTCATCGCAGCGGAAGCATCCGGGACCGTTGTGGAGGAAACTGTGCGGGCCGAGGGCCTCTCCCCCGACTCGGTAAGTCACGAGGAGCTGAAGGAACTGCTCACTCAAGCGCGGCTCATCATCCGAACGGGCGAGGCGACGTCGTACGCAAACGTTGCGCTCCGCTGCGGGGTCACGTTCTAGAGGCCGCCAGGGCCGACCCTGCTAGATTTCTTGCAGGCCACTCTGAACCTACCCGCCACCGCAGCAGAGGATTGTGATGACCAATCTGGACGCGCACCCGCAGGAAATGCTCTGTGCGGGAAACCCAACCCCGGTTGCTGCTGAGCTGCTGGCCCCCCGCGACGTGCCGCTGGGAGGGCCGCGGGCAATGACCGTGCGCCGGACCCTGCCGCAGCGGCAGCGCAGCATGATCGGCTCATGGTGTTTTCTGGATCATTACGGCCCGGACCCGGTGTCGGAGTCCGGCGGAATGAGCGTGCCCCGGCACCCTCACACCGGACTGGCCACTGTGAGCCTGCTCTTCACCGGGGGGATCAGCCATCACGATTCCTCCGGCGCCCACGCGCTGGTGCGCCCCGGAGAGGTCAACCTGATGATCGCCGGGCGCGGAATCTCCCATCAGGAATTCTCCACACCCGACACCTCTCTCCTGCACGGCGTACAGCTCTGGTACGCACTGCCCGACGCAACCCGCCACATGCCGGCGACATTCGAACACTACGAACCCGAGCCGATCACAGGCGAGGGAACGCTGCTCCGGGTGTTCCTCGGATCCCTGGCGGGGTCCACGTCACCGGTCGAGACCTACACACCGCCGCTGCTGGCCGCCGAAGTCAATTTGGAGGCCGCAGCCCGGTTGGAACTGAACCTGGACCCGAAGTTCGAGCACGGCGTACTGCTGGACAGCGGCGACCTCACCCTCAACGGCTCAGAGGTTCCGGGAAACCACCTGGCCTACCTCCCGCCCGAGCAGCGCTCCCTGATGCTGGAGGCCGGAGAACAACCGGCCCGGCTCATCCTGATCGGAGGCGAGCCCCTGGGCGAGCAGATTGTCATGTGGTGGAACTTCATCGGGCGTACCCATGACGAGGTGGTCGCCTACCGTGCTGCCTGGCAGGCCGAAATCGGCGCGGAACGGTCCGGCGCACCCGCTGACGACCACTACGACGACGGTGCCCCCTACCCTCGCTTCGGCCCTTACCCGGAGGGGCAGCCTGCTCCGCTGCCGGCGCCGGTGATGCCCACAGTACGATTGCGTCCCCGGGGCTAGGCACGCGGAGCGCGGCGAGCGCGCAGGCTGTCCTGTTCTTGGCGAGCGGCTGGTCCAGTTTCATCACCTGATGTGCCGATCTGTCGACGGCGGCCTGGTGATGCGGTAAGCGGAGGACTCAGTCCACGAACTCCGACTGGATCTCGATGAAGTCCCAGTCCCGCGGATCAAGCGTGGACCCGCTCAGGTCCGGCCCGCCCGCCTCACGCACGGCGTTCGCGGCACCCGGGTCAACCTCCGGCGCCCGCAGATTCTCGCGGAACCATTCCTTGTGCCTGGTGTCCAGAAGTATCCACCACTGCTCAATGCGAAGCTCTGCCATGACGCACCCCTCGAATCAGTCTGGGCTTCCACGGTAGGCCTGCACACGCGGTGGCAACATACCTAGCGCTGCTATGCTTTGCTTACCTAACACCTCTAGGTATCTGGAGATCCAGTGCGCATTGATAAAGACCTTGTGGCGGCCTCCGCCACCCCGCTCGTTCTGGGCATCCTGGCGGAGGGCGACCTTTACGGTTATGCCATCCTCAAACGCGTCGGCGAGCTCTCCGGCGGCAGCATGCAATGGACCGACGGAATGCTCTACCCGCTGCTGCACCGGCTCGAACGGCTCGGTTACGTGGACTCATCGTGGGGCACCTCGGAGGCCGGTCGCCGTCGTAAGCATTACGCCATCACACAGACCGGGCGGGAAGCCCTCGCCGAACGCCAGCAGCAGTGGACCGTCGTCGCCGACGCGCTGCGGCAGGTATGGAACACTGCGCCGAGACCACCCGCAGTGACCGAGGGGTGGGCGTGATGGCGATGCACGCAGAGCTCGAGGCGCAGATCGACCGCTGGCGCAGCTACGTTCAACGCAGCCAGGCGATCTCCCCCGCCGACGTCGACGAGCTCGAAGACCACCTCCGCGAACAGATCGCCGAGCGGCAGGCCACAGGCCTCGACGACGAGGAAGCGTTCCTCGTCGCCATCAAGCGCCTCGGCAACCTCGACGCCGTGTCCCGCGAATTTGCCCGCGAACACACCGACCGGCTGTGGAAGCAGCTTGTGCTGCTCCCCGGATCAACAAACGACGACGGCGCCACCCCGCCCTGGCGCGAACTGGCCGTGGTCCTCGCCCTGGCTGTGGGTGCGGGCATCGCAGTGAAGGTGGGTCTCTCGCTCATCGAGAACGAAAACGTGTTCGCGCGAAACCTTGGTCTGCTCGTGTTCCCGTTCCTGGCCGGCTACTTCGCCTGGAAGCGGCAGCTCACCTCCTATGTCGGCGCGGCGCTGCTGATCCCTTTCGTAGCCCTCGCCGCGGTACTCAACCTGTATCCGTTCTCTCCCGGCGGTTCCACGGAGCTACTCGCGGTTCTCCATGCCCCGGTGGTCCTGTGGCTGCTGGCGGGGCTTGCGTATGTCGGCGGCCGGTGGCGGTCCGACAGCCGCCGCATGGACTTTGTCCGCTTCACGGGCGAGTTCGCGATCTACTACACGCTGATTGCCCTCGGCGGCGGCGTGCTGATCGGCCTCACAATCGGCGCCTTCGCGCTCATTGGCACCGACTTCGAGCCGATCCTCGGCGAATGGATCCTGCCGTTCGCTGTGCCGGGGGCACTGGTGGTGGCAACCTGGCTCGTCGAGGCCAAGCAGAACGTCGTCGAGAACATCGCCCCCGTGCTCACGCGCATCTTCACCCCGCTGACCATTGTGATGCTGCTGGCCCTGCTGGGAGTGATTGCTGCGTCGGGCGGCCTGGTGGACGTCGACCGTGAACTGCTCATCCTCATGGACGCGATCCTCGTGCTCGTCCTGAGCCTGCTGCTGTACTCGATCTCCGCGCGGGACTCTCTCGCCCGTCCCAACCTGTTCGATGGGTTGCAACTCGTTCTGGTCGTGGCGGCGATTGCGGTCGACGCGGTGATGCTGACTGCAATGCTCACCCGGATCGCCGAGTTCGGCTTCAGCGCCAACAAGATTGCTGCGCTCGGGCTGAACGTTCTCCTGCTTGTGCATCTGATCCGGGCGGCATGGCTGACAGTCAGCTTCCTGCGCAGACGGCGCCCGTTTGCGCAGCTCGAAAACTGGCAGACACGGTACCTGCCGGTCTACGGCGCGTGGGCCGCCGTCGTCGTCGTTGTGTTTCCGCCCCTGTTCGCGTTCTCCTGACCTGACCCTGGCAGCGGCTCAGGGCTCACGTGAGTTACCCCTTCTCAGCCGCAGCCAGCGTCAGTCGCTCAGCCGCGATGGTCGTGTCATCACCGTGACCCGTGTGAACCACGGTGTCTTCGGGCAGCGTGAGGAGTTTCTCCTGGATTGAGGCCACGATGGTCGGGTAATCGCTGTAGGACCGCCCTGTTGCACCCGGACCGCCGTTGAACAGCGTGTCGCCCGTGAAGACCCTTCCTTTGCTCTCCAGATAGAAGCACGTGGAGCCGGGCGAATGGCCGGGCGTGTGCAGCGCTCGCAATTCCCCACCCGCAATCCGAAAAACGTCGCCGTCATTCAGCTCATTATCCGGCTGTAGGTCCGTGTAGACCTGCTCCCACAGCACGTGATCCTCGGGGTGCAGATAGAGGGGTGCCTTGACCGCTTCGGCAACTTCGCGGGCTGCGCCGATGTGGTCGTTGTGCGCGTGGGTCAGCAGGATGGCCAGGACTTTACGGCTGCCAACCTGGTTGATGATGGCGGCGGCGTCGTGCGGGCAGTCGATGATGACGCATTCGTCGTCGTTACCCACGAGCCAGACGTTGTTGTCCACGTCCCAGGTGCCGCCGTCGAGGGAAAACGTGCCCGACGTGACCAGCTTCTCGATACGCAGGCTCATCAGGAGACCACCGACCGATCGATCTCGACGACGGAGCGGAGAACTTTACCTTCGTGCATCTTGGCAAAGGCCTCATCCACCTGGTCGATGCCGATGCGTTCCGTGACGAACGCGTCCAGGTCCAGGTTGCCCTGCTTGTAGTGGCTGACGAGCATGGGGAAGTCACGCGAGGGCAGGCAGTCCCCGTACCAGGACGACTTCAGCGAACCGCCCCGGCCGAAGACATCGAGCAGCGGCAGTTCCAGCTTCATATCCGGCGTCGGGACACCTACCAGCACCACGCGACCGGCGAGGTCGCGGGCGTAGAACGCCTGCTTGTAGGTCTCAGGACGGCCGACGGCGTCGATCACCACGTCCGCGCCGTTGCCTCCGGTCAGTGCCCGGATTGCCTCGATCGGATCTTCGGCCCGGGAGTCCACGCCATGGGTTGCTCCCAGCTCCTTCGCCATCTCGATCTTGTTGGCGTCGATGTCCACGGCAATGATCGTGGTGGCCCCGGCCAGCTTTGCGCCGGCGATCGCGGCGATACCCACGCCGCCGCAGCCGATCACGGCCACGGATTCACCGCGCTTGACCTCACCGGTGTTGATGGCCGCGCCGATGCCTGCCATGACACCGCAGCCCAGCAGCCCGACGGCGGCGGGATCGACTTCCTCGTCCACCTTGGTGCACTGCCCGGCAGCAACCAGGGTCTTCTCCGCGAAGGCGCCGATACCCAGCGCCGGGGAAAGCTCCGTGCCATCCTCGAGGGTCATCTTCTGCGTGGCGTTGTGCGTGTTGAAGCAGTACTGGGGCTGGCCCTTTGCACATGCACGGCAATGACCGCAGACGGCACGCCAGTTCAGGATGACGCGGTCGCCGGGAGCCACCTCGGTGACGTCCGGACCGACGGCGCTGACCACGCCTGTGGCCTCGTGACCCAGCAGGAAAGGAAAGTCGTCAGAGATGCCCCCCTGCAGGTAGTGCAGGTCGGTGTGGCACACCCCGCAGGTGAGGATGTCCACCAGCGCCTCTCCCGGACCCGGATCCGGCACCAGGATCGTCTCCAGTGTGACCGGAGCGTTTTTTTCCTTGGCGATGACAGCTTGGACTTTATGAACCATGAGTTGGTTCCTTTCCAGAGACGCAGGGACTCAGGGGATGGTAGATGGTCGGTCGAGCGCAGTTCGGCACCTGTGCAACGATTCCAGAATGCGGGTATAACGCTTATGCGACAACTGATATATGAGTACGCTAATCTGGCGCCCATAGGCTGTCAACGCATGACATGATATCCACTGTTTTACCAGCCGCGTTCGGCGAGGCGGTGCGGCTGCGGGATCTCCTCAACGTTGATACCGACCATAGCCTCGCCCAGGCCCCGGGAGACCTTCGCGAGCATGTCCGGATCATCATGGAACGTGGTG
>NZ_JBZCNL010000008.1:0-191685 GCF_058269305.1 Arthrobacter sp. TJ-170 | reverse complement strand
CGGCGGTCATAGCGTGGGGGAAACGCCCGGTCCCATTCCGAACCCGGAAGCTAAGACCCACAGCGCCGATGGTACTGCACCCGAGAGAGTGTGGGAGAGTAGGACACCGCCGGACAACACTCAAGCACTGAGGCTCCGACAGTATCGTCGGAGCCTCAGGCATTTAACGGCACGGACGTGCGCCGCGCGCTTTCCTTACAATGGAAACGTCGCAGGCCGGAGTCCGGAACTTAGACACATATAAACAGCGAGAGCGTCCGGCAAAGCGTCAGGTCAGCTCATGACGAGAGGAATTTTGCTGCCATGGCTGACCGGGAACCATTCCGCGACCGCGGAGAAGACCGTCGCGACGACAACCGCAAGGGCGAACAGCGCCGGAGCGAGGAGCGACGAGAGGGTCCCCGACGAGGGGATTCGGGTGGCCGCAGTGCCGGCGGCAACACCAGTGGCGGCGCCGAGCGTGGTGCTGGCCGACGTACCCCTGGATCCGGTGACCGTCCCCGATACCAGGAACGCTCCGAGCGCGGTTCCGGCCGCCCATCCCGTGAGGGTGGTTTCTCCCGTGAGGGTGGACCCCGTCGCGAGGGCGGTGGCCAGGGCGGGTTTTCCCGTGAAGGTGGTCCCCGTCGTGAGGGTGGCGGTCAGGGTGGTTTCTCCCGTGAAGGTGGTCCCCGTCGTGAGGGTGGCGGCCAGGGCGGGTTTTCCCGTGAGGGCGGCCAGCGTCGTGAGGGTGGCGGCCAGGGCGGGTTTTCCCGTGAAGGTGGTCCCCGTCGTGAGGGTGGCGGTCAGGGTGGTTTCTCCCGTGAGGGCGGCCAGCGTCGTGAGGGTGGCGGTCAGGGTGGTTTCTCCCGTGAGGGCGGCCAGCGTCGTGAGGGTGGCGGTCAGGGTGGTTTCTCCCGTGAGGGCGGCCAGCGTCGTGAAGGTGGCGGTCAGGGTGGTTTCTCCCGTGAGGGCGGCCAGCGTCGTGAAGGTGGCGGTCAGGGCGGTTTCTCCCGTGAGGGCGGCCAGCGTCGTGAAGGTGGATTCTCCCGCGAGGGTGGACCCCGTCGTGAAGGTGGCGGCCAGGGCGGTTTCTCCCGTGAGGGCGGCCAGCGTCGTGAGGGTGGATTCTCCCGCGAAGGCGGCCAGCGTGGCCGCGACGATCGAGGTGAGCGCGCTCCGCGCAAGGACTTCGGGGGTGCCGGCAGGGGTAGTGAAGCAGGTAGCCGAGGCAATTGGCAGGACCGCGAGGGCCAGCGCGGTGAGCGTCGTCCCGGTCGGGATCAGGAACGCCGTGACTCCGGTGATGCAGGACGGCGTTGGGAGCGACCGGCCGGTGGGGACAACCGGTCCCGCGAGGCCGGCACCGAGCGCCGCTCATTCCGCGAGGGCAGCAGCGGTGGGTACTCAAGGGGTGCAGGCTCGCGCGACGCCGGGAGTTCCTCAACCCGGGATAGTTTCGCACGCAATGATGAGCGCCGGCCGGCTCGGAGCTTCGGCGACGACCGCCGTCCCGGCCGCACCTATGGTGATACACCTCGCGGAGGGGAACGGCGTGAGACGGACCGCGTTCGCGGTCCCGAGCGTTTCTCCGCGGAAACAGGTCCGGAGGACGCACCGTTTGCCCGCCCGCACAACGCCCGTGACCTTCGGAGCGCCAACCGGCCGGACCGTGAGCGTTCGCCGGAAATTGACGAAGATGTCACGGGAAGCGAACTGGACAAGATCACCCGCGCAGAGATCCGCAATCTCGAGGAACGAAGCGCTCTCTGGGTAGCCAAGCACCTCGTGATGGCAGGGCGCCTCATCGACGATGAGCCTGAGCTCGCTTTTCAGCACGCACTTGCCGCCAGCCGTCGTGGCGGACGCCTCGCAGTCGTCCGTGAAGCTGTTGGCCTGACTGCGTACGCTGCGGGCCACTATGGTGAGGCCCTGCGGGAATTCCGTACCTACCGCCGGATCAGCGGCTCCAATGTCCACCTGCCCGTCATGGCGGATTGTGAGCGGGGACTGGGCCGTCCTGACCGTGCCCTCGATCTTGCCAAATCGGAGGACGCATCCTCCCTCGACGCCGCAGGGAAGGTTGAGCTGGCGATCGTTGAATCGGGAGCGCGGACCGACCTTGGCCAAACGGACGCCGCCGTAGCGGCCCTGGAGATCCCGCAGCTGACCAAGAACCGTGCATTCAGCTACAGCCCGCGCCTGTTCCGTGCGTATGCGGACGCTCTTGCTGCGGTCGGCCGTGAGGAGGAAGCGGCCTCCTGGCGCCGCCAGGCGGAGGTCGCCGAGAACGCGCTCGGCGTCGGTGCATTTGCTGATCCCGACATCATCGACCTCGTCGACGACGACGAAGCTGCCGAGCTGGACCGCAACGCGGCGCGGGGAACTGTCGAAAGCGTCGGCACCTCTCCGGAGAAGGAAGACAGCGCTGAGTCAGTTGGAGAAGACTCACGGTCCTCAGAAACCGAGCCGGAGCCCGTACCCGAGACCAAAGACGTGGATGACGCCACAAGCGAGGAGCATCGTGATGGTGAGTGAGCCGGTTCTGGCGCGCCGCTACGGTGCTGTGCTCGCGGATCTGGACGGCGTGGTCTACGCCGGCCCGTCGGCCATCCCCGGTGCCACCGACGCGCTGGAGAAACTGGGGGACATTGGCGTAGCCCTCGCGTACATCACCAACAACGCGTCCCGGTCCTCCGCGGAAGTAGCGGCACACCTTCGCGAGTTGGGTGCCCCTGCCGCGGCGGAGCAGGTTTTCGGTTCCGCGCTTGCGGGTGCGGAACTCCTCGCCACAAAGGTGCCGCAGGGCGCAACGGTGCTCGTGACTGGCAGCGCAGTTCTTGCCCAGCATGTTGCAGACCAGGGACTCGTGCCGGTAACCACTGCCGACCCCCTTCCCAACGCAGTAATTCAGGGTTTCGAGCCCTCGCTCGGATGGAAAGACCTTGCCGAAGCTTCGTTCGCGGTTGCTGGAGGGGCCGTGTGGGTCGCTACGAACACAGACATGTCCATACCGCAGGCCCGTGGGATCGCGCCCGGGAACGGCTCCCTCGTGGCCGCGGTGAGCGCTGCCACCGGCAAGAGACCGCTGGTTGCAGGCAAGCCTGAAGCACAGCTGTTTACGACGGCGGCGAAACACCTTGGTGTGGAGGACGCGCTCGTGGTCGGCGACCGCCTGGACACCGACATCCTTGGCGGAAACCGGGCTGGAATGGCGACGGCGCTGGTGCTGACCGGCGTTGATACGGCAGCGAGTGCGCTGGCCGCCGTCACAGACGAACGCCCGACCTACCTGGTCGCTGACCTCGGTGAGCTGCACCGTCCCTATCCGGACACTACCGAGCAGGACGGTGTTTTCACCTGCGGTGAGTCCTACGCGAAGGTTGAGGACGGCGTCGTAATAATGGGCGGTGGGCGTGAGAATCTGGACGTCTGGCGCGCAGGCTGCGCAGCATGGTGGGCGGCCTGTCCGCAGCAGGACACCCCAACCTTGCCCCAGCTGAGATTCGCGGATGGGGAAGAGGACACACAACGGTGAGGAGCCGCCGTGGAACCCGCTGAACCATCTTCCTTCGAGCAGGCCTCGACGCCGGACAGCAGCCCGTCCCGTTTTCCAGAGGTATCACCCACGGGGGATGCTTCAGTTGATCAGGTGCTGAACAACCTCAACTCCATGACGGATTTGGACGAGGCGGCCCAACTCGCTGCGTACGAGCAGCTTCATGACGAGTTGCTCGCTGAGCTCAACACGGAGCACGGCTGACGGTGGCGCGGCTCGACCAGGTGCTGGTGTCCCGGGGGCTGGCGCGTTCCAGATCCCATGCAGCACAGCTGATCACAGCGGGGCGCGTGCTGCGCTCCGGGGTCGTACTGACCAAGGCCTCCTCGGCAATCGCCGACGGCGACGAACTGGTTGTCAGGGCAGGAGGTAGCCCGGACTACCTCAGCCGTGCCGGTCATAAGCTGGACGGCGCCCTTGAGGCTTTCTCCAGTGTTGACGTCCGTGACAAGCGGTGCCTCGACGCCGGAGCGTCCACCGGCGGCTTCACAGACGTGCTGCTGCGGAGGGGAGCGAACGAAGTTGTGGCCGTGGACGTGGGGCACGGGCAGCTTGTCGACCAGCTGCGCAATGATCCGCGGGTACGCGTGCATGAAGGGCTCAACGTCCGGTTCCTGGACCCGGAGCAGATCGGCGGGCAGGTTGACCTGACCGTTGCCGATCTCTCATTTATTTCGCTGACCCTCGTGATGGAACCGCTCGCGCACGCGTCTCGGAGCGGCGGGGACCTCGTCCTGATGGTCAAGCCGCAGTTCGAGGTGGGCAAGAGCGCACTCAGCCGCTCCGGAGTGGTGACGGACGAGAAGCAGCGGCGCGGCGCCGTCGTCGGCGTAGTGCGCTCCGCGCTGGAAGTGGGCCTTGAAGTTGAAGGCGTCGCGCGTAGCCCGCTCCCGGGCCAGAACGGAAATGTCGAGTTCTTCCTGTGGATGAAGGTGCCGGCGAACACGTTGGTGCCTAGGATCGATAAGGACGCAGATCGGCTGGCCCGCGAGATAGTGGACGGCAGCGCGGCGTTTCGCACGAGCGGCAATGCGTGAGGCCGTTCCTACCTGATACAACGGAGCGTGATGACTAGACGCATACTGGTACTCGCCCACACCGGACGCCATGATGCCATGGCGGCTGCCCAGGAGGCCTGCACGCGACTGCATGCGTCCGGGTTGAGCCCGGTCATGCGCGGCGAGGAACTACGGGACATGCAGGCTGAATACGGCACTCTGGCTGCGCCCACGGAAACGCTCGGAACGGACGTAACGCTCAGTGAAATCGAACTGGGCATGGTGCTCGGCGGCGACGGGACCATCCTCCGAGCCGCTGAGCTGGTCCGTGGTACGGATGTTCCCCTGCTCGGCGTGAACCTTGGGCATGTCGGCTTCCTCGCCGAGAGCGAGCGCGCCGACCTCGCTGAAGCGGTCCGCTGGGTCGTGGACAAGGATTACACCGTCGAGGAACGGATGGCCATCGATGTGCAGGTCTGGCGCGGTGACCAGCTGGCTGCCCAGACCTGGGCGCTCAACGAGGCGGCGATCGAGAAAGCCAACCGCGAACGCATGATCGAGGTGGTCCTCGAAGTCGACGGCCGGCCGGTCAGCTCATTCGGCTGCGACGGCGTCGTGCTGGCCACGCCCACGGGTTCCACCGCATACGCGTTCTCGTCCGGCGGGCCGGTGGTATGGCCGGAGGTCGAGGCGCTCCTGGTCGCTCCGATCAGCGCGCACGCACTCTTCGCCAAGCCGCTCGTCGTTGCACCCACATCGCTGCTGGCAGTGGAAATCCTCACCCGGACAGACGCTTCAGGGGTCCTCTGGTGCGACGGACGACGCACGGTGGACCTGCCACCCGGAGCGCGCGTCGAAGCAACCCGGTCCGACATCCCGGTCCGTCTGGCGCGGACGCACCAGACCCCCTTCTCGGAGCGGCTCGTCCGCAAATTCGAGTTGCCCACCCAAGGCTGGCGCGGTCCGGTCAGCCACGACGGCGAGCCTGCCCGATGATCGAGGAAATCCGCATCCGCGACCTCGGTGTCATCGCCGACGCGACGCTCTCCCTCGGGCCCGGATTCAGCGTTGTAACCGGCGAGACCGGCGCGGGCAAAACCATGGTCCTGTCCGCGCTGGGGTTGCTGATGGGTGCCCGTTCGGATGCCGGCGCGGTGCGCCTCGGCGCCAGGAACGCCTCCGCGGAAGCCCTGCTGCGGGTGGACCCCGAAGGCGCTGCCGCCCAGCGCGCGGTGGAAGCCGGCGGTGAGCTGGAAGACGACGACGGCGGCGCAGGACTGATCCTTGCCCGCACAGTCAACAGCGACGGCCGGAGCCGCGCATACGTCGGCGGAAGGTCAGCTCCCGCCGGCGTCCTCGCTGAGGTGGGGGAGAAGCTGGTGGTGGTTCACGGCCAGTCGGATCAGCTGCGGCTGCGAGGCGCGGCAGCACAGCGCGAGGCGTTGGACAAGTTCGGCGGTGCCGAACTGGCGGACGCCCTGGCTTCCTACCAGGCGGCCTACCGTCGCTGGCGGGAGGTCACCGCTGACCTGGAGGGGCTGCGGAGCGCGGAACGCGACCGGCTGCGGGAAGCGGAGTCGCTGCAGGCAGCGCTCGAGGAGATCGATGCAATCGACCCCCAAGCGGGGGAGGACGAGACCCTGAAAGCCGAAGCGATGAAGCTCGGCAACGTTGAGGAGCTTCGCACTGCTGCGGCGGCGGCACATCAGGCGCTGGTCTCCGGTGAGTTCCCGGAAACGGGCGACGCCACCACTCTGGTGGATGCGGCGAAGCGGCAGCTGGAAGCGGTCGGCGCTCATGACGCTGAACTGGGATCTCTGGCTGAGCGGCTCGCGGAAGTCGGGTACATCCTGGCGGATATTTCAACAGAGCTGGCCGGTTACGCATCATCCCTGGACTCGGAGGGACCGGGACGGCTGGCAGAGGTCGAGGCCCGCCGGGCAGACCTCAATGTCCTCATCCGCAAGTACGCGCCGTCCGTCAATGAGGTGATCGAGTGGGCATCCGTTGGACGGGAGCGCCTCGATGAGATCAGCGGCGACTCGGACCGGATCGAAGGGCTCCAGCAGGAAGCCGCCACGCTGGAAAACCGGCTGGTTGAGGAAGCACGGGTTCTGAGCCGATTGCGTCGAGCTGCTGCCGATGACCTTGCCGTGCGTGTCAGCGATGAGCTCACTGCCCTCGCGATGCCAGACGCGAAGCTCATCATCGATGTAACGTCCGGCGGCACGCCGGGAGCATCAGGAGCGGACGAGGTCTCCTTCTCCCTGCAGCCGCACGCCGGTTCAGCGCCGCGCCCGTTGGGCAAGGGCGCCTCGGGCGGTGAACTGTCGAGAGTGATGCTGGCAATAGAGGTGGTTCTCGCCGCCGTCGACCCCGTCCCCACCTTTGTCTTCGACGAAGTGGACGCGGGGGTAGGCGGGAAGGCCGCCGTCGAAATCGGGCGCCGCCTGGCCATGCTCGCCCAGCACGTCCAGGTTGTGGTGGTCACGCACCTGCCGCAGGTGGCAGCATTTGCATCGCACCATATCCGGGTGACCAAGACCCGGGCAGCCGACGGCGGCTTCACCGCCAGCGACGTCGAGGTCCTCCCGGAGTCGGAACGGGTACGCGAGCTGGCTCGCATGCTGGCCGGCCAGGAGGAGTCGGCCAGTGCTCAGGCACACGCCGAGGAACTGCTGCTTGATGCAGCGCGGACAGCCGCCAGGTGATAGGCTCGAACTCCGTGGTGCAGCAAACAATCTCCCGGTTCCAAAAGTCCGCCAAGACTACCAAGCACATCTTCGTCACCGGTGGTGTGGCGTCTTCTCTCGGTAAGGGTCTGACAGCTTCCAGCCTCGGCCACCTGCTGCGGGCGCGAGGTTTGTCCGTAACCATGCAGAAGCTGGATCCGTATCTGAACGTTGATCCCGGCACCATGAACCCCTTCCAGCACGGCGAGGTCTTCGTGACCGACGACGGCGCTGAGACCGACCTCGATATCGGCCACTATGAGCGTTTCCTCGATGAGAGCCTCGATGGGTCAGCCAACGTCACCACCGGTCAGGTGTACTCCACTGTCATCGCCAAGGAACGCCGCGGCGAGTACCTGGGCGACACCGTGCAGGTCATCCCGCACATCACGGACGAGATCAAGCGCCGCATGCGCCTGCCCGCCGAACCGACAGGGGGCCGCAAGGCGCCTGACGTCATCATCACCGAGATCGGCGGCACCGTCGGCGACATCGAATCCCAGCCGTTCCTCGAGTCCGCACGGCAGGTGCGGCAGGACATCGGCCGCAACAACGTCTTCTTCCTGCACGTGTCCCTGGTGCCCTACATCGGACCCTCGCAGGAACTGAAGACCAAACCCACGCAGCACTCAGTGGCGATGCTGCGCTCAATCGGTATCCAGCCGGACGCCATCGTCATCCGTTCCGACCGCGAGGTCCCGGACGCCATGCGCGAGAAAATCGGCCGCATGTGCGACGTCGATATCGACGCGGTGGTCAACGCAGCGGACGCCCCGAGCATCTACGACATCCCCAAGACGCTCCACGCGCAGGGACTCGACGCCTACATCGTTCAGGCCCTCGACCTGAAGTTCAAGGACGTCAACTGGACCAAGTGGAACAAGCTCCTGGACGCTGTACACCACCCGAAGCACCACGTGGAAATCGCGCTGGTCGGCAAGTACATCGACCTGCCGGACGCGTACCTGTCCGTGACGGAAGCGCTGCGTGCCGGCGGGTTCGCGAACAAGGCCAAGGTACAGATCCGCTGGGTGCCCTCGGATGAGTGCGCCACGCCGGAAGGCGCGGCGAAGGCACTTGACGGCGCTGACGCTATCTGTGTGCCAGGCGGCTTCGGCATCCGCGGGTTGGAGGGCAAGCTCGGAGCCCTGCGCCACGCGCGTGAGAACGGGGTGCCGACGCTCGGCCTGTGCCTCGGCCTGCAGTGCATGGTGATCGAATTCGCCCGCAATGTTGTGGGCCTGAAGGGTGCTTCGTCCACTGAGTTCGATCCCGAGACCGAGTTCCCGGTCATCGCCACCATGGCCGAACAGCTCGAAATCGTCGCCGGTGAGGGCGATATGGGCGGCACCATGCGCCTGGGCCTGTGGGATGCGACGCTGAAGGACGGGTCCGTCATCGCCAAGACGTACGGCCGCACCGCTGTGAGTGAGCGCCACCGCCACCGCTACGAAGTCAATAACGAGTACCGGGAGAAGCTTGAGGCTGCCGGTCTGGTCGTATCGGGCACCACCACGGACGGCAAGCTGGTTGAGTTCGTGGAACTGCCCGCGCAGACACACCCATACTATGTCTCCACCCAGGCCCACCCCGAGCTGAGTTCGCGTCCCACCCGGCCGCATCCCCTGTTCGCCGGACTGGTCAAGGCCGCGCTTTTGCGTCGGGGCGTCAAGGCCTAGCTATGGGTGCAGAATCCCGGGACGCGGTGATATCCGACCGGCAAAGCCCCCGCCGCTTGCTTGGGGCCACCACGGTTTTCCAGGGGAAGATCTGGGACGTCGTGAGCGAAACTTTCCGTCTGGACGAGGACGGCGAGCCGATCACGCGCGAGTACATCCGGCACCCCGGAGCAGTCGCTATCCTCGCCATGGATGACCGGGAACGTGTCCTGCTGCTTCGCCAGTACCGGCACCCGGTCCGGATGGACCTGTGGGAGATTCCCGCCGGCCTCTTGGACGTCCACGGCGAGGACTTCGCCGTTGCCGCGGCCCGCGAACTGGCCGAGGAAGCGGACGTGACGGCAAGTTCCTGGCATGTTCTCTCCGACCTGTTCCTTTCGCCCGGCTCCTCGAGCGAAGCCCTGCGCATCTACCTCGCACAGGGCATCGCCGAAGTGCCGCACGATGAGCGTCATACCCGCACCCACGAGGAAGCCGAGATCGAGCTCGCCTGGGTGCCTCTGCCTGACGCCGTGCAGGCAGTGCTCGAAGGGCGGATCCACAGCCCCTCCGCCGCAGCAGCAATCCTCGCGGCGGCGGCAACCAAACTGTCCGGCTACCGCTCACTCCGTCCAGCGGACGCTCCATGGCCGGAACATCACAGCCAGCACGGAACGTGGCCCCTGGGCCCTGTACTGCAGGGCTGAATCATGGCCGAGGGCGGGCAGGCTACCGTGCAGGACGAACTCCGGGCCACCGGCCCCGGCCGGTTGATCAGCGAGTACCTTCAGCACATGCTTGTGGAGCGCGGACTCTCTGCGAACACCCTCGCGGCCTATCGACGGGATCTGCTGCGGTACCACCGCTTCCTCGCGGCGCATGGCATCGACTCGATGAACGCCGTGACCCGGCAAATGGTCTCGGCCTTCGCGCAGGGACTGGCCACCGGCGAGGACGGGCAGGCGCCGCTGAGCCCCCGCTCGGCGGCCCGCACCGTGGTCGCCGTCCGCGGCCTCCACCGCTTCCTCGCACTCGAAGGAACGACGACGGCGGATCCCGCCGAAGATGTGCACCCGCCTACCGCGGGCCAGCGCCTGCCCAAAGCGATCTCTGTTGACGATGTCACGCGGATCCTCGAGGCCGTTGACACGTCCACACCGGGAGGTCTGCGCGACCGTGCGCTGCTTGAGTTCCTGTACTCGACCGGGGCACGAATCAGCGAAGCCGTGGGGCTCGATGTCGATGACGTGTCGGTCGACGCAGCGCTCGACGGTCCCGCCGTTGTCCGGCTCTTCGGCAAAGGATCCAAGGAACGCCTCGTTCCGCTCGGATCCTATGCGGCGCGCGCCATCGAGTCGTATCTGGTGCGCGCCCGGCCCGCGCTGGCCGCCAATGCATCCGAAAAGCGCAGCGCTCCTGCACTGTTCCTCAATCTGCGCGGCGGGCGGCTGAGCAGGCAGAGTGCGTGGAGCATCCTGAAAGCCGCCGCCGAGCGCGCCAAGGTTGCGGGGGAAGTGTCACCGCACACCCTGCGGCACTCCTTCGCCACGCACCTGCTCCAGGGCGGGGCGGATGTGCGGGTAGTTCAGGAGCTTCTGGGGCACGCCTCGGTGACCACAACCCAGGTGTACACGCTCGTCACGGCTGACACGCTGCGCGAAATCTATGCCGCAGCGCATCCCCGCGCCCTTTAATTGGGGTACCTGTAACCCCGCCGGGCGTGCCGGAAACTAAAGGGGTATGGACAGGACACATACACCAGGGGGGACAGTGTTGCGGCGATACGATGACGTGTTCGCGGCTCTGCACAGGGAACATCGCGACCGCGTGTTCTCCTTCATCCACCGCCGAGTCAGCAGCCGCGAAGCATCCGAAGAACTCACCAACGATGTGTTCCGGATTGCGTGGCAGAAGAACCCCGACGCCGCCGATGTCACGCCGGCATGGCTGCTCACAGTAGCCCGCAACGTCATCGGCAACGAATACCGGCGCAGGGAACGCGCGGAACATCTCATGCAGCGCGTAAGGGACTCGGTCGTCATAGCGGCCCGCGCGGGCCAGGGCGCCCAACAGCAAGCGGTGGCCGACTCATTGCTGCGGCTTCGGGAGAAGGAACGCGAGATCCTTCTGCTGGCCTACTGGGACGATCTCTCCACCGTGGAAATCAGCGAGGTGCTCGGATGCAGCCCCTCCGCCGCCAAAGTACGCCTGCACCGGGCTCGCGCCGCGTTTGCACAGATGATGCCTGCCGCTCTGATGGCAGAGGAAGGAGCCTGAAATGGACCGCATCGAGAACCTGATCCGGGGCTTGGACCCCGTGCGCGCCGAACGGGAATCCTCCGATTCACCAACCGAGATTATTGCTTTCCCGGCCAATGGAGGCCACCAGGAGCCTGACACTGCCATGAACAATGAAACAACCAACAACGGGTCCGTCGCGGGTCACGGCCGCGAGAACAATGAGAATGACGCCTTCAGCGATGATCGCCCGGTTGTGATTCCCCTGCAGCGCCGGCGCAGGATGGCGGCTGTCGTGGCAGGGGCCGCTGCAGCGGCAGCCGTGGCTGGCGCCGTCGTGCTCGGTGGGTCGCTCGGAACAGAGGCACCGCTGCCGGCCGCTACTTCGAGTGCCACCCCGACGCTCGAACCGTCCCCGACGCTGGAACCCACCCAGGAAGCGACCGTGGACCCATCTCCAGTGCCGGAGCCCACGCCGAAGCCGACGCTGGAACCGACCGTAGAGCCAAGCGTCGAACCCGGGGGAGTCCCCACCGGGCCACCAGCGGATGAGGGCTGCCGGGTGGAGGACGTCGACCGGGTCATGGAACAGGGCAGTGACTTCATGAGCCTGACGCCTTTCGCGAGCAATCCGGACGATTATGAGGTGGTTGGCTGCACCGAAGAATGGATGGCCATGGAGGTGACTGACGCCGCCTTTGAAGCCAACCCGCAGGACGGCGGAAACACCTGGTTCTATATCGCCCGCCGGGTCGATGGGCAGTGGCTGTTTGAATCCGCCGGCTACAACCTGATTGTGAAGTGGGACTTCCTCCCCGTCGTGGAGGGCCGCACAGCACAGGAAATGATGGACCAGCAGTTCATCGACACCGGAATTCCGGTGGAATTGCGGCCGGAACTGGTCGGTGAGGGTCCTGCCGGGACCTGATCGGCGGGCCCACAACACCAGCCCCGTCCCCTCTACCTTCTCGGTACAGGGAACGGGGCTGCGTGTTCTCAGGAACCCTCACGGTAGGGGTACCGGTGATCACTGGCGTAGGAACGGAAGACATCCTGTGTCATTTCGCCGTCATGCCGGAACTCGTCCTTCAGGAATGCCGCAAATGAATCGAGCGCGTCGTGCAGGAGAGCTCCGGCTGTCTGTAGCGTCGGTTTGGGGGAGCGGCTCGCTTGATTCGCGAGGTCGACGGCGTAGGACAGTGAAGCAGGCAGCGAGAGTTCCTCGTTCGCCTCCCAGAAGTAGTAGGACTCCGAGGTCTGAGTGAGGTCGACTCTGATCTGCACGAGATCAACGACAAGTGATTCCAGGGTGTTGGTGACAGCGGACGGGTCAAGTTCCTCCATCCTGGTGATGTAGTCGGCGTTCTGCAGCAGAGACAAGCGGATCGCCAACCCACGACGCCGGCCGAGCGCGGGGTAGATCTGCATGAACCACGACACTGCTGCCGTCAGCAGGGCGAAGCCGGTCAGCGCTTCGAACGGAATCAGGAACCGGACCAGCGGATCCGTTGCGACGACGTCACCGAACCCGAGTGTCGTCAGCGTGACGGCGGAGACATAGAAGGCTTCGGCTGCATTGCTGTACCGCGCAGGGTCAAGGCCCGGTGCGTAGCTGAAGTCCTGCGAGATATGCGGGTAGAAGAGCAGCGCCCACCCGATCGCCTGAAGGGAGGCCCAGAAGACGATGACCGACACCATTGCAAGCGGCCCTGCCACCGACGCTGCCTTCTCACCCAACCCACGTACTACTCGCCAGACCGCCACGACGCACAGACGGCTGAACCGTCCGCGCCCGCTGGGATGAAGCAGAGTGTGGAACACCTCGATGAGTCCGAGCATGATCACAAGGGCGCCAAGGATGGACAGCAGCCACAGCACAACAATCTCCCGCCGGTTGGATGTCGGGTTCGAGCAGTCTAACCAGTTCGTCGCGAGGGCGTGGAAAGATGGGGGAGGTGAACGCCGCCGACGCACGCCCCAACGCTTCCCCACCCGCTGAACCAGAGGACGGGCTGAGCGCTGCAGAACTACTTGCCCGTCGCCTGGACCGTCCCATGGGCGTGCTCGGGCTTGTTTTCCTGTTCGTCGTCCTGGGCCAGCTTCTGGCGACCGACCCGGGGCTGGTCTTGGGACTGACCATTACCGGATGGGTGTTCTGGGTGGTTTTCGTCGCCGAATTCCTGCTGCGGGCCTACATCGCACGGTTCAGCGCGGCCTTCTGGAAGAAGAGCTGGTGGCAGGTCATCTTCCTGCTCGTGCCGTTCCTGCGCTTCCTCCGCGCGCTCCAGGCTGTCCGGCTCCTGAGACTGACCCGGGTGGCTCGCGTTGGCGGCATCCTCTCGGCCGGAATCCGTGGCTCCCGTTCCGCCGGTCGGCTGCTGTCCAGCAGGATCGGCTGGATGGCGGCCGTGACCGCCGTCGTTATCCTCGCAACAAGCCAGCTGCTCTACGCAACGGGAGAGCATACCGAGTACGGCGACGCGCTCTACGAGACGGCGATGGCCACCATCACCGGCACCGGCATTACGCCGCAGACCGCGTTCGCGCGCGTGGTGCAGGTGATTCTCGCGGTCTATTCAATCGCTGTCTTCGCTACGCTGGCGGGCTCCCTCGGTGCGTTCTTCCTTAGGGAGGACGACCGGCTGCGGGCAAAGCCGGATGCCGGAACACCGTCGGCGCCACGCCGTGACTAGACTTGGGTCGCATGACCCCACGGCGAGTCGCGCTCTGCTTCCTGTTCCGGCAAACCGCTGCCGGCCGCGAAGTGCTGCTCGGAATGAAGCGCTCCGGTTTCGGAATAGGACGGATCGTCGCGCTGGGCGGAGGCATCGAACCTGGGGAATCCGCCGGCGAAGCCGCGGCACGGGAAGTCCAGGAGGAATCCGGGATGGTGGTCGACGTCGCGGATCTCGTGGAGCTCGGTCCGGTGCGGTGGCGCTTCCCCATCAAGCCTGTGCTGGACATGGACGCCGTCGTCTTTACGACGGAGCGATTCTCGGGTGAGCCGGGCCTAACGGATGAGATCGATCCCTGCTGGTACCCGGTGGAGCAGGTGCCCTGGGAAGGTATGTGGGATGATGCGAAGCACTGGCTCGGCCACGTTCTCCGCAGTCAGCCCCTGAACGTGACCGTCACCCTCAATGCCGACAACCAGACGGTGCGGACGGCGGATTTTGGCTAGACCGCAGAAGGTCGTTCCGGACCGCTGACCGCTGCCAAAATGATTTCACCGAGCTCCTGAGGACGCGTGAATTGCGGCCAGTGCCCGGTTGGCAGATCGACATACTCAACGTCCTTCATCCGGCCGAGCTCCGCGACGTAGGGGTGCCCCTGGGCCACCCACTCCTGCAGTTGGGCCGATGGAAATTCACATGCGATCACGGTGGCCGGCACGTTGTAGCGCTGCTCGTTTCCGAGCTTCTGCGGATCACAGGCGACACCTCTCGGCTGCGGGATTGCCCGCCGCCTAAAGTCGGCCCGCAACCCGTCGTCCAGGTCGACGAGATCGTCAGCATCGAAGAGTTCCCACGGCGGCAGCGGAATCTCGTCACCGTCCGCAGGCAGTTCGTCATTGATGACTCCGCCCTCGCCGAGCGGACCGCTGTCCACGTAGATGGCCCGCGCAACGCGATCCGGCCGAGCATCCGCCACACCATGGATGATCGCTCCGCCGCCTGAGTGCCCAACGAGCACAACCGGGTGAGTCACCTCATCCACCGCCGAGACGACGGCGTCGATATGGGTTTGCAGGCCGATGCCCGCCCGCGGTGCATCCGCAGCTTCCAGGCCGGGAAGCGTCAGCGGATGAACGCGGTGTCCCGCAGCAGTGAGCGGCGGGGTGACCTCGGACCATGATGAAGCGTCCAACCAGAAGCCGGGAACCAGGATGATGTCCATGACCGGAACCCTACCGGTCCAACCGCTTCGAGTGAACGGGCGGAACATGGGTTCAGGACAGATCCGGTCCGCGGTCAGGAGACGTGGCGTTCCTCCGGGCCGTTGTAGGCGGCCAGCGGCCGGATGAGCGAATTGTCTGCCCGCTGCTCCATCACATGCGCTGTCCAGCCGGTGATCCGGGCGGCGATGAAGAGCGGGGTGAACATTTCCGTGTCGAATCCCATGAGGTGGTAGGTGGGGCCGGCAGGGTAATCGAGGTTCGGCTTGATCCTCTTCGCGTCCTGCATGGCTGTCTCGAGGCCCTCGTACAGGCCGAGGATTTCGGGCCGCCCGTAGTGCTTGACCATGGCGTCGAGTGCCGCCTTCATGGTGGGGACCCGGGAGTCGCCGTTCTTGTAGACACGGTGCCCGAATCCCATGATCTTTTTCTTCTGCGACAGGGCTTCGTCCATCCATGCCTTGGCCCGGGCAGTCGCCTCCTCGACGGACTCGTCCTGCTTGATGCCGATCTCCTCGAAGGTGTGCATGACAGCCTCGTTTGCTCCGCCGTGCAGTGGTCCCTTCAATGCGCCGATGGCCCCCGTGATCGCCGAGTGCAGGTCTGCCAGCGTGGAGGTGATGACCCGCGCGGTGAAGGTCGATGCGTTGAAGGAGTGCTCCGCATACAGGATCATCGAGGTGTTGAACGCCTCCACCACCTCCGGCGCCGCCTCTTCACCGAATGTCATCCACAGGAAGTTGGCGGAGTAGCCCAGGTCCTCGCGCGGCTCTACCGGGTCAAGTCCGCGGCGGCGCCGCTGGTCATATGCGACGACGGCGGGAAATGCCGCCAGCAGCTCGGTCGCCTTTTCCAGTTCAGCTTCGGGGGAGTTATCCTCAGCTTTCGGGTGACTGGCTCCGATCACGGACACCGCCGTACGACCGACATCCATGGGGTGGCAGCTGAGCGGAAGCAAATCGATGGCGGCCTTCACGTCCTTGGCGAGTGCGCGCGACGAGCGTCCCTGTAGGCGGAACTGGTGACCCTCCGACTCCGAGGGGAGTTCTCCGTGCCACAGAAGCCACGCGACGTCCTCAAAGCTCACTGAGGCCGCCAACTCCTGCACGGGGTAGCCCCGGTAGAGCAGGGAGTTGCTTTGGGGATTGACCTTCGAGATTGCGGTGGTGTCCGCAGTGACTCCGGCGAGGCCCTTGTAGATCTGGGGTTCGGTCATGCCTTGACTCCTATGTCGGTGGTGAATCCGGCCGGTGCCGGGATCGGCTCAGTGCCCGCCGGGCACCTGAAAGTTGAATACTGAGGTGTCGAATCGGTTGTACGCCTCGTAATCGACCAGCTCGTAGAGTCGGGCTCGGGTCTGCATGGAGCCGACGGCGGCCTGTTGGGTGCTGTCTGCCTTGATCGTTTCCAGCGTACGCTCCGCCGCGCCCATCGCACTACGCAGCAGCGTGACGGGGTAAATCACCATGTTCACTCCCACCGATTCCAGATCGGCGGCGGTGAAAAGCTCGCTTCTTCCGAACTCCGTCATGTTGGCGAGGATGGGTACATCGACGGCGCCACGGATGGCTTCGAACTCGGACAGGTCGCGCATCGCTTCCGGGAAAATGGCATCCGCACCGGCGTCGACCAGAGCTTTCGCCCGGTCCTGGGCAGCTTCCAGGCTGTCCGTGCCGCGGATATCGGTGCGCGCCATGATCAGGAAGTTCGGGTCACGGCGTGCATCGGCAGCCGCATGAATGCGTTTGATGGCGGTGTCCGTGTCCACCACGTTCTTGCCGTCAAGGTGGCCGCACCGTTTTGGATTGAACTGGTCCTCGATGTGGCAGCCGGCCAGGCCCGCGTTTTCAAGCTCCTGGACTGTCCGGGCAACGTTCATGGGTTCACCGAAGCCCGTGTCCGCATCGACCAGTGCCGGGAGGTCGGTCATGCGGGCTATCTGCGCGGCCCGTGTGGCTACCTCCGTCAGAGTCGTGAGCCCGATGTCGGGCAGGCCGAGGTCATTGGCGAGCACCGCGCCGGAGATGTAGACGCCGTCGAACCCCTTGTCCTCGATCAGCCGGGCGGAGAGCGGATTGAACGCTCCGGGGAACTGCTGGATCCGGCCGGAGGCAAGGCCGGCGTGCAGCATCTCGCGCTTCTTCTCAGGCGTCACGGAGGAATACAGCATTTAGAACAGTCCTTTCGGTGCTTTCGCGGCAAGGATATCGATGGCGGCAGCCAGGTTCAGCTGGTCAAGCTCCCCGGGCGCGAGCTGGGGGAGGCGCTGCACCGTGTCAAGGAACCTGTCCACCTCCGCATCCTCCACAACACCTGCAGCAAGAGTCCGCAGTTTATCGATGTACTGCTCGCGTGCGAAGGGATGTGCTCCCAGGGGGTGTGCGTCGGCGACCGCGATCTCGTCGGTGATGACAGTGCCGTCCGTCATGGTGATTTCAACCAGGCCTCCGAACGCCTTCTCGCGGATGTCCAGCGAGTGGTAGCGGCGTGTCCACTCAGCGTCCTCCACGGTGGTGACCTTTTCCCAGAGCTGCACTGTGTCAGGGCGTGCGGCTCGTTCCGGGGTGTAGGAGTCGACGTGGTGCCAGCGCCCATCCTGCAGCGCAACCGTGAAGATGTACGGAATGGAGTGGTCGAGCGTCTCGCGGGACGCCGTCGGATCGTACTTCTGTGGGTCATTTGCGCCGGAGCCGATCACGTAGTGCGTGTGGTGGGACGTGTGGATGCGGATGGACTCGACCTTCGTCGGGTCGGTAACTTCCGGATGTGCGCCGTGCAACCGGCGCGCCAGGTCAATCCAGGCCTGGGCCTGGTACTCCGCCGAGTGCTCCTTCGTGTAGGTGTCAAGGATTGCGCGTTTTGCTTCGCCGGCGGCCGGCAGCGGAACCTCGTATCGGGCGTCCGGGCCGTCCAAAAGCCAGGCGATGACGCCGTCTTCGCCCTCGTAGATGGGCGTGGGGGAGGTCTGTCCGCGCATGGCCCGGTCCACGGCTTCGACGGCCATCTTCCCGGCGAAGGCCGGCGCATGTGCCTTCCACGTCGAGATCTCGCCCTTGCGCGACTGGCGGGTGGCCGTGGTCGTATGCAGGGCCTGGCCGACCGCCTGAAAGATAGTTTCAACGTCGAGGCCGAGCAGCGTACCGATGCCGGCGGCGGCGGAGGGGCCGAGGTGCGCGACATGGTCGATCTTGTGCTTGTGCAGGCAGATCGCCTTGACGAGGTCCACCTGGATCTCGTAGCCGGTGGTGATGCCGCGCAGGAGGTCGGCGCCGGATGCCCCGGTGTGCTGGGCGACGGCGAGGACCGGGGGGATGTTGTCTCCGGGGTGGGAGTAGTCGGCAGCGAGGAACGTGTCGTGGTAGTCCAGTTCGCGGACCGCGACGCCGTTGGCCCAGGCCGCCCATTCGGGTGATGACTTCTGGCCGATCCCGAACACCGTCGCGCCCTGTCCGTTGACCGAGACGGGGTGGCTCAGCGCCTGTGCCCGTGCGGCGACGATCGGTGCACGGGAAAACGAGGCCACTGCCACCGAGGCGTTGTCGATGATGCGGTTGATCACCATATCGGTGACGTCGTCGTCGACTCCGACCGGATCGGCGGCAACCTCGGCGATTTTCCAGGCCAACTGACCGGTTCGGGGCAGGTTTTCCTCGCTGCGGTGCACGCGGACGGGATGGAGCTCAACCATGGGGTTTTTCCTCTCGGGTGGTTTTCGCATTGATGTCTGCTCGGGCAGCCAGCAGGTACTCCAGGCTGTTGTGAAGGTGGACTTTGGTGGAGGCAGCGGCCAGATCGGGGTTGGCCTGCGCAATCGACCGGGCAATCTGTGCATGCTCTGAGGCTGAGGCAGTGAGGCGCGCGACGTCGTCCCGGGCGAGGCGGCGCACCCGGCTCAGGTGAGTGCGCAGCTGCCTCTGGGCCTGGAGGAGATAGGGGTTGGCAGCAGCGGCGTCAATGGCCGCGTCGAGTTCGCCGACCAGCTCGTAGTACCCATGCCGCCCGGCGTCGGAAGCCTGAATGAGCGGGAATGCGGATTCGAAGCGCAGGGTCAGGTCCTGGAAGGTTCGCCGGTCCGCGCGTGCAGCGGCGAGTGCGGCTGCTGTGCAGTCCAGCGAAATCCGGACGTCGAAGAGGCCGGTGATTTTCTCCAGTGACACCTCGGTCACGACGACGCCGCGACCGGGGTGGGCTGCCGTCAAGCCTTCCGCGGTAAGCCGGGAGAGCGCCTCGCGCAGCGGTGTCCTGGAGACGCCCAACCGTGCGGACTGCTCGACTTCCCCGAGCAGGGTGCCGGGCCCAAGCCGCCATTCGATGATGTCGGCGCGCAGGGCCTGGTACGCGCGGTCACTGGCCCGCATTTGCCTGCTCCATCGCTCCTCGCACTGCTCCAATGTATACAGAAAGCGTGTGGGCGGCAAAGAGGGCGGCGCCTTGGCACCAAAGAGAGGCCCTATGTATACAAGCTGAGGGGTGGGGCGGGCGGTTCAGCGGCTCCAGGTGTATTCGAGTTCGGGGCGCCCGCGCGTTCCGTAGCGGGGCATCCGGCGGGCAGAGCCGCTGTCGGCGAGGTGCTCGAGGTAGCGCCTCGCGGTAACCCTGGACAGCTCCAGTGAGCCCGCGACTTCCACGGCGGAGACCGGCGCGGGCGCGGAGGACAGGAATGAGACGACGGCGCGGAGCGTCTCCTCGGATAACCCCTTCGGCAGGCTTCCCTGCGACGGCGGGCGCAGGGCGGCGAGCGCGTTGTCTACTTCCGACTGTGTGGTGGAGGACGCCTGCGCGTGCAGGTTCTCGCGGAACTGGCGGTAGTTGCCCAGTTTCTCGCTGAACGCCGAATAGGTGAACGGCTTGATGAGGTACTGCACGATTCCGGATGAGATGGCCGAGCGAACCACGCCCAGCTCACGCACCGCCGTGATGGCGATGACGTCCACGCTGCTGCCGGAGCCGCGGATCCTGCGGATGATGTCGAGACCATGCAGGTCGGGAAGGTTCATGTCGAGCAACACCAGGTCGACGACGCCGCCGGCCTCCTCCGACTGTCGCCGCAGTGCGGCGAGCGCCTCCGAGCCGGTGCCTGCAATACCGGCCAGTTCGAAACCGTCCAGGCGATTCACGTAAAGCGCGTGCGCTTCGGAGGCGATAGGGTCATCCTCCACCACCAGCACGCGGATGGGCCGGGCTGATGATCCATTAGCCACGAGTCGGCTCCCCAGGCGCTGGAAGGGGCGCCGAAGTTGCGTCTTTGAGCAGGTGGGCACCTGCCGGAAGCCGCACCGTAAAGCGGGCGCCGCCGTCGTTGGCGACCGCGATGGTGCCGCCGAGTCTGTGCACCGCTTGACGGACCAGGGCCAGGCCCAGGCCCCGTGTTCCGGCCGCTCCCTTTGAACTGAATCCGAGCGTGAAGACGTTGTCGAGTTGCGCTTCATCCAGTCCGGTTCCGCTGTCGCGGACCTCGATGACTACGGTGTGGTCGTCTTCGGCTGCTGTGTGGATCGAAAGGGAGACAGACCGCTCCGCGGAGGAGGCAGCGGCGTCGAACGCGTTATCCAGCAGGTTTCCGATGATGGTCACCAGATCGCGCGGATCCATGCCGCGGGTCTCGAGTATGCCGGCGACATCGATGGCAAGGTGCAGTCCGCGCTCATTGGCCTGCGCCGCCTTGCCGACAAGCAGTGCGGTGATGAACGGTTCGTCGATCGCTGCCACTACCTCGTCGGTGAGCTGCTGCGACTGCTGGAGATCCCGTGTCGCAAACTCGAGGGCGTCCGCGCGTCGGTCGAGCTCGATCAGGGAGACGATCGTGTGCAGCCGGTTGGCGTGTTCGTGTGTTTGCGCCCGGAGCGCCTCCGTCAGCGTGCGCATGGTCTGGACTTCATCCGAGAGGGCCTCAAGTTCAGTGTGGTCGCGGATGGTTGTCACAGTTCCCAGAGGCTTTGTTCCCGACGCCGGTATGGCCGCTTCCTGATTCACCACCAGCACGCGATCAGCCGTGACGTGGATTTCGTCAACTACCCGGCGGCCGCTGACCAGCAGTTCACGGATGGAGGGGGAAAGCCCGACGCCGGACGCCGGCTTCGCCTCACCGGGCACCGACGGTGGAAGGTTGAGCAGCGTCGCCGCCTGGTCGTTGTAGAGCACCAGATCACCGCGGAGATCGGTCAGTACCAGACCGTCGCGCACGGAGTGCAGCACTGAGTCGTAGAACACGAACATGCGCGAGAGCTGCTCGGTGCCAAGGCCCAGTGTTGCCCTCCGCAGGTGACGGCTGAGCACCAGGGAGACAATCGTTCCTGCGGTGAGGGCACCGGCGGCAATGAGCCAGACCAGTGGGAGCTGCGCGTTGCGCGCAATGGAGACAGAGTCCACGGTGACGCCTGCGGAGACGAGGGCAATAACCTCCTCGTCCTCCGAGATTACAGGGACAATCGCCCGGACCGAGGGCCCGAGGGTGCCGGTGAAGACCTCGACGTGCGACTCGCCCGCTAACGCCTGGTCGACGGAACCCATGTACTCCCCGCCGATAGCGTCGACGTTCCGGTGGGTGTAGCGGGTGCGGTCGGTGTCCATGATGGTCACGAAGTCCACGCCGAGATCATCCATCACGTCCGTCGCATAGGGCTGCAACAGCTCGGTGGGGTCCGGTGACTGTACGGCCTCCAGAACATAGGGATCATCCGCGAACGTGGTGGCCACGGCGAGCATGCGCTGCGAGGCCGCGTCGAAGGTGTTGTCCTCGGCGTCGAGGTAGAGCACCCACGAGATAGTCGAGGTCAGCGCGAGGACGAAGACGAGTTGGCCGACGAAAAACTGGCGGGCAAGGCTCCAGTTCTTCACTCGTCTCACGCTCCCTTTGTCTACGACGACGTCCCGTGCTTCGGGCAGGTGCTCGCGTTCCGTACGCGCACCGGCGAACAGTATGAACGCAACGGTGACCCAAATCACTGTAACGTCCACGATGGTCTGGAACCGGCCAATGGGCCGCCTACCAGCATAAGGAGTAAACAGCATGGCGAAGATGCCTGCACAGTCTGCCGCTTCGGTCGACAAGCCCCGCAAGAGAGTGGACAAGACCCACACCCTCTACATCGCGGTTATCGCTGCCGTTATTGTCGGCGCCATCCTCGGCCTCGTTGCACCCGAGGTCGCCAAATCACTCAAGCCCATCGGCACGGCGTTCATTGGCCTGATCAAGATGATGATCGCTCCGATCATCTTCTGCACCATCGTCCTCGGCATCGGCTCCATCGCGAAGGCCGCAACCGTCGGCAAGGTGGGCGGGCTGGCGCTCGGGTACTTCATGCTGATGTCCACTTTTGCGCTCGCCATCGGCCTGGTCGTGGGCAACATTGTCCAACCCGGTGAGGGACTGGACATCTCCGGCAGCACCTACGAGACCGAGACCAAGGAGGGTGAAGGCACGGTTGACTTCCTCCTCGGCATCATCCCGACCACACTGCTGTCCTCGCTGACAGGCAAGAGCATCCTGCAGACCCTGTTCATTGCCCTGCTGGTTGGCTTTGCGCTCCAGAAGATGGGTACTGCAGGCAAGCCGATCCTCCGCGGCATCGGCCACATCCAGGCGCTCGTCTTCCGCATTCTCATCATGATTATGTGGCTCGCCCCGATCGGTGCGTTCGGTGCCATTGCCGCCGTCGTCGGCGAAACCGGCGTCCAGGCGATCGTGAGCATGTTCACCCTGATGGCCGCCTTCTACATCACCTGCGCCCTCTTCATCGTGGTGATCCTCGGCGGACTTCTCAAGATCGTCACGGGCATCAACATCTTCAAGCTGATGAAGTACCTGGGCCGCGAATACCTGCTCATCTTCTCAACCTCGTCGTCCGAAGCTGCACTGCCCCGCCTGATCGCCAAGATGGAGCACCTCGGTGTTTCCAAGCCGGTCGTCGGCGTCACGGTTCCCACCGGTTACTCCTTCAACCTCGATGGCACCGCGATCTACCTGACCATGGCGTCGCTGTTCGTGGCCTCCGCCCTCGGTACCCCGCTGGCACTCGGCGAGCAGATCTCGCTGCTGGTCTTCATGATCATCGCTTCCAAGGGTGCTGCCGGAGTCACCGGCGCAGGCCTGGCAACCCTGGCCGGCGGTCTGCAGTCGCACCGCCCCGACCTCGTGGACGGCGTCGGCCTCATCGTCGGCATCGACCGCTTCATGTCCGAGGCACGTGCCCTGACCAACTTCACCGGCAACGCCGTCGCCACCGTTCTGATCGGCACCTGGACCAAGGAGATCGAGCGTGGCCAGGTGGACGAGGTGCTCGCCGGCCGCCTGCCCTTCGATGAGGCGACCATGAGCGCCGGCCACTTCGAGGACGCCGCAGCCGACACTCCCGAGGACGGCGCAGAGACCAAGACCGACATTGCTGAGGCCCACCTGGCCGGACGCGAAGCGGACAAGGTCGGCGCAACCCGATAACGCACAACCCTCTGGAACTCCCCGCGAAGCATCAACGGCACGCTTCGCGGGGAGTTTCCGCTGTATACGGCAGTCAGTAGCGGCATGGACCCCCCGAAACATTGAACCTCAGGTTGAGACTAAAGGCTCGCGGTTTGATCGCCGGGTATTTCCAGTGTTCCGCCGTAGACCCGCTGTAACGTGGTGAAGCAAGCAAGCAAGCGAGCAAGAAACAGCTATAGACGGAAGCGTGGATAGATACGTGAGTAGCGAACAGGGTTCCACAACTCTGAAGGACGCAACCGCCTCGGAGATCGGCCCCACCGGACGTCCGGTCACGGAATTCCCCGAGCCCCCGGTTCTGGCCTCCCACGGACCGGCCCGAGTCATCGCCATGGTGAACCAGAAGGGCGGCGTCGGCAAGACCACCTCCACCATCAACCTGGGGGCTGCGCTCGCCGAAGCGGGACGACGCGTCCTCCTCGTCGATTTCGATCCGCAGGGTGCGCTGTCTGCAGGCCTGGGAACGAATCCGCACGAGCTCGACGTCACCGTCTACAACGTCCTGATGGACCGCAAGGTGAACATCGAGGACGCCATCCAGCATACCGGCGTGGAGAACATCGACCTCCTGCCCGCCAATATCGACCTCTCCGCCGCTGAAGTGCAGCTGGTGAACGAGGTTGCCCGCGAACAGGTGCTGGACCGCGCGCTGCGCAAGGTCGAGGACAACTATGACGTTATCCTCATCGACTGCCAGCCCTCGCTCGGCCTGCTGACCGTCAACGCGCTGACCGCAGCCCACGGCGTCATCATCCCGCTGATCTGCGAGTTCTTCGCCCTCCGCGCCGTCGCGCTGCTGGTCGAAACCATCGAGAAGGTCCAGGACCGCCTCAACCCCCGTCTGCAGGTGGATGGCGTCCTGGCGACCATGTATGACGCGCGGACCCTCCACAGCCGCGAGGTCATCGCCCGCCTCGTCGAAGCCTTCGGTGACAAGGTCTTCGAGACCGTCATCAAGCGCACCATCAAGTTCGCGGACGCCACGGTCGCCGCGGAGCCGATCACCACGTATGCCGGCAATCACTCAGGCGCGGACGCCTACCGCAGCCTCGCCCGGGAACTGATTTCCCGCGGCGGTGCACCGTAGCCGCCTCTCCACCTGATGGCGCAGGACGCTAACGACGACGGCGCAGCCCCTTCTGCGGCACCCGAAGGTGAGAAGGCGGGGCGGTTCGAAGTCCGGCTCGACAACTTCAACGGGCCGTTCGACCTGCTGCTGAGTCTTATCTCCAAACATGAGCTGAACATCACAGAGATAGCGCTGGCGAAAGTAACCGATGAGTTCATCGCTTATATCCGGGCCTTCAGCGCCGCCGGCGACAGCTTCTCGCTCGACGAAGCGAGCGAATTCCTGGTCATCGCCGCGACACTGCTGGATCTGAAAGCCGCCCGCCTGCTGCCGTCCGGTGAAGTGGAGGACGAGGAGGACGTCGCCCTCCTCGAGGCCCGCGACCTTCTTTTCGCACGCCTCCTGCAGTACAAGGCGTTCAAGGAAATTGCCCGCCAGATGGGGGAGCGGCTCACCGAGGAGAGCGAACGGTTCCCGCGGGCTGTGGCTCTTGAGCCCCAGTTCGCAGCGATGATGCCGGAACTGACCTGGCGGATGTCGCCGTCGGACTTTGCAGCACTGGCCGCGAAGGCGCTGGAGCCCCGCGAGCCGGCACCAACGGAAGTGGGAATCGGCCACCTGCACGCGCCGGCGGTCAGCGTCCGTGAGCAGGCAGACATCATCGGGCAGCGGCTCCGGGAGCAGGGCGTTCTGTCCTTCCGGCAGCTCACTGCAGACGCGGACTCGCTGCTCGTCGTGGTCGCCCGCTTCCTCGCGCTGCTGGAAATGTTCCGCGACATGGTGATCGCCATGGACCAGGCTGCGCCGCTGGGGGAGCTGACCGTTCGCTGGTCCGCAGGTGAAAGCAGCTGGACTGCGGACAACATCAGCGAGGAATACGATCAGGACGTCCTGCCGGTCGCGGGCGACACCGTAGAAGGAGGAGTCCATGAGCGAGCGAACTGATCAGATGCATGAGGGCCCCCGCACAGCGTCGGAAGAAGTGCCCGTCCCTGATGTCGCCTCATTGCCCGGCGGAGTGCCGGCCGCGGTCGAGGCCGTCCTCCTCGTCGTTGAGGAACCGGTGACCGATCTGCAGCTCGCGACGGCGTTGGAGGTTCCTCTGGATCAGGTGCGGGATGCGCTCGGGGAACTGAAGGCCGAGTATGACGGCTATACTGGTCAGGGCCCGGAAACCGGACCAACCCGGCGTCGGGGCATTGAGCTTCGAAATGTCGCCGGCGGGTGGCGGTTCTACACGCGCAGCGAGTTCGCTGCCGTCGTCGGACGGTTTGTCCTCGACGGTCAGAGCGCACGGCTTTCGCAGGCGGCTCTCGAAACCCTCGCCGTCATCGCTTACCGGCAGCCGGTCTCACGATCACGGGTGTCGGCAATCCGCGGTGTGAACGTGGACTCGGTGGTTCGCACCCTTGTTCAACGTGGACTGATCGCCGATGTCGCTACCGATCCCGAGACCGGAGCGGTGCTCTACGGAACCACACCGCTTTTTCTGGAAAGATTGGGTATTGGCACCGTTGCCGAACTGCCCAAGCTTTCTCCGCACCTGCCCGGCCTTGAAAACCTGCAGGACTTCGACGACACAACGTACTGACGTACAACAGCTAAGGAATTTCAATGACACAGGCGCCCCGCTCCGGATCCGGAAGGAACCGCGCCGGCCGTAACTTTGCCTCCGATCCCGCGGGAAAAAGCGGGAGGGACGCCGGTGGAGCTAATCCGTCGCGCGCCGGCAAGGGTGCAGGCAAGGATGCCCCCAAGGGTGCAGGCAAGAGTGTAGGCAAGGGCGCTCAAAAAGCCGCACGCAGCGGCCAGAAGGGCGCGTCCGCGGGTTCAGCGCCCTTCGGCAAGGAGCGCTTCGGCCGCAACCTTGGTCCCGTGCACCGCCCACGCCGCCCGAAGGCTCCGCCCGTTGACAGGCTCGACGTGCATGATCCCGATGGTGTCCGCCTGCAGAAAGTCATGGCGTCGGCAGGTGTGGCATCGCGCCGGGTATGCGAAGACATGATCCGCGACGGCCGCGTTGAGGTGGACGGCAGCATCGTAACGGACCTCGGTGTCCGGGTTGACGCATCGAGCGCTGCCATCCACGTGGACGGCATCCGCCTCCAACTGAACGAGACCATGCTCTACTACGCGTTCAACAAGCCCAAGGGCGTGGTCTCCACCATGGAGGACCCCGAGGGCCGCCCCTGCATCAGCGACTTCCTGAAGAACCGTAAGGGGGAGCGGCTCTTTCATGTCGGCCGCCTCGATGTCGCGACTGAAGGTCTGATCCTGCTGACCAATGACGGCGAACTCACCAACCGCCTCACGCACCCGTCCTTCGAAGTGTCCAAAACCTACCTTGTGCAGGTCCGCGGGCCAATGGCTCACGGCATCGGAGCCCAGATGAAGGACGGCATCGAGCTGGAGGACGGTATCGCGAAGGTCGATTCCTTCAAGCTGGTCGATTCGACTCCCGGTCATGTGCTGGTTGAGGTCGTGCTTCATTCAGGACGCAACCGTGTTGTGCGCCGGTTGTTTGACGCCATCGGTCACCCCGTTGAGCGCCTGGTGCGCACCCAGTTCGGCCCCATCCGCGTCGGCGATCAGCGCCAGGGCAGCATCCGCGTTCTCGGCCGTCAGGAAGTTGGGCACCTCCTGGCCGCTGTGGAGATGTAGCCGATGGTCGTAACAAACGGCGGCACACACCTGTCCGGCCCCGTGCTGATTGTCGGCACCGGTTTGCTCGGCACAAGCATCGGGCTCGGACTGCGTGCACGGGGGCTCGACGTCGTCCTCTCCGACATCTCGCCGTCCACCCAGGCTGTGGCACAGGACATTGGTGCAGGCCGCCCGTTGGACCCGGCCGATTCGTCATTCGCGCCTGAACTCGTGGTTGTCGCAGCGCCGCCGGACGTCACAGGCGCACTGGTCGTCGATGCGCTGGCAGCTTACCCGGCCGCCGTCGTCGTCGATATTGCCAGCGTCAAGGATGCGGTGCTGAAGTCAGTAGCTGAAGCAGCCGACGACGACGCCCTCGCGCGCTACGTCGGTACCCATCCCATGGCAGGGCGGGAGAAATCGGGGCCGGTTGCTGCCCGCGCCGAGTTGTTCACCTCCATGCCGTGGGTCATTTGCGCGTCGACGCACAGCGCGCCTGAATCGGTACGCACTGCCGAAGCGCTGGCGATCGACCTCGGGGCGGTTGTTTCCCGGATGTCGAGCGAGGAGCATGACCAGGCGGTTGCGGTCATTTCCCACCTGCCTCAGGTGTTGTCGTCCCTTCTGGCGAGCCGGCTGCAGGACACACCCGCTCACGCCCTCTCGCTTGCGGGGAACGGGCTGCGGGACGTGACCCGGATTGCTGCCAGCGATCCGCGGCTGTGGGTGCAGATTCTCTCTGCGAACGCGGACCGACTGGTGGAGATCCTCTACGGTGTGCGTGAAGACCTGAACCGGCTGATCGGCACGCTCGAGAATCCGCTGGGTGAAGGTGCGCGGCTGGATATGGCGCAGTTGATGGCGGAGGGCAACATCGGCCAGGCCCGAATTCCCGGCAAGCACGGCGCGCCCCCCGAAGCGTTCGCCAGGCTCACCGTGCTGGTGGATGACGTTCCCGGACAGATTGCACGGCTGCTCACTGAAATCGGGGACACCGGCATAAACCTTGAGGACCTGAGAATCGAGCATTCGCCCGAGCGCCAGGTAGGTATGGCCGAGGTCTCGGTGCTTCCGGGCAAACGGCACGAGCTCACTGATTTCCTCACGGATCGCGGATGGAAGGTAGTTCAGTGACTGCATCTCTTGCACACTTCCGGTTGGGCAAGTCCCTCGTTGTGGCCATCGACGGACCGTCCGGTTCCGGCAAGTCCAGCGTCAGTCGTGAGGCCGCCAGCCGGCTGCATGCGGCGTACCTCGACACCGGTGCCATGTACCGCGCGGTGACCCTGCATTGCCTGGAAAAGGGCGTGGACCTGTCCGACGCCGGGGCCGTGGAACGTGCCTCCCGTGAACTCGACCTGTCCCTCAGCACCCGACCGGACACCGAGTCGGTCCTGATCAGCGGTATCGACGTGACGGACGCCATCCGGGAGCCGCGGGTTTCGCGTGCCGTCAGCGCGGTTGCCACCACACTCGGAGCCCGCAGCGAGCTGATCCGAAGGCAGCGGCAGATCATCGCGGACTCACACCACCGCATCGTGGCCGAAGGCAGGGACATCACCACCGTCGTCGCGCCGGATGCAGAGGTGCGCATTCTCCTCACCGCAAGCGAGGAAGCGCGGCTCCGGCGGCGCGGTGACCAGCTTGGCGGTTCCCAAACCGCGGAGCAGTTGAAGCAGCAGGTTCTGGGCCGCGATGCCAAGGACTCATCCGTAGTGAATTTTCACCAGGCGGCCAACGGCGTAGTAACCGTTGATTCGTCGGACCTGGATTTCGAGCAGACAGTGACGGCGGTGCTCGACGTTGTTCGCACTGTCGCCCACCAATAAAACGAAGGATCGCGAATATGAGCGAGAACCAGACCGAACTTGAGGAAGAGTATGAGCCCACGGGCGAGGACTCCGTAGCCGAGCACATCCATGCCCTGGATGACGAGGAGGCTGAGCGTCGCGCCGAATCGCTGCGTGCAGGTCTGGAGGACTATGAGCTTGACGAGGAGGATGCAGCACTCCTCGCGCAGGAACTCGGTGATTACGACGAGGACGCAGCGGTTCGGCTCGATCCTGTCCTTGCGATCGTGGGCCGCCCGAACGTGGGCAAGTCAACCCTCGTGAACCGCATCCTCGGACGCCGTGAGGCAGTCGTCGAGGACACTCCGGGTGTCACGCGCGACCGCGTCATGTATTCAGCCACCTGGAACGGCACCAACTTCACGCTGGTGGACACCGGTGGTTGGGAGCACGACGCTCGCGGCATCCACGCACGCGTCGCAGACCAGGCCGAAGCCGCCGTCGACCTAGCGGACGCCGTGCTACTGGTCGTCGACGCGACTGTGGGTGCGACCGCCACGGACGAGGCGATTGTCCGCATGCTGCGGCGCAAGAAGAAGCCCGTCATTCTGATCGCGAACAAGGTCGACGACATCCAGAACGAGGCCGATGCGTCCGCGCTCTGGTCGCTCGGGTTCGGCGAGCCGATGCCCGTGTCGGCGCTGCACGGCCGCGGTACGGCCGACATGCTCGACAGGGCAGTGGAAATCATGCCCGAGTTCTCCGAACACGGCGGCCTGGAGCGTTCCGGTGGCCCGCGACGGGTTGCGCTGATCGGACGTCCAAACGTCGGCAAGTCGTCGCTGCTGAACAAATTGGCGGGCACGGAACGCGTTGTCGTCGACCCGTTGGCGGGTACCACCCGCGATCCGGTGGACGAGATGATCGAGCTCGGCGGCCGCGTTTGGCGCTTTGTGGACACCGCCGGTATCCGTCGTCGGGTCCACATGCAGCAGGGCGCCGATTTCTATGCGTCGCTGCGTACGCAGTCCGCGTTGGAAAAGGCGGAGGTCGCCGTCGTCCTCCTCGCCGTTGATGAGGTGATGAGCGAACAGGACGTTCGCATCCTGAACCTCACGATTGAATCCGGCCGCGCGCTGGTCCTTGCATTCAACAAGTGGGACCTGCTCGACGACGAACGCCGCCGTTACCTGGAGCGCGAGATCGAGCAGGACCTCGCGCACGTCGAGTGGGCGCCGCGCGTCAACATCTCGGCGAAGACCGGCTGGCACAAGGACCGTCTCGTGCCCGCACTTGACCGCGCGCTGGAGTCCTGGGACAAGCGCATTCCGACCGGCAAGCTGAACGCTTTCCTCGGGGAGCTCGTTGCCGCGCATCCGCACCCGGTGCGAGGTGGAAAGCAGCCGCGCATCCTGTTCGGCACGCAGGCGTCATCACGTCCTCCGCGCTTTGTTCTCTTCACCACCGGTTTCCTGGATCCCGGGTACCGCCGGTTCATCACACGCCGCCTGCGTGAGACGTTCGGTTTCGAGGGCACGCCGATCGAGGTCAGCATGCGCGTCCGTGAGAAGCGCGGCCGCAAGAAGTAGCGCTTCTCCATCGATTCAGGGCCGTTCGGTTCGTCGGTCAGGGCATCGATAGGATAAGATTCTTCAGGTGGTTCGGACGAAATGTCCGGGCTGATCGGGATGTGGCGCAGCTTGGTAGCGCACTTGACTGGGGGTCAAGGGGTCGCAGGTTCAAATCCTGTCATCCCGACGGTAAGGTCCTGGAAACTCAAGGTTTCCGGGACCTTTTTCGTTCCCGGGATCATGCCCGGCAAGAGTCCTCAGCCGACTTTGTTATCTCGCCAGCGCCCCTGTAATGTCCTCAGCCGAGAGCGTGCGCTCGCCCACGTAGTAGAGAACTGAACCTGCGGGCAGCAACGTATCCCAACCGGGATTGATGACGGCCCCATTGTGCTGAACTGCGAGGACGGTAGTGGTGAACATCCGTCCCATAGCTTCCTGCACTGCTCCGAAGCTCATGTCCGAGAGAGTTTCGGGCAGTGGCGTGCTATAGGTGTTCCTGCCGCCATGGCTCATCAGGTCGGCGTAGACAACCGCTATGCCCGGATCCTGCAGTTCTTCGATCGCAAGGCGCGGTGAATGCCACTGGACGCAGCGGACCCCGTCATCGACATAGGAGAAATTGTGGGCACGGTTCATGTCCCGCAGCGTGACGACGGTGTGGGCGGTGGGATTCACGTGCGTGGCGGCTACGGTCAGGGCGAGCGCTTCGTTGTCGTCACGGGCATCGATGAGGACACGTGACGCGCGGTGTATCCCGGCGCGTCTCAATACGCCTTCTTCTGCAAGCTCGCCGCGGACGAAACCCAGGTTGGGGTGCTCAGGCAGTGGATTCTCGGGAACGTCCTCCCACGCGCACAGGGCCACCGGAAGCGCGCTGTCGGCCATGATCTCATGCAGCACCCGCTCGGTGCGCCCGGGCGTATAGCCGACGATCACCAGGTGATCGGACTTATTCAGGTCCACTTGGCCTTTCATGCGCCGTCCTTTTGTATTCTCGATCGCGGTAGCGATCCGGGTGAAGAGGGTAGTCAGCGTGACGATTCCGCCGACGATCACGTAGACGCCGACGAGGTGCCCACCGACGGTTGTCGGGAAGAAGTCTCCGTATCCCACAGTGGAGGCAGTGACCAGGAACCACCACCAGTAATTCTCGGGTGAAGTGATCGTGTTACTGGACGGTTCCGCCCACGCCATGAGTGGCCAGCTGGTGAGAAAGACCGTAAGTATGATGAGCGTCGGCGCGACCCACACACGGGCACGGCCAAGCCGGCGAATGAGGCGGGTGAGTACAAAGGGCAACCCGGCATTCCTTCGTGGTAGCGGGACGATACTGTTTGACCTTACGCTGTCGCTGCACGGGAGCCCTCCCTCCCCAGGAGATTCGTTAAGCTCACTGGGCATGAGAAATTGGATGGGTGAATACAGTTCAGCAGAAGACGAAGCCTGCTCGCCCTCAACTTGTCTTCGACGTCCTGGCTACGTCATGGGTGACGCCGCACATGGTTCGCGTCACGCTGGGCGGACGGGCGTTCGATCAGTTCCAGCCGAAGGACGTAACCGACAATTACGTCAAGTTGCTTTTCGCCAAGCCGGAACTCGAACTCGAGCCGCCCTACGACCTCGCTGCGCTATGGGAGCACCTTCCGCCCGGGGATGTTCCGGTGACGCGCACCTACACCGTCCGGCGGATCAATTCCGCTGAGCGCACCATCGAGATCGACTTCGTCGTCCATGGCGACGAAGGACTGGCTGGCCCGTGGGCGGCTAACGCGCAGCCGGGGGACCGAATCGCCCTGATGGGTCCCAACGGCGCCTACTCTCCTGATCCGACCGCCGACTGGCATCTGTTCGCCGGTGATGAGTCGGCTCTGCCGGCCATCAGCGCCGCCCTCGAAGCGCTCCCGGCAGAAGCTCTCGGTGTTGCTTTCGTTGAATACGGTGGCTCGGAAGATGTCATCGAGCTTGCGAAGCCATCCGGTATTGACGTGGTATGGGTTCGTCGGGAAGCGCGGGACGATACGACGAAGTCTCTGCTCGCCGCCGCCGTCGCAGCTTACCGCTGGCCGGGTGGTCGCGTGCAGGTATTCGCACACGGGGAGCGGGAGTCGATGAAGGCGCTGCGCGATGTTTTCCTGAAAGATCGCGGACTGACCAAGGATCAGCTCTCCCTGTCGGGTTATTGGGCCGCAGGCCGGACCGAGGACAGGTTCCAGGCCGAGAAGCGTGAACCCATTGGGGTCATCCTCCCAGCCTGACCAGACACTGCGGCGTGCCGCGCCGCGTGTGATTGTGGCCCTGAAGAGTATGTTGGACCCATGGCATCGGAGGCGACAGTTCTATCCGTTGATGGGCCGCACGGCACCCGGGAAGTTCGTATATCGAGTCCGAGCCGCGTCATGTGGCCTGCGCTCGGACTGACCAAGCTGGATCTGGCGAAGTACCTGATCGACGTGGGCGATGCCTTCATCGCAGCGAACGGTGACAGGCCGCTTGCACTGCAGCGCTTTGGTGACAACATCGACGGAGACCAGTTCTTCTCCAAGAATCCCCCGAAGGGTGCCCCGGAGTACATTCGCTCCGTGAAGGTCGAGTATCCGAGCGCGCGGTCCCATCCGCAGTTGGTGATCGACGAGCCGGCTGCAGCAGTGTGGGCGGCCCAGATGAACACGGTGGTTTTCCACCCCTGGCCATCACGTGCGGATAATTCGGACAACCCGGACCAGCTGCGGATAGACCTCGACCCTCAGCCCGGCACCGATTTCGACGACGCCATACCCGCTGCGATCGAGTTGCGGAAGGTGCTTGAGGAAGCTGGACTTAATGCCTTCCTGAAGACTTCGGGCAACCGCGGCATCCATGTGTATGCACCGATTGAGCCGGTGCGCGAGTTCCTCGATGTGCGGCATGCCGTGATTGCTGCTGCGCGGGAGCTTGAGCGCCGCATGCCCGACAAGGTGACTACCTCCTGGTGGAAGGAGGAACGCGGGGAGCGGGTGTTTGTTGACTTCAACCAGGCGAATCGGGATCGAACGATTGCGGGTGCCTACAGTCCCCGGGCGTTGGCTCATGCGCCGGTTTCATGTCCGATCATGTGGGAAGAGCTTGAGAAGGTCCAGCCGAAGGACTTCACGATCCTGACTGTGCCGGAGCGGCTCCGCACCGTGGGCGATCCTTGGGCCAACTTCCACGAGAAGCCCGGGACTATCGATACGTTGCTTGACTGGTGGCAGCGCGATCTGGATTCCGGTCTCGGGGAACTACCGTTCCCGCCCGACTATCCGAAGATGCCGGGCGAGCCGCCGAGGGTTCAGCCGAGCCGGGCGAAAAAGGATAAGTAGGGTTTACCTGCAGCCCCAAGCATTCGGGTTATCGGTGCAGGTGCCGTCCACGAGCCGGTTGTCGGAACGCCAGATGCTAATGAGATGCGGCTCTGACTGGACCGCGGCTTGTCCGGCGATAGGTATCCAAGGCCCGCTGTTGACGGAGTAGTCTCCGTTAAAGCGCGTGGTGAGGACTACGTTGTAGTCGCCGGTCGCAGCGTAGACGTGGCTGGTAGGAGTCTCCACCAGAAGCCAGTCACCCTCAGGGACGGCGTTTCCTGCGGTCTGTGTGGTCCTGGTGGTGCCGTCGCCGTAGTTCCAGTCGTACGCCACTGGCCAGGCCCGGATGCGTACCTCGTCCCCGAGGGTTTCGAAGGTGAACTCCTGCTCGGCGACGTCCGCCCAGAAGTTGTTGTGCCCGCCTAGGAGGCCGAAGTTGTTCGGCTCCGACACTACGGTCGCGGCGACGATCGGCTGACTTTGGAAGTCCTCCAGCGTGATGACAACCGCGGGCTCCGCTGCTTCGCCGCCGTTCGGGGGTTCCGGCGCGGGCGAGCCAGGGTAGAGGCAGGATGTGTCACCAGTTGGTGTCTCAGTCGGCGGCGTGGTGGAACTGTCGATAGCGATCCACTCCACCATCTCGCCGTCTGGCTCAGCGTCGCAGGCGGCGTTGATACGAACGCAGTCCGCAGGATTCAGGAAGCTCCCCACTCCTTGCAGGCAAACGCGTTCGTAGGTGTAAGACACCGCGGAACTTGAAACAGGGGCGGCCACATCCAGCTCACGAGCATTCGGCGGAGTGCCCGTGGATGCGTCGGCGACTGTCTCTTTGGTGTTATTCACTGCGGCTTCGCCACTGCCACCGAGCACGCCCTTCGTGTTGTCCGCCGCGGCGCCATCCGCTTGAAAGGTGCAAAGCATAGCGCCGACCAGGACCAAGGTAATCGGAACGGATCTTGGTATGGAGTAGATCACCATAGTTATGGCGCAACTTCCACAGTCCCAAAATCGAGCATCGTCCACTGATTCTCGTCATATACGGCGATCAGTTTCCGCAGCGTCGGTTCGGACACTGCAGCCAGTTCCTCGTCCAGTTCTCCGTTCGCATTGAAAACCGCTAGCTTCTCCTGCACAAGCGTCACGTAAGAATCGATAGAGCCAGAGGAAGTTTGGCGGAACTTTGTTTCGAAACTCTCAAGGTTAATCTCTCCACCGCTCTGCCAACCGCCATTCACAAAGGAGTCATTCGTTGTGCCAGCGATGTTCTCGCAGTTATTGCATCCGGCGTCAGTCACCGCCCACATGGGTTCGAAGTCGTTCATTGCTTGCGCGTAGTTCAGCAGCTCAAACCACCACTCCGTGAACGCCTCCAGCCCCTCTACGGTGTTCTCATCCGCCAGCGCGGGCTTCTCCGGGACGGGGATGTTCACCGCTGGTCCGGCCGCGGAAGCGGGGGACGGCGTCGGCGTCGGCGTAGGCGTAGGCGACGCAGAGGCGGAGTCCGATACCGATGGAGACTCCGACGGCGTCTGTGCCGCGCCGGGGCCGCCGCCCTGGCACCCGGCAAGAACAAGAACAGAGAGGGCTGCACCAACTAGGGTGCAAGCCACGCGAGACTGAGACATAGATTTCCCCGACGATGTGATTCCGTGTGAACTGCCAACCATCCTAACCAGAGTCAGTTACCAGCCCGGAGGTTATCCACAAGACGGGTAATGAACCTTAAGCCAGCACCTTGCTGAGATCGTAGGCCGCAGGAATCTCCAACTGCTCGAACGTGCAGGAGCGCGCCTCCCTGTCCGGCCGCCACCGCTCAAACTGCGCAGTGTGCCGGAACCGGTCGCCCTCCATCTGGTCATAACGCACTTCGACCACCCGCCGGGGGTGCAGCCGGACATAGGATACGTCTTTGGCCGAAGCGAAACGGCTTCGATCCGTTTCGCCGCGAATGATCTCCCCGTCCTCGTCGCGCATCACATCAGGTTCCAGCTCATCGATCAGTTCCAGCCGCCGCTTGTCCGAGAACGCGGACGCACCGCCGACGTTCCGCAATTCACCGGCGTCATCGTAGAGGCCAAGAAGAAGTGAACCCACACCCTGGCCGCTCTTGTGTACCCGGTAACCGAGTACCACGGCGTCGGCGCTGCGGTGGTGCTTTACCTTGAGCATGCGCCGCTTGTTCGGCTCGTACGCTGCGGTCAGCGGCTTGGCCACCACGCCGTCCAGGCCGGCCCCCTCGAATTCAACCAGCCAGCGTCGGGCGAGTTCGTCGTCGTCCGTCACCTGCGAGAGATGCACCGGTTCCGAGAAAGTTTCACCGATCCCCTCCAATGCCTTCCGCCGCTCCGCGAAGGGCACGTCGAGGAGGTTGTGGTCGTCGATCCCAAGTAAGTCAAAAGCGATGAACGACGCCGGTGTCTCCTTCGCGAGCAGGCGCACCCTGCTGTCGGCTGGGTGGATCCGCTGCGATAGCGCGTCCCAATCGAGGCGCTCAGCACCCGGTTCTCCGCGGCGGACCACAATCTCGCCGTCGATGACACACCGTTCCGGAAGGTTCTCAAGCAGCGCCTCGACAAGCTCCGGGAAGTAGCGGGTTAGCGTCTTCGACCCACGGCTCCCAATCTCGCACTTGCCGTCTTCAATATGGACGACGGCCCTGAAGCCGTCCCACTTGGGCTCATAGATCAGGCCGCCCGGAACACTGTCTGCGTCCGGCACTGCGTCCACGGCCTTGGCGAGCATGGGCTGAATCGGAAAGGGCAGGTCAGTCATAGGTCGATCCTGTCTTATGAGTACTTGAATTGCCATGGACGCCACGCGTATGAGGGGTCCTGTGGACAGGTAACCGGCCGGGCGAGAAGGGTGACGCACCGCACGGACACTGTGCATATACTCGATCGTGAGGCCCCCGATCGAGAGAGAAGGGGCCGCCGCTTGTTCATCGCTTTCCAAGAATCAAATCCGTCCGGTGCCCACGAAAGGCCGACAATGAGCAACATTCCCGAAGACCTTTACTACACTGCCGAACACGAATGGGTCACCGCACCCGACAACAACGGAGTTGTCCGTGTCGGTATCACCGACTTCGCTCAGGACGCCCTTGGCGACGTTGTTTATGTCCAGATGCCCGAGGGCGGCTCCAAAGTGGGCGCTTCCGACGTGATCGGCGAAGTTGAATCCACCAAGAGCGTCAGCGATATTTATGCTCCGGTCAGCGGTGAGGTCACCAACCGTAACGAAGCGCTCGACGGCGACCCTGCCCTGATCAACTCAGATCCGTACGGCGATGGCTGGCTACTGGAAATCAAGGTTGAGGACAGCTCGGTGGTTGAGGAGCTTCTCAGTTCGTCGGAATACTCGCAGCAGGTAGGCTAGAGTCACCGGCTGAGGCTAATAGTTTGTGGCCAGCCGGGAAACCGGTTGGCCACGTGTTTTGGGGAAGGATTTTTCAAATGGTAGGCGAGAACAACGCAGCCGGACAGGACGCTTCGGGATCGCATATGCCTTCGCCTGAGACAACCACCATCGGCTTGCCGCCCCAGTCGGCCGCGCCAACCGTTGAGCCGCGTCTGACCAATGAGGAACGAGCCGCGGTAGCAGCTCTTCCCGCCGGGTCGGCACTGCTCATCGCCCACACAGGCCCAAACGCCGGTGCGCGTTTCCTCCTGGATGAAGACGTCACTACCGCCGGGCGCCACCCGAACGCCGATATTTTCCTCGATGATGTGACGGTGTCCCGCAAGCATGCAGAGTTCCGTCGCGGACCTGAGGGCTTCCGCGTTGTCGATTCCCGGAGCCTCAACGGTACGTACGTGAATAATGATCGCGTTGACAGCGTTGTTCTGCGCAATGGTCATGAGGTACAGATCGGTAAGTTCCGCCTCACTTTCTACGCCGCCGGGAGCGTGCCGCAGTCTCAGGGTCAGGTCTAGGGACCTGCATGCCCTCCTCCCAGCCGTCCCGGCGACCCGTGGGTATAGCCCCGGAGCGTGTCAGCGGGAACGTCCTGAATATCGGGGAGGTCCTCACCGAACTGGCCGGGGACTTCCCGCAGATCAGCGCCTCGAAGATCCGGTTCCTTGAAGAAAAAGGGCTCATTACCCCGCAACGCACCAGGGCGGGCTACCGGAAATACACCCCGGTCGACGTCGAACGCTTGCGGTTTGTTCTGGCCCTCCAGCGTGATCAGTACCTGCCGCTGAAAGTCATCAAGGATTATCTTGACGCGATCGATCGGGGAGAGCGGCCGGAGAACCTGCCCGGTGGCCTCACCCTTGCTCCGCGTATGGTCTCGGACCAGCTTGCACGTGAACTCGGATCCCACGCCCGCAGGCTCACCCGGGAGACACTCGCGGCCGAAGCCGGCGCCCGTCCCGAACTGATCCGCGACCTCATTGCTTTCGGCCTCATTGCGGAGGTTGACGGACGCTTCGACGAGCACGCCCTGAAGATCACCCGCTCTTGCGTACAGCTCGAAGCGCACGGGATCGAGCCTCGTCACCTGCGCCCCTTCCGTGCCGCGGCAGATCGTGAACTCGGTCTTGTTGAGAGCGTGGTTGCGCCGGTGGCCTCCCGGCGAGACGTCGCCTCCAAGGCCCGGGCGGCAGAAACCGCACGCGAGATCAGCGAGCTCTGCCTCAACCTCCACAGCGCCCTCGTCCAGGGGCAGATTGCACGGATGGAAAACTAGGAGGCAGACATGATCGAGATGGATGTAGTAGGTGTTCGTATCGAGCTACCGTCCAATCAGCCCCTTGTCCTTCTCAAGGAGGCGGCGGGCACCCGCCACATTCCCATCTGGATCGGCGCACCGGAAGCCAGCGCAATAGCGTTCGTCCAGCAAGGGATTGTGCCGCCGCGTCCCATGACCCATGATCTCCTCGTGAGTATCGTCGCGGCCCTCAACCACACAGTGACCGAGGTTCGGATTGTCCGGGTGGAGGACACCGTGTTCCACGCCGAGGTTGTGTTTGAGGACGGCACAACCGTCAACTCCCGGGCATCTGACGCCATCGCTATCGCTCTCCGCGTACCGTGTCCGATCTATTGCGCACCGCAGGTCATGGAGGACACGGGCGTGGAGATCGCAGAGGCGGATGACGAAGACAGCGACACCTCCTCCGCGGAAGGCCAGGCCAACGCCGAGCGTGAGTTGAAACAGTTCCGCGAGTTCCTGGCCGACGTCGAGCCTGAAGACTTTGAGAAGTAGCCACTGACGACACGCCCTGATCGTTATGTGCGGCATCTTTGACCTCGGGTATCCGGGGATCTAACGTCGAAGCATACAGTTCCCATTGCACTAGCTGTAAACTCAGGGCAGACATTCATTTAATCCCCCTGTGGACCTCGGCTTGTGCCACTTCCCCCCGGGAACCAGAACGAGGAGGCAACACGTGAGTCCGAAAGGCGACGCCGGTACGGGTTCCAACGCGGCCGCTACGGGTGCATCGATACCCGCCAGCGCGCAGGGCCTGCTCTTCACCGAAGACCTTCCTGTGCTTGATGAAGACGCGGGCTACCGCGGACCTACCGCCTGCAAAGCAGCGGGTATCACCTATCGTCAGCTCGACTACTGGGCACGCACCGGCCTGGTCGAACCCGCAGTTCGCGGCGCCTCCGGGTCCGGCTCCCAGCGGCTCTACGGATTCCGGGACATCCTGGTGCTCAAGGTCGTCAAGCGGCTGCTCGACACCGGGGTTTCCCTTCAGCAGATCCGCAGCGCGGTGGAACACCTACGAGAACGCGGAGTCGAGGATCTCGCGCAGATCACCCTGATGAGCGATGGCGCCAGCGTCTACGAGTGCACCTCCGCTGATGAAGTGATCGACCTTGTCCAGGGCGGGCAGGGAGTCTTCGGTATCGCCGTCGGGCGCGTATGGCGGGAGGTCGAAGGAAGTCTTGCAGCGTTGCCGAGTGAGCACGCAGCCGATCAGGACTTTCCCGACGACGAACTGAGCAAGCGACGGGCAGCCCGCAAGATCAGCTGACCCCGGTACCATCATTGTGCCCCGCCAAGTGCGGGGCATTTTTGCGTCCGGTGGGCGCGCAGCGGCGTTAGCGGCGGGCGACGCGGTTGCGCATGCGCCCGGAGTCCAGCAGGGCGCGCAGCAGGTCGTCAAAGTACCCCGCTGCCTGCTTCGCTGATTCACCGGGCCAGTGGTGCACTGCATGCGCTGCACCCTGGATCTGCTGCCAGTTGGCCTGCTCCGTGATGGTGGGGCTGAGCAACAGATCACCGAACATCTGCTTCATTTCGCTCAGTCGGAAGGTGTGCTCGTTTGAACCGGTGCGTACCCGGTTCGCCACGATTCCGGCAGGCGCGAGATTCGGTGCGAACTCGTTCTTGAAAAGTTCAATGGCACGCATGGTGCGCTCTGTGCCGGCCACGGAGAACAGGCCGGGTTCGGCAACGAGCATGACCCTGTTGCTTGCAGTCCAGGCCATGCGGGTGAGCCCGTTCAGGGATGGGGGGCAGTCAATCAGCACAAGACGGTACCCCTCAACGCGACCCAGCAGCATGGAGAGCCGCCGCAGATCCCGCTTGCCGAGGTCGGGCCGGTCATAGATGCCCGAGTAGGCGGAACCCATCGCCACGTCGAGCACGGGCGTCACAGTGTTCGAGCTGCGCTTGAGAGCGTTATTGACCCAGCCGCTCGGCACAACGTTGGCGGCGAGGTCCCCCCGACGGGCATTTTTCAGCAGGCGGCCGATATCAGTCTGCTCGTTTGCCTGAACCCCAAGACCGGTGGTGGCGTCCGCGTGCGGATCAAGGTCGACAACAAGTGTGGGAATCCCTGCGGACAATGCCGCGGATGCCAGTCCCAGGGTGACCGAGGTCTTGCCGACCCCACCTTTGAGGCTGCTGATGCTCACTACTTGCACTTGTTGAACCAATACCTAACGTTTGAGATGCTACAGATCGCAGGATCGTTCGTCCCCGCACACCTATTCATCATAGGTGGACCCATAGACCGCACGGACACGGCTCGGCGGACGGGCGCCAAGTCGAAGAATTACCGGCATATGACCACAAATTTCTGTGACCAGAAAGACCAAATGTAGGCTGGGCACGCTAAGTCGTCGTTCCATCGACCCGCAGGACGCAGGAGAGCAATGTTCTCGAAGATTTTGGTAGCTAACCGAGGCGAGATCGCCATTCGTGCGATGAGGGCGGGTTATGAAACCGGTGCCAAGACCGTCGCGGTATTTCCTCATGAGGACCGCAATTCGATTCACCGGCAGAAAGCGGACGAGGCCTACCTCATTGGGGAGGAAGGCCACCCGGTCCGTGCGTACCTTGATGTGGACGAGATCGTCCGGGTAGCCAAGGAAGCGGGCTGTGATGCCATCTATCCCGGCTACGGTTTCCTGTCCGAGAACCCGAATCTGGCACGCGCAGCCGCCGACGCCGGCATTACCTTCGTGGGCCCGCCGGCTGAGGTGCTGGAACTGGCCGGTAACAAGGTCCGCGCACTGGAAGCGGCGAAAAAGGCGGGCATCCCGGTCCTGAAGTCCTCCCAGCCGAGCTCCGACCTTGAGGAACTCGTTGCCGCAGCGGATGAGATCGGGTTCCCCATCTTCGCCAAGGCTGTAGCCGGAGGCGGTGGCCGGGGCATGCGCCGGGTAGACAACCGCGAAAACCTGCGTGAAGCCCTCGAGGCGGCCATGCGTGAGGCAGACTCCGCATTCGGCGATCCGACCATGTTCCTCGAACAGGCGGTGCTGCGTCCCCGTCACATCGAGGTTCAGATCCTCGCCGACGCCGAGGGCAATGTCATGCACCTCTTCGAGCGGGACTGCTCACTGCAGCGCCGCCACCAGAAGGTCATCGAGATCGCGCCGGCACCGAACCTGGACGAGGACATCCGGCAGGCCCTGTACCGTGACGCCGTCGCGTTCGCGAAGGCCCTGAACTACGTCAATGCCGGCACAGTCGAATTTCTCGTCGACACCGTCGGTGAGCGCGCAGGCCAGCATGTGTTCATCGAGATGAACCCGCGTATCCAGGTCGAGCACACCGTGACGGAAGAGGTCACGGACGTCGACCTGGTCCAGTCCCAGCTGCGCATCGCGGCGGGGGAGACGCTGGCTGACCTTGGCCTGTCGCAGGACTCCGTGCGGCTCAGGGGTGCTGCCCTGCAGTCGAGGATCACCACCGAGGACCCCGCCAATGGGTTCCGTCCCGACGTTGGCAAGATCACCGCGTACCGGTCCGCCGGCGGCGCGGGTGTTCGACTCGACGGCGGCACCGTGTATGCGGGCGCCGAGATCAGCCCCCACTTCGACTCCATGCTGGTCAAGCTCACCTGCCGTGGCCGGGATTATGAGTCCGCTGTGCGGCGTGCGCGGCGTGCGCTGGCGGAGTTCCGTGTGCGTGGCGTCTCCACCAACATCTCTTTCCTGCAGTCGGTCCTCGATGATCCGGCGTTCATTGCCGGGGACGTGGCAACGTCGTTCATTGACGAGCGGCCGGAGCTCCTGACCGCAAGGGTCCCGGCTGACCGTGGAACCAAACTTTTGAACTGGCTCGCTGACGTCACGGTCAACAAGCCCAACGGCGAGTTGACCGTTGAGCTTGATCCGGCGGAGAAGCTGCCCAAGGTCAGTGGGACGGAGCTGCAGCCGGGATCGCGTCAGCGGCTTCAGGAGCTCGGTCCGGAGGGCTTCGCGGCCGAGCTGCGCGCCCAGACCGCGCTGGCGGTCACCGACACCACCTTCCGCGACGCGCACCAGTCCCTGCTGGCCACCCGTGTTCGCACCCGTGACCTCGTCGCGGCGGGCCGGGCGGTCTCAGTCAAGACCCCGGAACTGCTGTCAGTGGAAGCCTGGGGCGGGGCAACGTACGACGTCGCACTGCGCTTCCTGGGCGAGGACCCTTGGGAGCGTCTGGCTGCGCTGCGCCGGGAGATCCCGAATATCTGTCTGCAGATGCTGCTCCGCGGCCGCAACACCGTGGGCTACACACCGTACCCCGAGGCAGTCACCAAGGCATTCGTGGAGGAAGCAGCCGCCACCGGGATTGACATCTTCCGCATCTTCGATGCCCTCAATGATGTTTCGCAGATGGAGCCGGCCATCCGCGCTGTCCGTGACACGGGAACCGCCGTGGCTGAAGTGGTGCTGTGCTACACCTCGGACATGCTGGACCCCGAGGAAAAGCTTTACACCCTGGATTACTACCTTGACCTGGCACAGCGCATCGTTGACGCCGGAGCGCATATCCTTGCGATCAAGGACATGGCGGGCCTGCTGCGCCCGGCTGCCGCAGCGAAGCTTGTTACGGCCCTGCGCGAGCGGTTCGACCTTCCGGTCCACCTGCATACCCACGACACGGCCGGCGGCCAGCTGGCGACACTGCTGGCGGCCTCGAACGCAGGGGTCGACGCCGTCGACGTCGCCAGCGCCTCGCTGGCCGGTACCACCAGCCAGCCCTCCGCCTCGGCATTGGTCGCTGCTCTAGCTCACACCGAGCGCGACACCGGCATGTCGCTGGAGGATGTCAGCTCCCTCGAGCCGTACTGGGAAGCCGTGCGCCGAGTCTACGCACCGTTCGAGTCCGGCCTGCCGGGCCCCACGGGCCGTGTCTACCGGCACGAAATCCCCGGCGGCCAGCTCTCCAACCTCCGCCAGCAGGCCATCGCCCTCGGCTTGGGTGAGCGGTTCGAGGCCATCGAGGACATGTACACGGCTGCTGACCGGATGCTCGGCCGGCTCGTGAAGGTAACGCCGTCCTCGAAGGTCGTCGGCGACCTCGCCCTCCAGCTTGTCGGGTCCAACGTGGATCCTGCCTCGTTCGAGGAGAACCCGCAGAAGTACGACATCCCGGACTCCGTCATCGGCTTCCTCAGCGGTGAACTCGGGGACCCGCCCGGAGGCTGGCCGGAACCGTTCCGGACCAAAGCACTGGAGGGCCGCACCGTCAAGGTCCGCGACGCCGATCTGAGCGCCGAGGACCAGCAGGCGCTGGATGGGGACTCCGCAACCCGCCGCGCAACGCTGAACCGGCTCCTGTTCGCCGGGCCCACCAAGGACTTCCAGGCCACCCGCAACACCTTCGGTGACGTGTCGGTGCTGGACACCCGAGACTACCTGTACGGCCTGCAACAGGGTGGCGAGCACGTCATCCAGCTTGAAAAGGGCGTCCGTCTCATCGCCACGCTCGAAGCCGTCTCCGACGCCGACGAGAAGGGCATGCGCACGGTGATGTGCACGCTGAACGGGCAGATGCGTCCCGTCGTCGTGCGTGACCGCAGCATCCACACCGACGTCAAGGCCGCAGAGAAGGCTGATCCCACCCAGCCCGGTCATGTGGCCGCCCCGTTCGCCGGGGCAGTGAGCCTCGGGGTGGCTGAGGGGGACACCGTTCAGGCCGGTGACACCGTGGCAACCATCGAAGCAATGAAGATGGAAGCCGGTATCACCACCACCGTCGGCGGCACGGTCAAGCGGCTCGCGATCGGCGCCGTCGAACAGGTACAGGGCGGAGACCTTCTCCTGGTGATTGACCCCGCCTGAACCTGACTGCGCCCTCAAGGCGGAGCCTGCGCTAAGGTGATGCAGAATCCACCTGCAGCACCTGCTGCGGGCATTACCCGAGCGTGAGGAATCATGGCCAACGAGAAAGTGCCGGCAGGACAGTCCACGGAGCAGGGCACTGTTCCGCATGAACCCGGCGAGACCGTGAATGACCAGGGCCACCCTGAAACCGGGACGGCCGGCGGTGAAGTGGAGACACAAGCCGACACGGAAGCGGCCGAGGAAGCCGCTGAGGAGTACACATTGAGCTCCGAGGACGACGACGCGGAGCCGGGTAGCGCTGGTACACCCGGTCCCGCTGTCCCTCAGGCTCCGGTGCCGGACCGCTTGCCGCACATCGGAATCACTTCCGCCACGGAAGGGCAGTTCGAGGGACAGCACCCCACTGATCCTGCCGATCTCACCCTCGCCGACAGCGACATCAGGATTTCCGACGATGAGGAGGGGACCGGGTGGATGCCCTCGGGCGGGCCCGCCAACGAGGTGCCACCGGCACCCCAGGCGGTTACTCCGGCGGTTACTGATCGGAGCGCCCGCCGGGACAAGGGCGAAGGCCCTGAGCCGGCGTCGTCGCTGACCGCGGACCGGCTATTGACTTCACAGCGCCGCGCTCCTGTCGGTGGATGGCGTTTCTGGCTGTACAAAGCGACCTTCGGGTACCTGAACCTGGGCGACTCCGACGCAGTGCGGATCCGTCGTGCCCTCGAGCACCGGGTGAGCGTCCGGTTGGGGGAGCGGACCCGGTACGTTCCGGTACTCTCCCGCAAGGGCGGGGTCGGCAAGACCACTGTGACAACCCTCCTCGGGATGGCGTTGGCCGAGATCCGCGAGGACCGGATCATCGCCATGGATGCGAATCCCGACCGGGGAACGCTCTCGGACCGTTCGCCCGGCAAAGCGGAGTTCACCGCACGCCAGCTGGTGCAAAACCGGTTCATGGTGGATTCATTCGCCCAACTGTCGAGCTATGTTGCCCGTGAGGGTTCTCGCTTGCACGTCCTCGCTTCCGATACCGATCCGACGGTGGCCCAGGCTTTCGACGACGCCGATTACCGCGCGGTCACCGACATCCTCGGCCGGTACTACTCCATCGTCCTTACTGACTCCGGCACCGGCATGGTGCACTCCGTGATGAAGGGCACCCTGGAGAAAGCCGACGCCGTCGTGCTCGTCTCCGGTGGGAGCGTTGACGAGGCGCGACTGGCCTCCGAGACGCTTTCATGGCTCGAAGCGCATGGCCAGCGTGAGCTGGTGGAGAAGGCGATCGTCGTGGTCAATATGTCGTCCGGGAACCGCACCGAAGTGAACGTCGAGGAGATCGAGGAACACTTCAGGTCCCGTGTCAGCACCGTGGTGCGCATTCCGTATGACCGACACCTCGCCGAAGGCTCCCGCGTGGAACTCTCCAAGCTGCAGCCCCGGACGCGGGACGCAGTGGTTGAGCTCGCAGCGCTCGTCGTGGATCAGCTGCACTGATTCGTGGTTCACTACGATCTGGCGATCATCGGTTCCGGCTCCGGAAACACGATCATCACGCCTGAGTGGGACAACAAGAAGATAGCGGTCATCGAAGGCGGAACCTTCGGGGGAACCTGCCTGAACGTGGGATGCATCCCCACCAAGATGCTCGTCTACCCGGCGGACCTTGCGCGCGCCGCCGACGAGGCCGGCCGGCTTGGCGTCGACCTCCGGCACACCGCAACACGCTGGACAGACCTGCGGGACCGAATATTCACCCGCATCGACAGCATCTCCGAGGCTGGTCGGGTGTACAGGGCGGACGAACTGGACCACGTGGACCTCTTCGAGGAGGAAGTCCGTTTCACCGGTGAGCGCACTCTGGTCACCGGTTCCGGCGCGGTGATCACGGCCGATCAGGTAGTCATATCAGCCGGCTCCCGCCCGGTTGTACCGGGAATTCCGGGGCTTGACCTCCCGCAGGTCCACACCTCCGACACCGTCATGAGGCTGGCCGAACAGCCTGCGCGCATGCTCATCATCGGCGGCGGATACATCGCTGCCGAGTTCGCGCACATCTTCTCCTCCCTCGGTACCGAGGTGACCCTCGCCGTCCGGTCCGGCCGCATGCTGCGTTCCCTCGACGACACCCTCTCCGAACGTTTCACAGACCGTGCACGGTTGCAGTGGAATGTCCTGACCAGGCACCAGGTGAGTCGGGTGCACAGTAATGCCGACGGGTCGGTGACGGCTCTGCTGACCGATCCGGATGGCACGGAAGTGGCGGTGGAGGCCGACGTCGTACTGGTAGCGACCGGACGTACACCGAACAGCGACCGGGTGGGCGCTTCGGACGTCTGTTTCGATCGGACCGGTGACGGTCGGATCGCGGTTGATGCCTTCCAGCGGGTGCTGCGACGGGGCGAGCCCGTTCCTGGTGTGTGGGCGCTCGGAGACATCTCGAGCCCTTTCCAGCTCAAGCACGTAGCGAACCATGAGGCCCGTGTGGTCTCCCACAACCTGCTCCACCCGGACGCCCTGCACGCCAACGACCACCGGTATGTCCCGGCAGCCGTGTTCACCCACCCGCAGATCGCAACGGTCGGTCTCACTGAGGAACACGCACTGAAACGGGCGGAAAAGACCGGATCGCGCCTTGCGGTTGCAGTTCAGCAGTACGGATCAACGGCGTATGGCTGGGCAATGGAGGACGCGACCGGGATTGTGAAGGTCATTGCTGAGGAGGACACAGGCATCATCCTCGGAGCGCACATCATGGGCCATGAAGCCTCGAACCTCATCCAGCCGATTATCCAGGCGATGCACTTCGGCCTGGATGCGTTCACCATGGCCCGGGGCCAGTACTGGATACACCCGGCGCTGAGCGAGGTGGTGGAGAACGCCCTGCTTTCGCTGCGGGCGCCCTCCACCTGAGGTTGGTTATCCCGCCGACTGCGTGCGGGGCTGCGAGTAGATCTCATCGACCACCGAGGAGTAGTCCTTGAGCACCTGCGCGCGCTTGATCTTCATCGAGGGCGTGAGGTGGCCGCTCGCCTCGGTGAAGTCCTGCTCAACGATACGGAAGACCTTGATGGCTTCCGCTTGCGAAACCGACTCGTTGGCGGAATCCACGAGAGCCTGGATTTCCGCCTCGACCGCGGGGTGACGGGCCGCTTCAGCCATGGTGGTTTCAGCCGGAAGGTCGTGCCGCTCGAGCCACCCGGGCAGAGCCTCCTCATCGAGGGTGATCAGCGCTGAGATGTATGGCCGCTGGTCTCCGACTACAACGCACTGGGACACGAGCGCGTTGGCACGGATTGTGTCCTCAAGCTGTGCCGGGATGACGTTTTTCCCGCCGGCGGTCACAATGATTTCCTTCTTGCGGCCGGTGATGCTCAGGAAACCGTCCTCATCGAGCTGCCCGATGTCGCCGGTGTGGAACCAACCGTCGGTGAAGGCTTCCTCCGTGAGGTCGGGCCGCTTGAAGTAGCCCTTCAGAACCGAGACTCCCTTGGCGAGGATTTCGCCGTCGTCCGCGATCTTGACCGCATTGCCGGGCAGGGGAGCGCCGACGCTGCCGATCTTGATCTTCTGCGGTGTGTTCACCGAAATCGGAGCGGTGGTCTCGGTCAGTCCGTAGCCCTCGAGCACCATCAGGCCAATGCCGTGGAAGAAGTGGCCCAGGCGGTCGCCCAGCGGTGCACCACCGGACACGGCGTGCTGCACCCTGCCGCCCATCGCGGTTCTGATCTTGCCGTAGAGCAGCTTGTCGAAGACGGCGTGCTTGATCCTCAGTCCGAGACCTACCTTGCCGGCCTGGTCCGCCTTGGACCAGGCGATCGCAACGTCGGCAGCGGCGTGGAAGATCTTGCCCTTGCCGCTGTCCTCGGCCTTGAGCATCGAGTTGTTGTAGACCTTCTCGAACACGCGCGGGACGGCCAGGATGAAGCTCGGCTTGTAGCTCTGCAGGTCGGGGAGCAGGTTCTTCACGTCAGGCGTGTGCGCAACCGTGGCGCCTGCTGCGACGCACAGTACGGAGATGAACCGGGCGAAGACGTGAGCCAGGGGGAGGAACATGATGGTCTGCGCGCCCTCGTGGGCGACCTCGGGCAGCGACGCGGCGGCGTTTTCGGACAGTTCCACAAAGTTGCCGTGCGTAAGTTCGCAACCCTTCGGCTTTCCGGTGGTCCCCGAGGTGTAGATGATGGTCGCGATATCGTCCAGGTCCGCGATCAGGCGGCGCTCCTCAAGCGCTGCATCGTCGATGCCGGTTCCTGCTGCCCGAAGGGTGTCCAACCCGCCGCCGTCGAACTGCCAGACCTCCCGGAAGGCATCCAGGTTCTCGGAAGCGACCGCCTGGCGGACGACGTTCTCGTGCCGGCCGGATTCAACGAAGGCGGCGAGGGCGCCCGAGTCACCGAGGATCCAGGCAACCTGCGACGGAGAGGAAGTTTCATACACAGGCACGGACACAGCGCCCGCGAACCAGATGGCGAAATCCACCAGCGCCCACTCGTACCGGGTGCGCGCCATGATGGCCACTCGATCGCCAGGTCCCACACCGTTCGCCATCAGACCCTTGGCGATTGCGCGAACATCGGAAAGGAATTCCGTGGCGCGGATATCGGACCATTGCCCGGAGGCATCCTTGGTGGCAAACAGGGCAGGATTACTGGCTTTCTCGGCCTGCTTCACCACCAGGTGAGTGGTGTTACTGTCCCGAGGGACCTGCACTTTGACCGGAACGCTGATTTCGCGCACGGGAATCTCCTTTGATATTCGTCACATCCTGCGAGATTTTTCTAGCCTATAGCTTTTCCGGTCGCTCTTACTCTCCAGTAATGTACGAAACGGTAACGGTGAACCGTTGCATTCGGCGCGGCACAGTCCCAGAACGACGGCGGGAGGCCGGCATCCATGCAGATGGAACCAGATGAGGGCGCCACAGCGGGCGGATTCCGCCGCGGCGCCGGGAACCGTCGGCCACTCCGCGCGCCGCAAGCGGCGAGCTCCCGATACGCTGCCCGGCCCCTTCGTGCACGTGGCCTCGCGATCGGCATAGATATCGGCGGAACGAAGGTGGCGGCCGGCGTCGTCGACCCCGACGGTACGATCGTCGCCTCGGCCCGTCGGGAGACACCCGGCCAGAATGCGCGCGCAGTGGAATCGATCATCGTTGACCTCGTGCGCGAGCTCGGGCGCGGGCGCCGTATCCGTTCGGTGGGAATCGGTGCGGCGGGATGGATGGACCTGGACAACGGGACCGTGCTGTTCAGCCCTCACCTCGCGTGGCGCAACGAACCCCTGAGGGCCAACCTCGAGCAAGCCCTGCGCCGGCGCGTTACCGTACTCAACGATGCCGACGCCGCTGCCTGGGCTGAATGGCGTTTCGGAGCAGGCCGCGGCGAGCCGCGGCTCGTGCTAATCACGCTGGGCACCGGAATAGGTGGCGCCATGATCATGGACGGCGTGCTCGAACGCGGACGCCATGGCGTGGCAGGGGAATTCGGTCACCAGATCATCGTCCCCAACGGGCATCGTTGCGAGTGCGGCAACCGCGGATGCTGGGAGCAGTACGCCTCAGGCAACGCGCTCGGACGTGAAGCCCGGGAGTTGGCCACAGCGAACTCGCCGGTTGCACAGACCCTGCTGCACGAAGTGGGCGGCGACGTTGACGCCATCACCGGCGCGGTGGTCACCCGGCTGGCTCTTGAGGGCGACCCGGTTTGCCGGGAGCTGATTGACGACGTCGGGCAGTGGCTCGGACTCGGCCTCGCGAACCTTGGAGCGGCACTGGACCCCGGGACATTCGTCATTGGTGGCGGACTCGGGGCGGCCGGACAACTCCTGATTGACCCGGCGCGGCGTGCCTTTGAACGGAACCTGACCGGGCGCGGCTTCCGACCCGCGGCGAAAATCACCTCGGCTGCCCTGGGCCCGGACGCAGGGCTCGTCGGCGCTGCGGACCTATCCCGCATCCGGTATCGACCGCTGTTGGGCAGGCCGTACGGCACCCTGTCGTCAAGCCGCTTCAGCGAACGGCGCTGAGCCGCCGGCAGGTAGTCAGACTTCCGCGCCGTCGTCGTCGTAATCACGTGTCTTCGGGAGACGAAAAATCAGGAAGGTCACGCTCGCAATGAAGATGGCGACGATGCCCAGCATCACCGTGGTGGACGCCGACCGCCAGAACATCGCGATCAGCAGCAGCGTAACGGGACCGCCCACCGCGCCCAGCCAGGCAAGCACCACGAGGGGATCACCCACCCCCAGCGGGGGAGGCTCGGGGGGCTGGTAGGAGCCGTCATCGTCCTCCTCGGGTGCGGAGTAATCCCGTGGGCCGGCGGGAACCTGTGCCGGTTGGCCCTCGAAGATCGCCCGCACACGTTCCTCGTCCGAGGATGCAGGGTCGGATGACTGCCGCTCGGGCAGTTCGCTGCTGGGCGTTTCCTCCAGACGTGCGACGAGGTCCTGCCAAACGGCGTCGTCAGTGGACTCGTTGGGGTCCTGTGCTCGGGGACTCATGCGGTAGTTCCTGCCGTCACATGCTCGATGAATGCTGCGGAGCGCTCGAAAATGAGCTCCTGGTCGTGGTCCATGGTGGCCACGTGATAACTGTTCTCCAACCGTATTATCTCCAAGTCTGCACTCCCTATGCGCCGCTGCAGAACTTCGAGGCTGCTCTCCGGGACAATCCGGTCGGTATTTGACCGGAACACCAGCGCGGGCGCCGTGACTTCGGGGAGACGGTCGGTGGTGTCACGGAAGAGCCGCACAAGTTGATGAACGGCCGCAACCGGCGTGCGGGCATAGGCCCGCTCATCCACGCCTTCCTTACGGATGTCGTTGCCGATCGCCGGGACGGATTTGAGCAGATATTTCAATAGGCCCACATAGCGTGCGCGTGGATCGGCCATGGTGAGGCCGGGATTGACGAGGACGACGCCGGCCACCGGTTCCAGCGCCGCCAGCCGAAGAGCAAGCGCACCGCCCATCGACAACCCCGCCACTACAACCGAGTCTGTCTCAACCGCGAGCTCCTGGTAAGCAGCTTCGACTCCCTTGTACCAGTGCTGCCACGGCGTTCTGGCGAGCTCCTGCCACGTGGTGCCGTGACCTGCAAGCAAGGGCAGCCGCACCGCGAAGCCCTGGTCCGCAAGGTACCGCGCCCATTCGATCATGCTCGCAGGCGAGCCGGTGAAGCCATGACTGAGAACCACGCCAACCCGTGCGCGGCTGCCCGAACCGTTGGAGGAGAACGCTGCAAGAGCGGGATCAGCCGTCATAGTTTCAATGGTGTCACCGCGGTCGGCACACTGCCAGTGAGATCCCGCACACCGTCCGCCCTTAGAGTAGTGTTCCAAGAAGCCCGTTAGCGGAACGCATGGTATTTGCCTGTTTCCAGATAATCGGAACATCCACGCAGGAAGGCTGGCAGAGTGTTCTACTGGATCATGAAGCGGATCTTTATCGGTCCCCTTGTGAATCTCTTGTTCAGGCCGTGGGTCAAGGGCCTGGACAACATTCCGGCAACGGGTGCAGCTGTGATCGTGAGCAACCACCTGTCCTTCTCGGATTCCATATTCCTCCCCCTCGCGGTGCCGCGTCCCGTGGTTTTCCTTGCCAAATCGGAGTACTTCACCGGTAAGGGCCTGAAGGGAAAACTGACCGCAACATTCTTCAGGCTCTCCAACCAGTTGCCGATGGACCGCTCCGGCGGTGCAGCATCGGCGACCTCGCTCTCCGCGGGTGAAGCGGTGCTGAACTCCGGTGGTGTGCTGGGCATCTACCCCGAGGGGACGCGAAGCCCGGACGGCCGGCTGTATCGCGGCAAAACCGGCGTGGCAAAACTGATTCTCGCAACCGGAGTGCCGGTCATACCGGTAGCCATGATCGGCACCGACAAGGTGCAGCCCATCGGCCGGCGGATCCCGAATATCCGACGCGTGGGCATCATCGTCGGTGAACCGATGGATTTCAGTCGCTACGCCGGAATGGCCGACGACCGCTTCGTCCAGCGTTCCGTTACCGACGAGATCATGTACGCGCTGATGAGGCTCTCCGGCCAGGAGTACGTTGATGTCTATGCCAGCAGCGTCAAGGAACGTCTGGCCGGTGCCAAGACAGCGGGCAAGAAGACCGGGAATAAGACCGAGCGGCCCGCCGATCCGACGCGTCAGGCTGCCGTTCGGCTGGAAGGCTCCAGGCCGGCGAACGCTGTGCCGCCGTCGTCGGACACCTCCCTGCCCCCAAGCGTTGACAGTCCCTTGCCGGGCGAAGTCCGCACGGTCGGGCGTGAGCCGGCCGAAGCCGACGACGATGGACATTCTCGTGCCCATCCTAAAAAGACCAGGGTAAAGCGTGACGGCGATCCCAGTAGCCGTGCTGTGTGACGCAACGGGCCGCTGAATGACAGCAGGGTCCGTCGTCGTCCTGTGGAGCCATTACGCTTAAGTAGTGACCGAAACAACCTTGACCTCCGCTCCCCATTCAGCAGTACCCGAACAGGGGCTGGACAATTGGCGGGAGTTGGCAATCTCGCAGCAGCCCAGCTGGCAGGATGCCGCGGTGCATCGGTCTGCCATGGCGGAGCTTTCGATGCTCCCGCCGTTGGTATTCGCGGGCGAGGTGGATGTGCTCCGCGAAAGGCTTGCTGCCGCTGCGCAGGGCAAAGCATTCCTCCTCCAGGGAGGCGACTGCGCGGAAACGTTCGACGGCGCCACTGCTGACAAGATCAGCGCCCGCGTGAAGACCATCCTGCAGATGGCGGTAGTGCTCACCTACGGTGCTTCCCTTCCCGTGATCAAGATGGGCCGCATGGCCGGCCAGTTCGCCAAGCCGCGTTCATCGAATGACGAAACCCGTGAAGGCGTGACGCTGCCCGCCTACCGCGGTGACATGGTGAACGGATATGAATTCACTCCGGAGAGCCGTGGACACGACGCATCCCGGATGGTGCGCGCCTATCACACCTCCGCGTCCACGCTGAACCTCATCCGCGCGTTCACCCAGGGCGGCTTCGCGGATCTGCGCCTCGTTCATCACTGGAACAAGGGTTTCACGGCCAACCCGGCCCACTCGCGCTACGAATCGCTTGCACGCGAGATCGACCGCGCTGTCCGTTTCATGGAAGCTTGCGGAGCCGACTTCGACGCCCTGACGCGCGTCGAGTTCTTCGCCAGCCATGAGGCGCTGCTGCTCGAGTACGAGCGTGCGCTGACGCGCACCGATTCACGGACGGGCCTGCCTTATGACACCTCCGCCCACTTCCTGTGGATCGGCGAGCGTACCCGTGACATCGATGGCGCCCACATCGATTTTCTTTCACGCGTCCGGAACCCCATCGGCGTCAAGCTCGGTCCGGGCACCTCACCGGATGATGCGCTGGCCCTGATCGACAAGCTCGATCCCAACCGGGAGCCGGGGCGCCTGACGTTCATCACGCGCATGGGTGCCAAGAACATCCGTGAGAAGCTGCCAAACCTCGTATCGCGCGTGACCGACTCCGGTGCGCAGGTCCTCTGGGTGACCGACCCGATGCACGGAAACACCGTCACTTCCCCGAACGGGTACAAGACCCGCAATTTCGACGACGTCATGGACGAAGTGCGCGGATTCTTCGAGGTGCACAATGAGCTGGGCACGTTCCCCGGTGGGCTTCACGTCGAAATGACCGGTGACGACGTCGCCGAGTGTCTCGGCGGAGCAGACCCGATCGATCAGGAAGCCTTCCTCGACCGGTATGAGTCAGTATGTGACCCCCGTCTGAACCACATGCAGTCCCTGGAGATGGCCTTCCTCGTGGCAGGCGCGCTGTCGCGGCGCTGACCGTGACACCCACCGAAGGCGGACGAACCGGCCGCCTTCGGTGACTTTCAGGTCACCGTGATGGTGACCGTTGACCCCTCGGGATGTTCGCCTGTCAGGTCCTGTCCGGCGACCAGTCCCAGCACCGGACGCCCGAATGCGTAGTCCACTTCAACGGTGAATCCGGCCGCTTCCAGCTCGGCGATGGCCTCTGTTTCCGGATCGGAGAATACGTCCGGTACCGGAAGGATGCGGGGTCCGGCGGACAGTGTCAGCGTGACCGCCTCACCGGGCCGCAGTTGCCCGTCCGCAGGGCTCTGCGCGAGGACGGACCCGGCTGGCACCTCGACGTCATTGACCGGCTCGGGAGCCGTAACGGCTGCGAGCCCGGCACGCTCCACAGCGCTGACAGCTTCATCCTCGGGAAGTCCTACGACCGAGGGCACAGCGACCGGCTCAGGGCCCTGTGAAACCACCAAAACCACGGGTGTCCCTAATGCGACCGGTTCACCCTCCGCAGGCGCAGTCGCGATGACTTCGCCTTCGGCGACAGAGTCGCTGAACTGGCGCGTCACCTCTTCCACGTCGAAACCGGCCGCAACGAGGGTGGCGGCCGCTGTTGCTTCGGCAAGCCCGGCAACCGCGGGCACCGGGGAAAGTTCAGGACCCAGGGAAACGAGCAACTGTATCTCCTCCCACGGCCGAACGGGAGTGGAGGCGTCCGGGTCACTGGCGATGACAAGTCCCTCTGCGACGGTATCGGAGTGAACCTGCTCTGCGCTCGACGCCAGTCCGACCTCCGTGAGCAGTGCTTCCGCCGAACTCACCGATCTGCTGGAGACATCCGGAACGGCCACGAGCGCACCGGGTCCGACACCGAAGAACCAGCCGGCTGCAGCGGCCAGAAGCGCAAGAAGGGACAGAAGGATGATGAGGAGAGCATTCCGGCGGCGCCCGCTGCCTGGCCGCAGAGACTTCTCCGGCCGCTGGGCAGCCTTTGCCTGCTCTTTCCGGTAGGCCCTGAAATCCCGGGCCGCAAGCTTCTCGCGTGCGGCGGCGTCCATTTTCCGCTCGGGCATGGATCCGGCAACCGGGGTGGAGCGAAGAACTGCGGTGGGATTGGAGCCGATGCCGACCGCGGTTGTGGGGGAGCCATGGTCACCGATGACCTCGGTTGGGTGCGGGTGCGATCCCACCGCCTCAGTGTCAGGGAAGGGGCCGGCAATCACTTCTGTGTGGCCGCCGTCGTCGTCGGATAAGTCTGACGGTGTATTGCGGGCAGTCGGGGCGAGCTGGTGTTCACTGCCGAAGTCGAGTTCGGCGTCACTCAGCGTTGTCCGGATATGGCGCACCTCACCGAGAAGGGCGTTCCCGTCGATGGGGCGTTCCTCCGGATCGACGGCGGTGCACCAGAGCACCAGTTCATCGAGATCTTCCGCCAATCCCGGTACGAGGGTGGAGGGCGCCGGAACCCGGGAGTTCACGTGCTGGAACGCAATCTGTATGGGAGCGTCGCCGTGGTACGGCTGCTTACCCGTGAGGAGCTCGAACAGCATGATGCCGACCGAGTAGATATCGCTGCGGGCGTCCGCCGCATTACCCGTCACCAGTTCCGGGGGCAGATACGCGGCCGTACCCACCAGCGTGCCGGTGTTGGTACCCGCGGAGATTGCGCGCGCCAGCCCGAAATCGGCAATCTTGATACCGCCTCGTTCGGCGAGCAGCACATTTTCAGGCTTTACGTCCCGGTGGATAAGCCCCGCGTCATGCGCCGCACCCAATCCCTCAATCACCGGATCAAGCATGGCGAGTGCCTGACGCGGTGTCAGGCGCCCGCGTTCCCCCAGGAGATCCCGGAGTGTCCTGCCCGGTACATACTCCATGACCAGGTAGGCGACCCCGTGGTCGGGTCCGTCCTCGATGCCCTGATCCAACACTCCTACGACATGGGGGTGGGAGAGCCTTGCTGCGGACTTGGCCTCCCGCTCGAACCGTTCCAGGAAGTGCTGGTCCTCAGCAAGGTGCGGGTAGAGCACCTTGAGCGCCACATCCCGCTCAAGGCGCTGATCGGTTGCCAGATAGACGGTCGACATGCCGCCGCGCGCCAGCCGCGAACGAACGTGGTAACGCCCGTCCACGACGGTGTCCACCAGTGAGTCTTTCGGCCGCTCGCGCACCCTTCGATACTAAGTGAAACAGCGACCGACCCCCGCACCAACACAGGTTGGTGGGGCATCGGCCGCTGTTCGGGCGCAGCAGGAATTGTGTGTTTAACGGAAGTTCTTCTGGTGGGCTTTGATAGCTGCCACGTAGTTCTTGGTATCAGCGAACATGCCGTGCGTCTTCACCGAGTACTGACCCTGGTAGTAGGACGCGATGGCGGTGTCCAGGTTGGGGCTCGACTGGATGAGCGCCTTGATGATCGCGACCCCTGCTGTTGCATTGTCATAGGGGTCAAGCAGGTTCAGTTTCCGGCCCACGAGCTCGGAGGCCCACTGACCGGACATTGGAATGACCTGCATGGCTCCGATCGCATTGGCAGGCGAGACCGCCCGCTGGTTGAATCCCGACTCCTGGTAGGAGAACGCGAGCGCCAGGCTTGGGTCAACTCCCATCCTGCGCGCAGTGTCCGCGACGATCGCCTTCATCTGCGCCTGCGAGGGTGCCGGCAGGCTGTTCAGGGTGTGCTTGTTCTTGTTGGCTTCTGCCACCACTGCGTCCGGGTAGGTGTAGTGGAGGAAGGTCGATGGGACGAGGTCAGCGGGCTTCTTCTCCGACGTCGCCTTTGACCCGCCGGGAATGGTGAGCTTCTTGCCGGGATGGATGATCGTGCTTGCGGTGAGTTTGTTGGCGGAAAGCAGCGCATTGAGGCTGACGCCGTGCCTGGCCGCGATTGCGCCGAGGGTGTCGCCGGCCTTGATGGTGTACGTGCCGCCGACCGACGGTGTGGACGGCTTCGGCGCTGCGGGCTTTTGGACGGCTGTACTTGAGCCGCCGCTCAGCTTGAGCTTCTGGCCAGGGTAGATGACCGAGGTCATCGAGAGCCCGTTCGCCGAGAGGATGGACCCAAGACTTACCTTGTGGCGCGCAGCGATTGCGCCCAGGGTGTCGCCGGGCTTGATGACATACGCGGCCGCGGAGGACGAGGTGGATGGTTTGGGTGCTGCGGGCTTGGGAGCTGCGGCCTTCGGGGCCGGTGCTGCCGAGGAACCCGAGAGCTTGATCTTCTGGCCGGGATGGATGACGGAAGTCATCGATAGTCCGTTGGCCTTCAGCACTGCTGAGAGGCTGATTCCATGGCGGGCTGCGATCGCGCCGAGCGTGTCGCCGGACTTCACCGTGTACGTGGCGGACGGTTGCTGCTTCGCGGGAGCGGCCTGCTTGGCCGGCGCCGGGACGGACGCGGAACCGGAGAGCTTGATCTTCTGGCCGGGGTAAATGACCGTACTTGCCTTCAGACCATTCGCTTTCAGGACCGCCTGCATGGCCAGCCCGTGGCGTGCGGCGATGCCGCTGATGGTGTCACCTGCACGGACAACATATGTTGCGGGGGAGCTCTGCATGGGCACAACGCGGGGCACCTGGGTCGCAACCAGGGCGGCGGGGATGACGGTTGGGGTTGAAGCAGCGGCACCCGGGATGGTCTTCAAAGGCTGGTAAGCGATGTGGCTTGAGGCCGGAGCTGCGGCGGCGGGAGATGCCAGGGCAACCGAAGAGAGTACGACGGCGGGGATTGCGGCAGAAGAAACCGCGATACCTATTCCGCGGTTCCTGAATGGGGCTATACGGGTGGCTGGCACGTTCAGCGGCGATGACGGGCGCTGGGCGGTCATTGTCTGTCCTCAATCTGTGTTGGCGGGCGTTCCCCGCATGGCAGGGCAAGGAGCGCAGCAGATGCCGCCGTTATCCCCGAGACCCATGGTGCAGTTGATACACAAGTTGTTAGTGTTACCTGTGTGACTCATGTGAATCTACACCATGAGTCACTTACCATGCAGTTCAGAAAAGCTCAGTATTTGCGCAGTATTGGCGTGTCGAAAGATGAGTAGGTTGGGACAGCCGCTGAGTGGAGTTGGGGCCGGTAGGCGTGGCACCCTTAAGGCGTGAATACACTGGAGAATCTCGTGGGCGATTGGCTCACCCTTCCCGACGTCGCGGAAGCGCTCGATCTGTCCATTACCAAGGTCCATGGGCTGATCAATGAGCGTTCGCTGGTGTCGGTGCGCGTAACCGATCGCGGGATCCGATCGGTGCCCGCCGAATTCATCACCGATGGTCACGTTCTCGAAAGCCTCAAAGGAACAGTTGCTGTCCTTGGTGACTCAGGTTTTTCGGATGAAGAGATCATCCGCTGGCTCTTTACTAAAGACGAGTCCCTTCCCGGCCGGCCCATTGACGCGCTGAAGGAAGGGCGCAAGACCGAGATCCGCCGTCGGGCCCAGGCTATGGCGTGGTAGCTGTTCCGTCAGGCAACCCGGGTGACCGCGGCATCGGCAAGGGAAGAGAGCGCGTCCCTGCAGTGTGAATCCAGGGGGAGCGTTTCCAGGGCTTCATAGCTTGCGCGGGCACGTTTCGCGATGAGGTCTTCGACTTCATCGCGCGCACCCGTTGCGTCGATGATGCTTCGCAGGTGCAGGACTTCGTCCTCGCTTAGTCCGGCACGACCGAGCCCCTCATTCAGGTTGCTGTTCTGGCTTGAAGTTCCGGCCTCGAGAGCCTTCGCAATCAGAACTGTGCGTTTGCCCTCCCGTAGATCGTCACCGGCCGGCTTCCCCGTGAGCGCCGGATCACCGTAGACGCCCAGTAGATCGTCCCTCAGTTGGAAAGCTTCTCCCAGGGGAAGTGCGAAGGATGAATAGCCGGCAAGTATCGACGGCGAGGCCCCGGCGAGCGCGCCGCCGATGCACAGTGGATGCTCAGTGGAGTACTTGGCGGACTTGAACCGCACAATGCTGAGCGCGCGCTGCGCAGCATCACGGGGCGCGCGATCCGGCCCTACAGCTTCTTCCAGCAGGTCAAGATACTGGCCGGCCATGACTTCGGTGCGCATCCGATTGAAGATGGCTCGTGCGCTGCCGATCCTCTCCGGTCTCCCGGGAATGGAAGCAAATGCCTCTTCGCTGAGTGACAGGCACAGGTCACCGGCCAGAATCGCTGCGCCTGCCCCGAAGCGTTCCGCATCGAGATGCCAACTGCCTTCGTCATGGCGGCGCTCAAACTGTTTGTGCACGCTGGGGGCGCCGCGCCTGAGATCGGAGCGGTCAATGATGTCGTCATGCATCAGAGCGGCGGCCTGGAAGAGCTCCAGTGACATGCCGGCAGTCACGACGCCGGCATCGTCCGCTGCTCCGCCCGCTCCCCGCCAGCCCCAATAGCACAGCAGGGGGCGCATCTTTTTGCCCCCGGCTGCCAGTCGTTCTACTGCATCAACGAGCACTGCGCTGTCCGCGGACACGCTCTCTAGAACGGTGCGCTGAGCGGAAAGGAAGCTCCGGGTAGCCTCTGAGAGGGACTCACGGAAGCGGTCCTGCTCATCCTGTACGTGGGTGGAAGGAGCAGCGGTACCGTCAGTCATAGGCCCAGTCTAGGCGTTCGCAACCGGTCCCTTCCGGAGTCACGCTCTACAGGCCGGCCGCCGGTATTGACGGTGCCCGACGCTAGAATGAGGAACATGTCCGTCCGTTCCGACCTCGCGGGTATCGAGGATGCGGACTGCACAATTCTTCACGTGGACATGGACGCCTTCTATGTATCGGTGGAGTTGCTGTCCCAGCCGGACCTTCGCGGCAAAGCGGTAATCGCCGGGTCGCCGTCGGGCCGATCGGTTGTACTGTCGGCCTCCTACGAGGCACGGCGGTTTGGAGTCCGGTCCGCAATGCCCATGGCCACCGCTATGCGGCTCTGTCCCCACGCAGTGATCCTCGAACCGCATCATGACCGGTATGCCGAGGTGTCAGCCTCGGTCATGCAGATATTCGGCACGATCACCCCGCTGGTAGAACAGCTGAGCGTGGATGAAGCGTTCCTCGACGTCGCAGGGTCTCTGCGCCGACTTGGATCACCCAGGGCCATCGGCGAGCTGATTCGAACGACAATTCACCGAGAGCTCGGAATAACGGCCAGCGTGGGTATTGCCTCCACCAAATTCGTGGCCAAGATCGCCTCCACGCGCGCCAAACCGGACGGGCTGTTACTGATCCCGGCCGCACGAACTGTCGAGTACCTGCACACGCTCCCCGTTTCGGCACTGTGGGGAGTGGGTGCCAAGACCCAGGAAGTCCTCGCGCGGTTGGGAATACGGACCGTTGAGGATGTTGCCCGTACGCCCGTGACCGCGCTGCAGCGGACACTGGGTGCAAGCGGAGCCCACGTCCACCGGCTCGCCTGGGGAAAGGACCCCCGTCCGGTCACGGTGAACAGGCAGGAGAAGAGCATCGGTGCCGAGGAGACTTTCGCATCCGATATCGCTGACGACGACACACTTCACGCGGAGCTGCTACGCCTCGCGCACCGAACGGCATTCCGACTGCGGTCAGGGCAACTGCGCGCCGCTGGGGTATCGCTGAAGCTTCGCTACGCGGACTTCTCCACGCTGACACGCTCGCGCCGTCTGCCGGAGCCGGCTGACAGCGCCCATGCGCTGTACACGGCGGCGTGCCAGCTCCTCGAATCGGTCGGAGAGCGCCCGCTCAGCGTGCGCCTCATCGGAATCCGCGCGGAGCGGCTTGAGGGCGCGGCAGGCAGTTCCCATCAACTGACGATCGACCGTCAGGACGACAACTGGCGCCTGGCGGAGCAGGCCCTCGATCAGGTGAACGTCAAATTTGGAGCGTCAATGGTCATGCCTGCCCGGTTGCTGAAACCCCCGTCCGCCACGAGGGACGGACACCAGCCGGATCACGCGGCGGAGGAGTGATTTGGTGTGCGTGGCGGCGGCTTCGTTGCCTTACTGTGGCTTTCCCTCGGACTCAATGCAAACTATCCTTATTAGTAGGGATTCGACCACGTGTTGACCCGCCCAAATCAGCAAGCTGCAGCGAATCCGCGGCGGCGGCAGCCGGGAACTTGTTCCCGGCTGAGTTCGTTGTTGGATTTACGGGATTCGGTATCAGTAGCAAGGAGGCAGTGATGGCACTCTCGGAGCACGAGCAGCGACTGCTTGATCAATTGGAACAGCAACTTCATGCCGACGATCCCAAGTTTGCACACTCTATGGCGTCGAGCAGCAACCGCTCAATGTCCACGCGTCGCATTGTGATCGGATCGCTCGTAACTATTGCGGGTCTCGCGGTACTGCTTTTGGGAATCTGGAACCAGTTCATTCCTCTTGGAGTTCTGGGCTTCCTCGTCATGGGCGCCGGTGTGTACTACGCCACCAGCAAAACAAAGCTTGAAGGATCGACGCCGGGTTCAGGTAAAGCGACCAAGGCGTCCAGTCCTCCGCGCGGTGGTTTCCTCAGCACTCTCGAAGAAAAGTGGGACGAGCGTAAACGGGATCAACCCTAGCCCCCAACTTCCTCCACTTTCCCCCACGGGGCCCGCCGAAAGGCGGGCCCCGTGACATTTAACGAGCGCCCGCGCGCTCGTCGAGCTGCCAGCGGTTCCGGAGTGTTGAATATCGCTCCACTTCCCTCCACGCTCCTCATTCCGCATCAGTGAGCCACTCCCGGCTGAGAAAAGGGAGCGACGGGGGCGGTAGTGCATTGACGGGGGAGGATTGTGGAGTAAAGTGGGGGACATAAGAGCGTAGTGGTTGCGCTTGGCCCTCCCGGACGGACAGGCGGTGGCAGATGTTCCTCGGAACACACTCGCCACGGCTGGATGAGAAGGGGCGGTTGATCCTTCCCGCTAAGTTCCGCGACGAGCTGAGTGAGGGTTTGGTTCTGACCAGGGGGCAGGAGCGCTGCATCTACGTTTTTAGTCAGCGGGAGTTCGAGAAGGTCCATGAGCAGATGCGTGAGGCGCCAATCTCATCGCGTCAGGCGCGGGACTACATTCGCGTTTTCCTGTCCGGTGCTTCAGATGAGGTGCCGGACAAGCAGGGAAGGGTGACCATTCCGCCGGCGCTGCGCACCTACGCGGGGCTGGACCGGGAGCTCGCAGTAATCGGAGCGGGAAGCCGCGCTGAGATCTGGGACGCGACCGCCTGGAATGACTATCTCGAAGAGAAGGAAACTGCCTTCTCCGAAACTGACGAGGATGCATTGCCGGGAATCATCTGACCGTGATTGCCAGCCACGAACTACAACACAGCGTTACTGAGTTGCCGGAGGATCTTGGATGAAACCTCCAGCCGCCCAGCGGACGGCTACCTGACTCACCTTCCCCGGAGTCAGGCAGACGGAGGCCAGGTGCGGATGGGGATCTGATCGAAGAACCAACACAACGTTCACACACAGGTGCAGCCTGAACGAGTCAGCAGGAAGGAGCGGGCGTATGGGGGAGGAGCGTCCCACCCAGGAACGGCACGTTCCCGTTCTGCTGGGTCGGTGCATCAACCTCCTCGCTCCCGCCGTCGAAGCTGCCGGCGAGGATGCCGTCGTCGTCGATGCCACCCTGGGCATGGGCGGGCATTCCGAAGCGCTGCTGCAACGGTTCAGTGGACTGCACCTCGTTGGGATAGACCGGGACCGGCAGGCGCTGCGACTCGCCGGCGAGCGACTCGCTCCATATCAAAGCCGCACAGACCTTGTGCACGCCGTCTACGACGAAATCCCCTCGGTGCTCGAGGACCTCGGCATCGACCGGGTGCACGGCGTGCTGTTCGACCTCGGCGTTTCCTCTATGCAGCTTGATGAGCGTGAGCGCGGCTTCGCATATTCCTACGACGCGCCCCTCGACATGAGGATGGACACCAGCACGGGGCAGAGCGCCGCGGATGTCGTGAACACCTATTCCGAGGACGAGCTCCGACGGATTATCCGGACCTGGGGCGAGGAGAAGTTCGCAGGACGTATCGCGTCAGCAGTCTTCGCGGCGCGGCAGGACAAACCGTTCACTACCACCGGCGAACTCGTCGACGTGATTCGCTCGGTAGTCCCCGCTGGTGCCGCCAGGACGGGGGGACACCCGGCAAAGCGCACTTTTCAGGCACTCCGTATCGAGGTCAACGAGGAACTGTCCGTACTTACCCGCGCAATCCCGGCCGCAATCGACGCGATCGGCGTTCACGGGAGAGTGGTCGTGATGTCCTACCACTCCCTCGAGGACAAGATTGTGAAAGCGGCCTTTACGGCTGGAACGCGATCATCTGCACCGGTCGGATTCCCGGTGGAGCTCGAAGAGCACAAGCCGTATCTCAAGACCCTCACCAAGGGCACCGAAGCTCCCACCGATCAGGAGATTGCCGACAACCCACGGGCCGCGTCGGCCAAGCTCAGGGCCGTGGAACGTACTAGAACCAGCACGACAGACAGGAACGCAAGATGAGCCAATCAGTGCAGCAGAGGCCATCTGTGCATCACAGCGCTTCCGCAGCGGGGGGCGCAGTAGCCGGAAATACGGCTCGGGCCCTTCAGCATCCGGCGGTGTCGTATCCTGTCGTGCAGCCAGGGCGGGAACGACGCCGCACCCCCCTCTCTGTGGTTCCCGCTGCGCCCACGCGCGGCCGGGTCCCTTTCGCCGTGTTCTCGATGGCTGCTTTGATTGCCGCGCTGATCGTTGTCCTCATGCTCAACATCTCGGTATCGAGCAGCCAGTACAAGCTGGTTTCGATGCGCGGAGAGGAAGTAGCCCTCGCTGAGAAGAATCAGGCCCTGACGCAAAAGCTTGAGAACCTCAGGGCGCCGCAAAACCTCGCGGCGGCGGCGCATGAACTCGACATGGTTGCCTCCCCGACTTTCGGGACCATTGATGTAGATTCGTTGGCAGTCACCGGAAGCCCGGAACCAGCCAAGGAGTCCGATGCACCGCCAGTTCTTGTACCGGCACCCGCTGTGAACGTGCCGAGCCAAGCTGCTGCCCCTGCCGCCCCGGAGCCGGTAGAGTCCGCCGCGGAATCCGCGGCTGACCTGCCTGAAGCCGCCGCAGCGCCTGCAGAGCTCCCGGACGGCGGAACAATTCCGGCACCCACGCAAGCCGCTCCCGGACAGTAAGAGACCCGCACCAAACCGACCCAGCAAGGAACCACGGTGGCACCAGCCGACAACCCCCAGCAGGAAACACGACGGGTCGCGCTCGGGACCGCCAGGCTCAGGGTCGGGCTGGCATTCGTACTGATTCTGCTGATGGTCCTTGGCGTCCGCCTTTTTCAGGTTCAGGGACTGGACTTTGACGGAATGGCCCAGGCGGGCCTGAACAAGCGCCTGGTTACCCAGCAGGTGCCGGCCCTGCGCGGGAGCATCCTGGATGACGAGGGCAATGAGCTGGCGCATACGGTGCAGCGCTTCGACATTGTGGTGGACCAGAGGCTCAGCGGCGGCGAAACCTTTGATCGCTACGATCCGGCGACGGACAAGCGGGTTCAGGACGTCCCTATCGAGCAAGGCTTCCAGGAGCTCTCGGCGATCCTGGGACAGGATGTTCAGGCGCTCAAGTCTTCGATCCTGGGCGACGCGTCGTTCGCCTTCGTTGCACGCTCCGTGACTCCTGATGTCCGAAACCAGGTCCTTGCTGTGGGAATGCCCGGCGTATATGCGGATCCCACCACCCTGCGCACCTACCCCTCAGGAGCGGTCGCGGGCTCCATCCTCGGCTTCATGAGCGGTGACGGACGCGCTCTGGGCGGTATCGAGCTCACCCAGGACGAAAAGCTCACCGGAACGCCGGGCAGCCGTACCTTCGAGATCGGCGGCGACGGCATTCGGATACCGTACGCCACCAACGAAGATGTGCCGGCGCAGGACGGCCAGTCAGTGCGGCTCACCATCGATCAGGACCTGCAGTTCTTCGCGCAGCAGACCATCGCCGCGCAGGTGGAGGATTACAACGCGGAATGGGGCAACATTGTCGTTGTTGAGGCGCGCACCGGCGCCATCAAGGCGATGGCTGAATCCACTTCGCCGGATCCGAACGACTATGCCGCCACGGATCCCGTGTTCTGGAAACCACTCTCCGTTACTTCGTCCTTCGAACCGGGCTCGACGACGAAGCTGATCACCATGGCTGCGGGGCTGGAGGAGGGGATTATCGAACCGACCAGCAGGTTCAAGATCCCGCCCACCTACACGATCGACGGACAGACCTTCAAGGATGCGTTCGAGCATGGGACGGAAAAGCGGACAGCGGCGGGAGTCTTCGCCAAGTCGATGAACACCGGAACCGTTATGATCGGCGAGCAGCTGACCAAACAGCAGCGGTATGACTGGTTGCGCAAGTTCGGTATCGGTGAACCCCTCAACGTGGGGCTCAATGGAGAAACGGCAGGCATTCTGCCAACCCCGGACGTCTGGGACGAACGCCAGCAATACACCGTGCTTTTCGGCCAAGGACTGGCGCAGACCGCGCTGCACACGGCCATGGTGTACCAAGCGGTCGCCAACGACGGCGTCCGGCTGCAGCCGCGGCTCATTGATGCCTACATGGACGCGGACGGCACAGAACACAAGGTTCCCCAGGCTGAGGGCACACGGGTCGTTTCCGAGGACACCGCCAAGGAGCTCCACACCATGCTGGAGACCGTCACGGTGGAAGGATCCGGCGCGTCCGGTGCCCTCGAGGAGTACCGTGTGGGATCGAAGACGGGTACAGCCGAAGCGCCCGGCGCGCAGGGCGGCTACGACGGATATACGTTGTCCTACGCCGGCATGGCGCCTATGGAGGACCCGCAGTACGTCGTGGTCGTGACACTGCAGCGACCTCAGGGAGACCTGTACTATCTGGTTCCGGGGGAATCCTTCCAGAAGGTCATGAAGTACGTTCTGAACTCGAACAACGTCCCGCCCTCAACCGGTAAGCCCAAAACTTATCCGGTTGTGTACTGATCTCGCAGAGCAGGCCCCACGTGTCCACAAATGAACAGTCCGTTTCCGCTGCGCCCATGCGGCCGGACGTCGTCGTACCGCGAACCATGGATGAGGTTCTTGCCGCGCTCCCGCGGGACCTCGCGCCTGTGGAGCGCGTAGCCACAGGGCACGACGACGCCACCCGCGCTACGATCACCGGCGTCACGATCGACTCACGCCAGGTCCGCCCCGGCGACCTGTACATCGCTGTCCCCGGCACGGGCCGGCATGGAGCCGACTTCACGGAACAGGCGGTAGTAGCCGGAGCAGCAGCGGTGCTCACTGACGACGCCGGCACGGCCGCCGCGACGTCGGCTCTGGGCGGTTCCGGGATTCCCCTGTACCGGGCAGCTCCGGTGCGCGACTACGTGGGTCCGCTTTCCGCGGTCGTCTTCGACAGCCAGCCCGCATCCGGCCGCCCTGTCCTCTATGGCGTGACCGGCACCAACGGAAAAACGACCACCACATACTTCCTGAATGCGCTCGGGTCGGCGCTGGGCAAGAGCACCGGCCTGATCGGGACGATTGAGATTCGGGCAGGCGAGACCGTCATTCCTTCTATCCTGACTACCCCGGAATCTCCCCAGGTTCACGGTCTGCTAGCGCTCATGCGCGAGCGCGGCATCGACGCCGCAGCCATGGAGGTCTCCTCGCACGCCATCGAGTACCGACGGGTTGATGGGGTCCGCTTCGATGTCGCTGGTTTTACCAACCTGACCCAGGATCATCTGGATCTCCACGGAAGCATGGAGGAGTACTTCGCCGCGAAGGCGGCCCTTTTCCGGCCGGAACGCGCGGCCCGCGCTGTTGTCCTGGTCGACGACTCGTGGGGCCGCCGCATCGCCGATGAAGCAGGAGTAGACACAGTCACGGTGTCCGTCACGGGAACCGCGGAGGCAGACTGGACCGTCTCGCAGGTGCAGCGGACGGGCCTTGGGCACGCTTTCACGCTCGTCGGTCCGGGGGACGCGCAGCTGCGGCTTCGCTGCGGGCTTCCCGGGAATTTCAACGTGGCGAACGCCGCTCTGGCCGCAGTGATGGTCCTGGCCTCGGGCGTCGGGGTTGCGGAACTGCAGCGCGCAGCGGACCAGCACGATCCATTCACCACCCAGGTGCCGGGGCGCATGCAGCTGATCAGTGAGAATCCCGCAGCGATCGTTGATTTCGCGCACAATCCCGATGCCCTGGCCCTGACGCTGGATTCGGTTCGGGTGCCTGACGCAGACTCCCGTGTGCTGGTTGTCTTCGGGGCGACGGGACAGCGGGACGTGTCCAAGCGCCCCATCATGGGCGCCACGGCGGCGCGCCGGGCAGACGTGGTGATCGTCACTGACGACGACCCTCACGACGAAGAGGAGGCGGGCATCCGGGCAGGTGTGCTCGAGGGCGCCCGTGCTGCCCGCCAATCCGAGCACCTGAACTGCGAGATCGTCGAGGTTTTCCCGCGCTCGGAGGCTATTGACCACGCGGTGTCACTTGCTCGTCCCGGCGACGTGATTCTTGTCGCCGGACGTGGACACGAGGTATGGCAGGAGGTCAAGGGAGTGAATCTTCCGCTCGACGACCGCGTGGAACTGGCGGCCGCTTTGACACGGCATGGATTCTCTGTGCTTTCCGGCAACAGGATAGAGTCCTAGATCGTCATGATTGAATTCAACGCAGCCGACATCGCGGCAGTCACAGGCGGCACGCTCTCGGAGTCGGCTCAAAAGGCTCCCTCCGTCGTCGTCCGTTCGGCCACCACGGACTCACGGGAGAGCCGCCCGGACGGCCTCTTCATCGCCAAGCCGGGTGATTCCACCGATGGCCACAACTTCATAGGCAGCGCCTTTTCCAACGGTGCTGTGCTCGCGCTCGTGGAGCGGGTAGTCAGCGACGACGACGGCACGGACTTTCCGGCCGTGGTGGTACCTGACGTGGTCGAAGCGATGGGCAAGCTGGCTTCCGAAGTGGTGCGCCGTCTCCGCGCGCACTCACCGCTGACGGTCATAGGTATCACGGGTTCGGCCGGCAAGACCACTACCAAGGATGTCCTGGCTCAGCTCCTGCGGCAGGAAGGTCCGACTGTTGCTCCGATCGGTTCGTACAACGGTGAGATCGGTGTTCCATTAACCGTGTTCTCGGCCGATTACGGCACCCGCTACCTGGTTATCGAAATGGGAGCGACCGGCGTCGGACACATTCAGTACCTCGCCTCCATGGTGGCGCCCGACATCGGAATCGTGCTCTGTGTCGGCTCCGCCCATGCGGGGGAATTCGGCGGAGTGGAAATGATTGCGCGGGCCAAGGGCGAACTGCCCCGGTCACTGGGCGCCCACGGTGTGGCGATTCTCAACGGCGATGACGCACGAGTGAGTGCAATGGCCGACGAGACACAGGCACAAACAGTTTTCTTTTCTGAGGATCCGACGTTCGACCGACCAGGCAGCAGCGCCGTCCGGGCGGAGAACGTGCAGCTGTCCGCCGAGGGCAATCCCTGCTTCACGCTGGTCCTTCCGGACGGGGATCGCCAGGAGGTGCGGCCGCTGCTGATCGGGCGGCATCACGTGGCAAACCTTCTCGCGGCTGCCTCCGCTGCCCATGTCCTGGGGATCCCGGGGGAGCGGATCGCCTCCGGGCTCAGCGGGGCTCGGGCGGTCAGCCGCTGGCGCATGGAGCGTACTGATCGGCCGGACGGCGTGACTGTCATCAACGACGCCTACAACGCCAATCCCGAGTCGATGCGGGCGGCGCTTGCAACGCTCGCTGAGCTCGGCCGCGGCCGGCGTACCTGGGCTGTGCTCGGAGAAATGCTCGAGCTGGGGGAGGACTCCGTTCTTGCCCATGACGCGTTGGGCAGGGTGGCTGTCCGGTTGAACATTTCGAAGCTGCTGGTCGTCGGAGAAGGAGCGAAGGCACTTCACACCGGGGCAGTGCTCGAAGGGTCGTGGGGAGACGAAGCGATCTTCGTGCGCGATGTCTCCGAGGCTGAGGAGATCCTGGACAGCGAACTGGAGCCCGGTGACCTGGTACTGGTGAAGTCCTCCAACGGTGCCGGTCTGCGCCATCTAGGGGATCGGCTAGCATTAGCGTCAGACAAATCGACGGCGGTGCCCGAAGCTGACCCGGGGCCACAAGCTGATTCGAACGGACCCGGTCCAATGAACCAGGGGGGCCCCTCGCTGTGATTGCGCTGCTGATTGCCTCAGCGTCCGCCCTTGTTCTTGCGTTGGTCGGAACACCCCTGTTCATCAGGCTCCTCGTTAGCAAAAGCTATGGACAGTTCATCCGAGATGATGGACCCACGGCTCACCACACGAAACGCGGTACCCCCACCATGGGTGGCGCCGTCATTGTGGGATCGGTTGTCCTCGCGTACTTCGCGACCCACCTGATCATGATGGCTGCGGATAATTCAGACGGTCCGACAGTGTCCGGGCTTCTGTTGCTGATGGTTACTGTCGGCATGGGCATAGTGGGTTTCTTCGATGACTACATAAAGATCTCCAAGCAGCGCAGCCTCGGGCTCAGTGCACCGGCGAAGATTATCGGGCAGACGATGGTGGGCATTGTGTTTGCCATCCTCGCACTGAACTTTCCTGACGAGAACGGGCGCACACCGGCGTCGACCGCTATCTCGTTTGTGAGGGACACCGCTTTCGACCTGGCGTTCGCCGGTTCGGTCATCGGCGCCATCCTGTTTGTCCTCTGGTCAAATCTCATCATCACCGCAGCCACGAATGGTGTTAATCTCGCTGATGGCCTCGACGGTCTGGCCACCGGCGCGTCTGTCTTCGTTTTTGGTGCCTACATGCTGATGGGTATCTGGCAGTTCAACCAGCGTTGTGCCTCTCCGGACGTGCCCACGAACATCTGTTACGAGGTTCGCGATCCGCTGGATCTTGCCCTGATCGCGGGTGCGATGTGCGGTGCCCTGGTTGGTTTCCTCTGGTGGAACACCTCGCCGGCCAAGATCTTCATGGGCGACACCGGATCACTGGCGATCGGTGGAGCAATCGCCGGCTTTGCGATCCTCTCCCGCACGCAGCTCCTCCTCGTCATCATGGCGGGACTGTTCGTGATGATCACGCTGTCCGTGATCATTCAGGTGGGTTTCTTCAAGTTGTCCGGAGGCAAGCGGGTCTTCAAGATGGCACCCCTGCAGCATCACTTCGAGCTGAAGGGTTGGCAGGAGGTCACGGTGGTTGTCCGCTTCTGGGTCCTTGCCGGTCTGTTCGTAGCCGTCGCGCTCGGCATCTTCTACGCTGAATGGGTTGTACTTCTGTGAGCAATGCCGATGCACAAGACCAGCCCGGCCGCCTTGAGCATCTGACGTCGTGGGACGCCGACTGGGCAGGACTGCGTGTAGTGGTGACGGGGATCGGGCTGTCCGGATTCTCCGCGGCTGACACACTGATCGAACTCGGCGCGCGGGTTGTGGTGGTTGACGCTACAGACTCCGAAGAGAACAGGGCGAAGGCCGACACCCTCCGCATCGTCGGAGCGGTGGATGTCCTGCTCGGGCCCGAAGCGGCCGCTGCGCTCCCACTGGTTGATGGTGAAGCGCCCGAACTGGTGGTGACCTCTCCGGGCTGGCGCCCAACCCAGCCGTTGCTTGCCGCCGCGGATACTCATGGAATTCCGATCTGGGGCGATGTCGAACTGGCCTGGCGTGTACGCGTCCGTAAGGGGCGCCCTACCGCCGAATGGCTGACGATCACCGGAACCAACGGCAAGACCACAACCGTCACACTCGCGGAATCGATGCTCCGCGCAGCGGGCCTTCGCGCCATCGCCGCCGGGAACGTCGGAACGCCGCTGCTTGATGCCATCCGGGATCCGCAGGGATACGACGTTATCGCCGTCGAGCTTTCCAGTTTCCAGCTGCACTGGAGTTCCAGCCTCGCTCCTCTAGCGAGCGTCTGCCTCAATCTCGCGGAAGATCACGTGGACTGGCACGGCGGGTTCGACGCCTACCGTGCGGACAAGGCGAAGATCTACGAGAACACCCGTATTGCGTGCGTCTACAACGCTGAGGCCCCGGCCACTGAGCGGATGGTGGAGGAGGCAGACGTTCAGGAAGGCTGCCGGGCGATTGGTTTCACCACCGATACCCCTGCCATCAGCATGCTCGGAGTCGTGGATGGCCTGCTGGTGGACCGGGCGTACATCGAAGAGCGCAAGGATTCCGCCGCCGAGCTGGCGTCCGTGACGGATCTCGGGGAAGTGGTTCCCCGCCATCTCGTCGCGAACGCCCTCGCCGCCGCTGCGCTGGTGCGGGCAGCAGGGGTTTCTGCGGCTGCCGTGCGCGAGGGAATCCGCAATTATCAGCCCTCCGGACACCGTATCGAGCTGGTGGCTGCCCGGGACGGTGTCCTCTGGATCAACGACTCCAAAGCGACCAACCCGCATGCTGCACACGCTGCCCTGTCGTCCTTCCACAGCGTTGTCTGGATTGCCGGCGGGCTGTCCAAGGGTGTGGACTACAACGATCTGGTCCGAGATAACGCAGGCCGCTTCAAAGCAGCCGTTCTCATCGGCCGTGACAGCTCCGATCTCGCTTCCGCTCTCCGCCGACACGCGCCGGATGTTCCGGTGATAGACCTGGCAGCGGGTCACACTGGTAAGGACGTGTTGCCTTCCCAGCACGTGGGTTCAGACGGCGTCCAGGCCATGCGCGCGGCGGTTACAGAAGCGTTGCGCATCGCCGCGGACGGCGACACTGTTCTCATGGCGCCGGCAGCAGCGTCGATGGACCAGTTTCCTTCCTACGCTCACCGGGGCGCCGCTTTCATCGAGGCGGTTCGCGGGATTGTGGAGGGGCAGGGATTCACCGCTAAGGAGTTGTAATGGTCAGCACGCCCACCCGGCATTCGCGCCGGAAGCCGGCGGTGCGGCAGCACTCCAGCTCCAGCACACCCGAGCCGCGGCCTCCGTCGGGATCCTCCGTTGCCGGGACAGCAGCGATGTCCAAACGTCAACGGATCCTCGGATCGTTCGCTCGCATGTGGCGCTTCCTCGAAGGCTCTGACAGGCAGACCAGCGGCTCAAGCTACTACATGATTCTCGGCACGACGCTCGCGCTGACCGCCATCGGGCTCATGATGGTGCTGTCGGCGTCATCGGTCGAGTCGATCGCCAACGCAGCGTCAACGGTTGAACCCACAGACGAGGGCGCGATTGTCTTCGACTTCTTCTTCAAACAGAGCGTGTATGCGGTGCTGGGCGTGGTGCTTATGCTCATCCTGTCCAGGCTCGGCCCGCGGATCTTCAAGATGCTCGCCTGGCCGGGCCTCGGCGTAGCCATTGTGCTGCTGGTGCTGGTGCTCCTGATCGGCGAGAACATCAACGGCAACCAGAACTGGATCCGGATCGGAAACCAGTCACTGCAGCCCTCGGAACCGGCGAAGCTCGCCCTGGCGCTGTGGTGCGCCACCGTGCTGGAGCGCAAACGCGGCTTGATCAGGAACTGGAAGCACGCGCTCGTACCCGTTGCGCCGCTCGGCGGTATCATCCTCCTGCTCGTGATGCTGGGTGGTGACCTCGGTACGGCGATCATCCTCGGCATGATCATGGCAGCCGCGCTCTTCTTCGCGGGCGCACCCATGAAAATGTTCAGCATCGCCGGGCTTGTGGGAATCGCCCTGGCATTCGGTGCCATCCTGCTGAACAGCACCCGAAGCACCCGTATCGAAGCCTGGCTGCGCCTGAACTGCGACTCGGCGTCGGATCCCTGTTTCCAGTCCAACCAGGGCCTGTTTGCTCTGGCCTCGGGCGGCTGGTGGGGCGTCGGGATCGGGCAGAGCCGGCAGAAGTGGAACTGGATCCCTGAAGCCCACAACGACTTCATCTTCGCCATCATCGGCGAAGAGTTCGGGCTGATCGGCACCCTCGTGGTCATCGCGCTGTTCGGCATCCTGGCCGTCGCGACGCTCCGTGTGGCCCGCCGCTACACCGACCCCTTCGTCCGCATCCTCATGGGATCTATCCTCGTGTGGCTGATCGGCCAGGCTTTCGTGAACATCGGCATGGTTACGGGCGTGCTGCCGGTGATCGGCGTGCCGTTGCCGTTCATCTCCTACGGTGGCTCGGCTCTCACCTTCACGCTCGCTGCCGTCGGTGTTCTTCTTGCCTTCGCGCGGCGCATGCCCCCCGCAGCGGCGGGCACCGTGGCCGCTGATAACGCCGAGACTGCTCCCTCGAAATCCAAGTGAAAGATCAAGAGAACCCATTGACTGAAACTGCTGCCCTGTCGGTTGTCCTCGCCGGCGGGGGGACGGCCGGGCACATCAGCCCGCTCCTCGCCATTGCCCGCGCCCTCGTCGAGGCACGCCCGGACGCCCGTGTGCTTGCCGTCGGCACAGCAGCGGGGATGGAGACCCGTCTGGTGCCCGCGGCCGGCTTCCGGCTTGAAACCATAGAGCGCGTTCCTATGCCCCGCCGGCCGTCAGTCGACCTGTTCAAGCTGCCCGTCCGCCTCGTCCGTGCCGTGCGGCAGGCGCTGAAGATTGTCGACGCGGCGCAGGCCGACGTCGTCGTGGGTGTCGGCGGCTATGTGTCGACACCGCTCTACCTTGCGGCGTGGATCCGCCGCGTCCCAGTGGTCATTCACGAAGCAAACGCCCGGCCGGGACTTGCCAACCGGTTGGGAGCCCGCATCGCACGGGCGGTAGCGGTGGCATTCAACGGCACCGGCCTGCCGGCGGAGCAGTGGGTGGGTATGCCGATGCGCCGGGAAATCTCCACCCTGGACAGGGACGCGGACCGCCGTGAAGCGCGTGCGGATCTGGGGCTTGACCCGTCCCTGCCAACTCTCATCGTCACCGGCGGATCCTCCGGTGCCGCGAGTATCAATCGGGCGTTGGCTGCAGCAGCACTGAAGTTGGCCGACGGCAACGCGGGCGGCAACCCTGGGCTGCAGGTCCTTCACATCACCGGACGGGGAAAGCAGGTGACGGGGCCCGACGGCGCACTGCTCGCCGCGGAGGGCTACCGTCAGGTCGAGTATGTGGACGGCATGGAGAAGGTGTATGCGGCGGCCGACCTCTTGATCGCGCGGGCGGGCGCGGCGACTGTCTGTGAAGTTGCGGCGGTTGGGTTGCCGGCCGTCTTTGTTCCGCTGCCCCACGGGAACGGGGAGCAGCGGCGTAACGCCGCGGAGCTGGTTGAGGTCGGCGGAGCCCTCATGATTGACAACGACCGGTTTACCGTCGACTGGCTGCTCACCGAAGCCCTTCCGCTCGTGCAGGACACCGAACGGCTCGGCAAGATGTCTATGGCTGCGGCGCCTCTCGGCGTGCGGGACGCGGACGTGCGCATGGCAAACCTGATTATCGATGCTGCCGGAGGCCGCTGATGAGTACCGTCGTTGAAAGTCTGGGAAAGGTCCATTTCATTGGGCTTGGGGGAGCGGGAATGTCCGCCGTGGCGCGCGTCCTTCTCGGCCGCGCAGTAGCGGTTTCCGGTTCTGATGCCGCCGACTCCCGCGGCCTGCAGGCTCTCGCCGCCCTCGGTGCGCAGGTACACATCGGCCACGACGGCGCCAACCTGGGAGCCGCGGACACCGTTGTTGTGTCCACGGCCATCCGGGAATCCAACCCCGAACTCGTTGAAGCGAAGGCACGCGGACTGCGCATCCTGCACCGGTCCGAGGCGTTGGCCGCCGCCATGGACGGACGCGAGGTGGTCGCTGTTGCCGGCACCCACGGCAAGACCACAACGACGGCGATGATCACCGTCATGCTGCAGGCTTCGGGAGCCAGTCCGTCATTCGCGATCGGTGGTGATGTGGCTGCGCTGGGCGTCAACGCCGAATGGGCTGACGGCGAGGTCTTCGTGGCCGAAGCCGACGAGTCCGACGGATCCTTCCTCAACTACCGCGCCCGTATCGGCGTTGTCACCAATGTCGAAGCTGACCACCTGGACCACTACGGATCCGCCGAGGCTGTGTTTGAATCCTTCGACCGGTTCGCCGCGCTGCTGCCCGCCGGGGACGGTGTGCTGGTCGCGTGCCATGACGACGGCGGCGCTGCTTCCCTCGCGGAGCGGACCGCCGGATCCCGCCGGGTGCGGACCTACGGCTACAACCCGGGCGCAGATGTCCGGATCAGCAGCACCCGTGCACTCGGCAGCACCTCGAACAGCATCCTCTCCTTTTCGGTTGACGGGCTGGAGAGCCAGCAGGAGCTCCAACTCGGGGTCCCCGGCCGACACAATGTCCTCAACGCGGCGGCCGCGTTTGCCGTAGGCCTTGAGCTTGGCGTTGATCCGGCTGCCGCTGCGGCCGGCCTCGCATCGTTCTCCGGTGCCGCCCGCCGCTTCGAGGCGAAGGGGGAGGCCCTCGGTGTGCGCGTATTCGACGACTACGCCCATCACCCCACAGAGGTCGCGGCCGCACTCAGCGCTGCCCGCACTGTTGCGGGTGACCATCGGGTGCATGTCCTGTTCCAGCCTCACTTGTTCTCACGCACGGAGGAATTCGCGGAGGAGTTCGCAGCTGCTTTGTCGCTGGCCGACTCCGTGCGGGTCCTCGACATCTATGCCGCACGGGAAGACCCGGTGGAGGGCGTAACGAGCCGGCTGATCACCGATCGGCTTACGGTTCCCGGAGGCTACGCCCCCAACCCGGAGGAAGCGATGCAGGGAATTGTTGATTCTGCACGCAGCGGCGACATCATCCTGACAGTCGGAGCGGGTGACGTTACCCGCTTCGGTCCGCTGTTGGTCGACCTCCTCGCTGGGCAGGGGAATTCCCGGTGACCTCCCGGCCTCCACGCAAGCCTCGAAGTGTAGGAAGGTCCTCCAGCGGACCGACCGTCAGCGAGACCATCACCGCCGAGAAGCCTGTCCCGGCGCCGGCACCCGACACCGCACGCCCGGAACGCATCTCGGCGTCGAAGGAAGCTCCGGTCGCGTTGCTGGACCGAGATAAGGACTCCGGCACGGTGATAGCGTTTCCGGAGCCTCCCCGACGGCGGCGCAGGAGGTGGTGGCTGACGGGGATCATTTCCGTCGTGGTGCTCCTCGCGGGTCTGATCGCCTACCTCCTTTTTTCGCCCGCCCTGGCGGTGCGCACGCTCGATGTGCAGGGTAACAGCCTGGTGGCGGAAGACGAGGTCACCGCCGCTCTGGCACCGTTGGTAGGCACGTCGCTTACGCGGATAGGCGACGACGATGTCCGCGCGCTGCTTGAGGGATTCGCGCCGATTGAGGATGTTTCCGTAGCGGCGGCTCCGCCGTCGACCCTCAGCGTAACCGTGATCGAGCGCACCCCTGTGGCGATTCTGGAGAACAAGGGGAGGTTCGTCCTGATTGACGCCGAGGGTCGGCAGCTCACAACTGTGGCCGACCGGAAATCCGTTGCGCTGCCGCTTATTGACGGCGGGGCTAATGCAGTCAACAGTGCCGTGTTCTCTTCGATCGCCGATGTGCTCGCCGCCCTGCCTGCGGATATCAGGGAGAGGCTGGTTCACGCTTCCGCCAAGTCAATTGACTCGGTGCAGTTGAAGCTGACCGACGGCAAGACCATCTTCTGGGGCAGCGCCGAGGAAAACGTCGCAAAAGCACGGGTTGTCGGGGCTCTGCTGACTCTCGAGGACCAGGATCCGCCCGTGAAGGTCTATGACGTGAGTACGCCTTCGCGCCCAGTAACTCGGTAAGTTTGCCGACACGCGGGAGGTGGTCATTGCATGCCGGTGACCATGCACCTAGCGTCTCAATAAGAAGTTACTTGACATAACATTAACTTTCAACCTGAAGGTGAATGTTAGTCGGGTAGAAGGTTGGAACCTCCAGCCCACAAAGACCCCACCAGCGCACAGATCGAACAAGGGACACAGGACGTGGCAGCACCGCAGAATTACTTGGCCGTCATCAAGGTCGTCGGCATCGGCGGCGGTGGCGTGAACGCCGTCAATCGAATGATCGAGGTTGGCCTGCGCGGCGTTGAGTTCATCGCCATCAACACAGACGCGCAGGCACTGCTCATGAGCGACGCCGATGTAAAGCTCGACGTCGGCCGTGAGCTTACCCGCGGCCTGGGCGCCGGCGCAGACCCGGAAGTTGGGCGCAGGGCCGCCGAAGACCACGCAGAGGAGATCGAGGAAGTCCTCCGCGGGGCAGACATGGTCTTCGTCACGGCCGGTGAAGGCGGTGGCACAGGCACCGGCGGAGCGCCCGTGGTAGCGCGAATCGCCCGCTCGCTCGGCGCGTTGACCATCGGCGTTGTAACCCGGCCGTTCACCTTCGAGGGCCGCCGCCGTTCCAACCAGGCGGAGACCGGCATCGACACACTTCGCGATGAAGTCGACACGCTCATCGTGATCCCGAATGATCGCCTCCTGTCCATCAGCGACCGCAACGTTTCCATGCTCGACGCGTTCCGTTCGGCGGACCAGGTGCTCCTGTCGGGTGTACAGGGCATCACCGACCTCATCACCACCCCGGGTCTGATCAACCTCGACTTCGCTGACGTGAAGTCGGTCATGCAGGGCGCAGGCTCGGCCCTGATGGGTATCGGATCGGCCCGTGGCGAGGACCGCGCGGTCAAGGCAGCCGAGTTGGCCATCGCCTCGCCGCTTCTCGAAGCGTCCATCGACGGTGCTCACGGCGTTCTGCTCTCCATCCAGGGTGGTTCCGATCTCGGACTGTTCGAGATCAACGAGGCCGCCCGCTTGGTCCAGGAGGTTGCGCACCCCGAGGCGAACATCATCTTCGGCGCCGTGATCGACGATGCACTGGGAGATGAGGCCCGGGTCACGGTCATCGCAGCGGGTTTTGACCAGGTGGATGCGACCTCGCAGCCGGCAGCGCCGGCTGCCAAGCCCGCATCCGCGCCGGCTATCGGTCGGGAACATGCTCAGGCACCGCAGGCGGTTGCCGCCGGAGCCGGTTACGGGTCGTGGTCGCAGCACTCGTCGAACGGCCGGGGTAACGACGTTCCCGGTGACGCCGGATTCGACGTTGACCTCCCCGCGGTGGTCGAGCCCGATTACTCGACCGGACGCTCCGATGATCTGGACGTTCCTGATTTCCTGAAGTAAGCGGTGTTTTTCTGGGCATCGCCTGCAGCGCCCGGCATCCGGGTCGCCTTTACCGACCGTGGCGCGGGGAACCTCGCACCACGGGTCGGAGGCGACCCGGGTGCCGTCGCTCGTTCCAGGCAAGCACTGGAGGGGGAACTGGGAATTGAAACAGGTGCGCTCCATTTCATGAACCAGACCCACTCGACGGTTGTCGCTGAAGTGCGGTCCGGCCATGTGCCGCAGGCTGATGCGCTTGTCAGCCCTACCGGCAATGAGGCACTTGCCGTCCTTGTGGCGGACTGCGTTCCGGTAGTGCTGGTCGGTTCGACTGCGCGCGGTGGATCCGTCACAGCGGTGGTTCACGCCGGACGCAAAGGAGTTGAGGGCAATATCGCGGGACGGACAGTCGATGAACTGCGGCAACGCGGAGCTGGGCTGATCTCAGCCTGGATAGGTCCGTCGGTGTGCGGCAGGTGCTATGAAGTACCTGAACAAATGCGCGAGGAGTTCGCTCGTGCTGTGCCGTCGACCTCCAGCAGTACGCGATGGGGAACCCCTGCCCTCAACCTTCCGGCGGGCGTCCGTGGACAGCTCGAATCGGTGGGCGTGGACGTTCAGGATCTTGGGACGGACAGCACGCTGTGCACCCTTGAGAACGAAAGCCTGTTTTCGCATCGGGCTGTCGGGCAGGGCCGCCCGGTAGGGCGTCTGGCAGGGTTGGTGTGGCGCCGTGGCTGAGGACAGACGGTCTGAACTCGAGTCGAATCTGCGTCAGGTCAACGAGCGCATCGATCGCGCGATGGCGGCATGCGGCCGCACCGACCGACCGGCCCTCATTGTGGTGACGAAGTACTTTCCGCCATCGGATGTGGTGTTGCTGTCCGGGCTGGGCGTGCGGGACATCGGGGAGAACCGGGCCCAGGAAGCCGCTGCCAAAGCGGAGGAGGTCTCCGACCCAGGATTGCGCTGGCACTTCATCGGCCAACTCCAGACCAACAAGGCACGATCGGTTGCCGGTTACGCGCACTCGGTCCACTCCGTCGACCGCACGTCACTGGTGAATGCGCTCCAGAAGGCGATGGTGCGGCGTGCCCAGGGCTCCGGGTCGTCGGGGGAGGAGGGCGCGGTGGTCCATCCGGTCCCGTTGGATTGCTATGTGCAGGTGAACCTGTCGGTCGACGAGCCCGGCCGGGGAGGAGCCCATCCTTCGGATGTGCACGAGGTGGCTGCAAGGATTGACGACGCCGGCCTTCTGCGGTTGGCGGGAGTGATGGCCGTGGCGCCGCTCGGCGGTGACCCCCGCGAGGCGTTCAGCCGTCTGGCTGACATTTCGGCCGGCGTCGTTGCCCGCTACCCCGGTGCCACGGGTATCTCCGCGGGGATGAGCAGTGATCTTGAACACGCCATCGAGGCAGGTGCGACACACCTGCGCGTCGGTTCAGATGTTCTCGGTGCTCGCCCTCCTGTGGGGTAGCGTCGACGCTGTAACCGCGGGCAATCCAGGACGTGCCTGGGCGATCGTGCATGACGAAGGAATGACAGGAGCTACCATGGCTGGCGCACTGCGCAAGACAATGATCTACCTTGGGCTCGCCGACGGTGATGAGCACTACGAGCCTGAACCCAAGACATCTCACAGCAGGAATGAGGACTACTCCGTGGACTACGACCGTGACGAGCGCCATGTCGAGGCTCCGCCGGTGGTGAAGGCGGCTCCCGAGGAGTACCGCGCCCCGGTTACCCCCATCAAGCGCGCCCAGTCCACGCGTGAAGACGCTTCATCGCTCCGCCAGATCACCACGGTGCACCCGCGCTCCTACAATGACGCGAAGATCATCGGAGAAAGCTTTCGCGACGGCATTCCAGTCATCATGAACGTCACAGACATGGGCGAGTCTGACGCGAAGCGGCTCGTCGATTTTTCCGCAGGACTCGTCTTCGGCCTCCATGGTTCGATCGAGCGTGTTACCAACAAGGTGTTCCTGTTGTCCCCCTCCTACATCGAGGTTCTCGGCGAAGATCAGAAGGCCAGCGATGAGCAGGCGAGTTTCTTCAATCAAAGCTGACGCGCTTTACTGGTACTGGTAACTATTCCGTTCATGCCAGAGGACTGTGACTGACACGTGAGCTTGGTCTTCGCCCTGCTTTACCTGGTGCTGATGCTGTTCCAGCTCGCGCTGATCATCCGTATCGTCTATGACGCCGTCCAGATGTTTGCCCGCAACTGGCGTCCCCGCAGGCTTGCACTTGTTCTTGCCTCCATGGTGTACGCGGTGACGGATCCGCCCATCCGGTTGTTCCGTCGGCTGATTCCGCCTCTCCGGCTGGGCGGCGTGTCACTCGACATGGCGTTCATCGTGGTGTTTCTTGGGGCCACGATTCTCAAGACCATCGCCGGCTCGTTGGCAGTGGCCTGATCCGGTTAGTTTTCGAGATCTAAAAGATATACGCTGACTCACATATTGTGTGAAGCAGGAGGGTCAGCCTCCACGAGCTCGTCCACAATTTTCAGTACCGTTGTCAGGTCTGCTCTACAGGCGGCTTCGACTAATCCACTATGAGGTGACCAGATGGCCCTGACGCCAGAAGATGTTGTCAACAAGCGGTTTCAGCCCACCAAGTTCCGTGAGGGCTACGACCAGGACGAGGTAGACGATTTCCTCGACGAGATCGTCGTCGAACTGCGTCGCCTGAACCAGGAGAACGACGACCTTCGCCGCCAGCTTTCGGAAGTTTCCACGGGCACGGCGCAGAACGCTGCGGTCCCGGCTCCCGTCGCCGCCAGCACCAAGACCGAAGAGGTCCGCGAGGAAGAGAAGCCCGAGGAGCCCAAGGCTGAAGCGCCGAAGGCAGAAGATCGTCCTGCTCCCCAGCCGGCTGCTGCAGCCGCTCCCGTTCAGCAGACCGCCACCGCTGAGTCGGCTGCCGGCGTTCTCGCCATGGCACAGAAGCTTCACGATGAGTATGTCAATGCGGGTGTTGAGCAGCGCGACAAGATCATCGCCGAGGCACAGATTGAAGCCAGCGGCCTCGTCAATGATGCCCAGGATAAGAGCCGCAAGATTCTCGGTGCCCTCGAGCAGCAGAAGTCCGTTCTCGAGCGCAAGGTGGAGCAGCTCCGCAGCTTCGAGCGCGACTACCGCTCCCGCCTCAAGGCATACATCGAGGGACAGCTGCGCGACCTCGATTCCCGTGGTTCCGTCGCAACAGAAACGGCTGACGTCTAAACAGTAGCCAAGGTTCCATTGAGGCCAGTCGCCGGTTTATCCGGCGGCTGGCCTCTGCCGTACTCTGGATGTGAGCCCGCGTCCATCGCCGCCTCCGGCGCGTACAACTGAAAGCATCATGACCGAGCATCCTCCCGCCTCAGGCCCCGATTCAGGCCGTAGGCACCGCAAGCATGGCAAACGCATCGGAGCAAGATACGCACTGCTCCTGATTGCTTTCGCGCTCGTCGCTTACATCATCGATCAGCTCACCAAGATCTGGGTTGTCTCCACCATGGTGGAGGGCCAGGTCACCGAGGTGCTGCCACCCGTTCTGAGCTGGCACTTCATCCGCAACTCGGGCGCGGCGTTCTCCATCGGCACCGAGATCACCTGGGTATTCACCATAATTCAGGCCCTTGTCTCGATCGCCATCATCAGCCAGATTGGCAAGGTCGCCTCGAAAGGCTGGGCGATCGCGCTCGGGCTTGTTCTGGGTGGCGCCCTCGGTAACTTCACCGACAGGCTGTTCCGCGAACCCTCCTTCGGCCAGGGGCATGTCGTCGACTTCATAGCCCTGCCTAACTTCGCAATCTTCAACATCGCTGACACCGCCGTCGTGAGCGGTGTCATTCTTATCTGTCTGCTTACCCTTCGCGGCATCGGTCTGGACGGACGGCGCAGCAATGAAGAGCAGGAGCAGGCAAACGGTACCGAGGTGGTCGATGACGAACGCGCCTAGCACCTATGACATTCCAGAGTCGGCAGCAGGCCAGCGCGTAGATGCCGTCCTGGCAGAGTTGATGGGAACCTCCCGCTCGGCAGTTGCGGCGTGGTGCAGTGCCGGTTACGTCACCATGGACGGTGCGGCCGTGCAGAAGTCGGTCCGCGCGGTGCCGGGGAGCCGGCTCACCGTCGTCGTACCGGATGAACCGGACCCGCTGCAGATCGTGGCCGAGCCTGTTGAGGGGATGGGGATACTTCTTGATGAGGATGACTTCGTAGTCATCGACAAGCCGGTGGGCGTTGCCGCCCACCCCTCGCCGGGTTGGGTTGGCCCAACTGTTGTTGGAGCTCTTGCTGCTGCCGGTTATCGGATTTCCACCTCCGGTGCCCCTGAGCGTGTGGGCATCGTTCACAGGCTCGACGTCGGCACCTCCGGTGCGATGGTGGTTGCTAAGAGTGAGCACGCCTATACCGCTCTCAAACAGGCTTTCCGGGACCGTACCGTCGACAAGCAGTATCACGCCCTGGTTCAGGGCCTGCCAGACCCCCTCGAGGGAACAATAGAGGCACCCATCGGGCGTCATCCGGCGCACGACTGGAAATTCGCCGTGATGGAGGACGGCCGCCCCTCGGTCACCCATTATGCGGTGGAGGAAGCATTCGGCAAGGCGAGCCTGGTCAAGGTGCGGCTGGAAACCGGCCGGACCCACCAGATCCGCGTGCACTTCTCCGCACTCAGGCATCCCTGCGCCGGTGACCTGACCTACGGCGCCGATCCGCGGCTCGCCGCCGAGCTGGGACTTACCCGGCAGTGGCTGCACGCCAGCATGCTCTCCTTCGAGCACCCACGCAGCGGGGAGCGGGTTGTCGTTGAGAGCGGATTCCCCATGGATCTGCAGTATGCCCTCGACGCGCTGGCCAGCGGGACGGTCTGAGAACCGACACCCGCCCGGCGTGCCCGGAACCGTCACCGGTGCTCGCTAGAATGAGTTGGTGGTTTCCTCAGCTCCGTCCTCCTCCTTCGTCCACCTTCACAACCACACCGAGTATTCGATGCTCGATGGTGCCGCCCGTCTGAACGATCTGTTCAGTCATACAACCGAACTCGGCATGAATGCGCTGGCTACCACCGACCACGGGTTCGTGTTCGGCGCTTTCGACTTCTGGAACAAGGCGCGCAACGCGGGCGTCAAACCGATCGTCGGCGTCGAGGCTTACCTCACGCCGGGGACCGCACGCGCGGACAAGACGCGCGTCCAATGGGGCGGTGGCGGACGCGACGACGTCTCGGGCGCCGGTGCTTACACCCACATGACTCTGTGGTCCGAGACCACGGAGGGAATGCACAACCTTTTCCGAATGTCCTCCCTGGCCTCTCTGGAGGGCTACCTCTACAAGCCGCGTATGGACCGCGACCTGCTGCAGACCTACGGGAAGGGTCTGATCGGAACCACAGGCTGCCCCTCGGGTGAGGTTCAGACAAAGCTGCGGCTCGGCCTCTACCGGGAGGCAGTCCAGGCAGCGTCGGATTTCCGTGACATTTTCGGCCGGGACAACTTCTTCTGCGAGCTCATGGACCACGGGCTCGACATCGAACGGAACGTCCAGGCCGACCTCATTAAGCTGGCCCGTGAGCTTGGCCTGCCCCTCGTTGCAACCAATGACCTGCACTACACCCATGCGGAGGACGCCAAAGCCCACGCGGCGCTGCTGTGCGTGCAGTCCGGTTCCACCATGGCGGATCCCAAGCGGTTCAAGTTCGACGCGGACGAGTTCTACCTGAAGTCGCCAGCGGAGATGCGGGCGATCTTCCGCGACTACCCGGATGCCTGTGACAACACTCTTCTCATCGCCGAGCGGTGTGAGGTCGAATTCAACACCAACGCCAACTACATGCCGAGGTTCCCCGTTCCCGCAGGGGAGAACGAGCAGTCCTGGTTCGTCAAGGAAGTGGAGAAGGGCCTCCATTACCGTTACCCCGAGGGAATCCCGGACGATGTCCGCAAGCAGGCGGACTACGAGGTCGGGGTCATCTCGCAGATGGGCTTCCCCGGGTACTTCCTGGTGGTCGCCGACTTCATCAACTGGGCCAAGAACAACGGAATCCGGGTTGGTCCCGGCCGTGGTTCGGGCGCCGGTTCCATGGCTGCGTACGCCATGCGCATCACGGACCTCGATCCGTTGCGCCACGGGCTGATCTTCGAACGCTTCCTCAACCCTGACCGCGTCTCCATGCCCGACTTCGACGTCGACTTCGATGATCGCCGCCGTGCGGAAGTAATCCGGTACGTGACGGAGAAGTACGGCGACGAACGTGTGGCCATGATCGTCACCTACGGAACGATCAAAGCCAAGCAGGCGCTGAAGGATTCATCGCGCGTCATGGGTTATCCGTTCTCCATGGGGGAGCGGCTCACCAAGGCAATGCCGCCGGATGTCATGGGCAAGGGCATCCAGTTGGCCGATGTCCACAACAAGGAAGCCAAGCGCTACTCGGAAGCCGAGGAGCTACGGGAACTGCTTAAGGCCGACGCCGACGCGCAGAAGGTCTTCGAGACCGCCCTGGGGCTTGAGGGCCTGAAACGGCAGTGGGGCGTCCACGCCGCCGGCGTCATCATGTCCTCGGAGCCCCTGATCGACATCATCCCGATCATGCGCCGGGATCAGGACGGCCAGATCATCACGCAGTTCGACTACCCGACCTGTGAGGGCCTCGGCCTGATCAAGATGGACTTCCTCGGGCTGCGAAACCTGACGATCATGACCGACGCGCTTGAGAACATCAAGCTCAACCGCGACTTCGAGCTTGACCTCGAGACACTGCCGCTCGAGGACAAGGAGTCCTACGAACTGCTAGCCCGCGGTGACACGCTGGGTGTTTTCCAGCTCGACGGCGGGCCCATGCGTTCGCTGCTCAAGTTGATGCGTCCTGACAACTTCGAGGACATCTCGGCTGTTATTGCGCTCTACCGGCCGGGCCCCATGGGAGCCAATTCGCACACGAACTACGCGCTGCGGAAGACCGGAGTCCAGGAAATCACTCCGATTCATCCGGAGCTCGAGGAACCGCTCGCCGAGATCCTGAACACCACGTACGGCCTGATCGTGTATCAGGAGCAGGTTATGGCCATCGCGCAGAAGGTCGCCGGATACTCGCTGGGTCAGGCAGATATCCTCCGCCGCGCCATGGGCAAGAAGAAGAAAGAGGAGCTGGACAAGCAGTTCGCCGGATTCTCCCAGGGCATGAAGGACAGCGGCTATTCCGATGCCGCGGTCAAGACCCTCTGGGACATCCTCCTGCCCTTCTCGGACTACGCGTTCAACAAGGCGCACTCCGCCGCCTACGGTGTGGTGGCGTACTGGACCGCCTACCTCAAGGCCCACTATCCCTCCGAGTACATGGCGGCCCTGCTCACCAGCGTGGGAGATGACAAGGACAAGCTTGCGCTCTACCTCAACGAGTGCCGTCGTATGGGCATCACGGTGCTGCCGCCCGACGTCAACGAGTCCAGCGTGAACTTCACCCCTGTCGGCACGGATATCCGCTTCGGCATGGGCGCAATTCGAAACGTCGGCGCCAACGTGGTGGCGGCCATGGTGGGTGCCCGCGAGGAGAAGGGCGCATTCAGTTCCTTCTCGGACTTCCTGCAGAAGGTTCCCTCGGTAGTCTGCAACAAGCGGACCATTGAGTCGCTCATCAAGGCCGGCGCCTTCGACTCGCTGGGACATCCTCGCCGCGCGCTGGCGATGATCCATGAGGAAGCGGTGGATTCCGTCGTCGTACTGAAACGGAACGAGGCCGCCAACCAGTTCGATCTTTTCAGTGCCTTCGACGATCCGGGCGCCGGGACCGGCCTTTCGGTTGAGGTACCCGATCTGCCGGAGTGGGCCAAGAAGGACAAGCTCGCTTTCGAACGCGACATGCTTGGACTGTATGTTTCCGACCACCCGCTGCAGGGTCTTGAGGGGCTCCTTAGCCAGCATGCCGACTCGGCAATCACTTCGATCATCGGGGAAGACGGCCCGGCCGACGGCGCCTCGGTGACCATCGCCGGCATGATCACCTCTCTGCAGCGCCGGATCGCCAAAAACAGCGGCAATGCGTACGCCAGGGCAGAGATCGAGGACCTCGGCGGGTCGATGGAGGTCATGTTCTTCGGTCAGGTGTACGGGCCCATCGCCTCGGTGCTGGAGGAGGACCTGATCGTGGTGGTCCGCGGACGCCTGCAGCGGCGCGACGACGGTACTGTCACGCTGAATGCGCAGGAGCTCTCTGTTCCGGACCTGACCGAGGGCCACTCCGGGCCGGTGGTCATCTCCATGCTCCACCACAGGGCTACCGAGCCGGTGATCCATGAGCTCGGGTCCGTGTTGAGGCAGCACCGCGGGAACTCCGAGGTGCGGCTGCACGTGCGCAAGGAACGGCAGTTGGCGGTGCTCTCGCTGCCGGTCGACCTTCGGGTCAATCCCACGCCGGCGCTGTTCGGAGACCTCAAAGTACTGCTCGGGCCAACGTGTCTCGATGCGTGATCCGCACAGTTCTGCACGGTTAGAGTAAACAGATGCAGGAGTCAGCCGCGGAGCCCGGTACTTATCCGCCACCGGTGTATGCCGGTCCGGCCACCCAGACGCCGGTACCCCCGTCGTCGCTGCTCTGGTGGGCCGCGGCAATGACACTGCTGGGCCCTGTCCTTGGCGTGATCTGGTGGGTCGCTGCACCTGGGGGCGCACTTTACGGTGACCGCGCGACGGCCGAGACGTGGCTGGTCCGCGATCTGGTGCTGGGCGGTCTGGAACTTGTGGCCGGCGTCGTCGTCGGGTGGCTGCTGGCCAACCGCGTGGACCTACCGGGGGCGTGGCAACGCGTGTGCGCCGCTGTTGCAGGAAGCATATTGGGTTCCGTCCTGGCCGTCGCGGTAGGGCAGGGGCTCGGGTTCCTGTTCCCGGGCGGAGATACCGAGTTCCCCTTTGTCCTGCGCTCCCTAGGGGTGGCAATGATCTGGCCCGCAGCGGCGGCCCTGGTGGTCTTCCTGTCCTCGCTGCTCGCGCTGCTGCTCGTTCGGCAGAAGGGGTAACGGTTCAGGAAGCGGAAGTGGCAGGAGCAAAGTCAGCCGCCGGTAGAATTGCGCCTGTGACTGCTCAGACCGCATCAATTTCCTATGACGCCTTCCGCACGATTGACCTGCGCGGAACCCATCTGTCCGCAGCCGAGCTGAGGGCCGCCATGCCGCGGAGCACCACGGCGTCTTTTGATTCTGTCGCCTCGCGCGTCGAAGGCATCATCGCCGACGTCCGCACTCGCGGGTTCGATGCCCTCAGTGAGCTGGCGCAGCGGTTCGATGATGTTGACCAGGTCCACCCCCGGGTTCCGGCCGAAGCTCTGCGTGAAGCTCTCCGATCACTCGCGCCCGATGTGCGCGCGGCACTGGAGGAGTCCATCGCCCGCGCTCGAACCTTCGCACTGGCACAGAAGCCGGAGGACATCGTCGTCGACATCCGCCCCGGCGCAACACTTACCCAACGCTGGGTGCCGGTGGGAAGGGTGGGGCTCTACGTCCCCGGCGGGCTGGCAGTGCTGGCGTCGTCGGTCATCATGAATGTGGTGCCCGCGCAGGCTGCCGGCGTGGAATCCATCGCACTGGCATCGCCGCCGCACAAAAACTTCGGAGGATTGCCCCACCCGGTGATCCTGGCGGCTGCGGAGCTGCTGGGCGTCGATGAGGTGTACGGAATCGGCGGCGCTCAGGCGATTGCTTCCTTTGCCTACGGAGTGCCTGGTGACGACGGCCGCGAGGCGGTCGAGCCGGTGGACGTTGTCACCGGTCCGGGGAACATCTACGTCGCTACAGCGAAGCGGCTGGTCAAGGGAGTCGTTGGTATCGACGCCGAAGCCGGCACCACGGAGATCGCTGTGCTGGCGGATGGCACGGCTCAGCCCCGGCTTGTCGCTGCTGATCTCATCAGCCAGGCCGAACACGATCCCAACGCCGCCTCGGTGCTGATCACACCCTCGGCTGAGCTAGCGGCCGCGGTGCGTGCGGAGCTGTCGGTCCAGGTTGAGTCCACCCGGCACCGCGAGCGGGTAGAGACAGCACTGGCCGGACCCCAGTCCGGCACCATCCTGGTGGACGACGTCGATCACGGCATCGCGGTATGTGACGCGTACGCTGCGGAACACCTCGAGATCCACACGGCAGCGGCATCAACGGTTGCTGCTCGCATCCGTAATGCCGGGGCCGTGTTCGTGGGTGACTACAGCCCGGTGAGTCTCGGCGACTATTGTGCCGGCTCCAACCACGTCCTGCCTACTGCCGGGACAGCGGCGTTTGCTTCGGGGCTGAGCGTGTTTACCTTCCTGCGTGCCATGCAGGTCATTGACTACAGTGCCGACGCACTGCGAGAGGTCAGCGAACACGTCATCCAGCTTGCGCAGGCGGAGGACCTGCCCGGGCACGGCGATGCAGTACGTGTCCGCTTCCCTGAGTCTTCATAGATTCTGCGGTTCATCGGCAAGCGGGGCGACCACTACATGTAGTAATGACACTGTTGTAGTTTCACTACATCTAGTTCTAGAATGAGTTGATGGCACGGCTGCAAAAGCCGTCTGTTATCCGATCAAATGGTCAATTCGCTTGAGCTGAGACGAGGTGTGGCATGTACTGTCCGTTCTGCCGCAGTTCCGACTCCCGGGTCGTGGACAGCCGGCTGACTGATGACGGATCAGCAATTCGCCGTCGTCGGCAGTGCCCTGAATGCGGCAAGCGCTTCACGACGGTGGAGACCACCAGCCTGGCTGTCATCAAGCGTTCGGGAGTGGCCGAGCCATTCAGCAGGAGCAAGGTGATCAGCGGCGTGCGCAAGGCGTGTCAGGGCCGTCCGGTCACGGAAGATGACCTGGCCCTTCTGGCGCAGGAAGTCGAGGAGTCCATCCGTGCCAGCGGCGTCGCAGAGATTGATGCCCACGAGGTTGGCCTGGCTATCCTCGGGCCACTCCAGAAGCTGGACCAGGTAGCCTACCTTCGCTTCGCCAGCGTGTACCAGGGCTTCGACTCGCTTGAGGACTTCGAGAAGGCTATCGAGAAACTTCGCCGCGAAGCGGAGAATGCGGCGGGCAAGGTTCCCGCCGGCACACAACGGCCGCTTACGGCCACCTGATCTCCGGTGGTGGCCGCGGAGGGGAAGCCGCTGCCACCACCGGCACCAACAAGGCCGTGCTTCAGGCCGCTGGAACCACGGCCGCCTGCATTACTTCACTTCGATGGGCTGCGCCTCGACGGGCTCGCTTTTGAAGTGAAGCGCCGCCTGCAGTGCTGCTCCGACAATGCCTGCATGGTTCCGCAGCTCTGCAGGGATGATGGGCGTGCGCAGCGACAGGTTGGGCAGGAAGTCCTTGCTGCGCTTGGAAATGCCGCCGCCCACAATGAAGAGTTCGGGCGAAAACAGGAACTCGACGTGTGAGAAGTAGCGCTGCAGTTTGACGGAGTACTCCTCCCAGTCCAGCCCCAGTCGTTCGCGGGCAACGGCTGATGCCTGGGTTTCGGCGTCGTGTCCGTCGATCTCGAGGTGCCCGAGCTCCGCATTTGGAACGAGCTTGCCGTCGAAGATGAAGGCCGAACCTATGCCGGTGCCGAGGGTGATCACAAGGACCGTACCGTTGACGCCCTTGCCGGCACCGTACTGAACCTCTGCAAGACCGGCGGCGTCCGCGTCATTGATGACGTGCACATCACGGCCAAGGACCCTGGTGAACAGGGCATCAACGTCGGTGTCGATCCAGCTCTCGTCGACGTTGGCCGCTGAGCGTGCAACACCGTGCTGGATGATCGCCGGGAAGGTCACTCCGATGGGCAGCGATTGCGGCGGCGCACCTTCCCGGGTGGACAGCTCGGCGACGATGTCGGCGACGACGACGGCGACTGCCTCCGGTGTGGCCGGCCGCGGCGTCTCCACACGGAATCGATCGCCCAGAATCGCCCCGGCGGCAAGGTCGACAATGCCGCCCTTGATGCCGGTGCCGCCGATATCAATACCAATAACCGTGGAGGGCAGCTTCCTGCCGTCCTTCTTCTTGTCGCTGTTCTTGCCCATGATTCTCCAGGGATCGTTTCGAGTGTGTTCGGTCAGCGCACAGGGTGGCGCGCAAGTGCTGCTGGTCTTGCTAGAGGAGCGTCAGCACGTCGGCGCCGGTCTCGGTCACCACCAGCGTGTGCTCGAACTGGGCGGTGCGCTTCCGGTCCTTGGTAACGACGGTCCAGTCATCGGCCCACATGTCCCACTCGATGGTTCCGAGGGTAAGCATGGGTTCAATGGTGAAGACCATTCCGGGTTCGATGATCCGGTTGTAGGCCGGCGCGGCATCATAATGGGGAATGATCAGCCCCGTGTGGAAGGCTTCGCCGACTCCGTGACCTGTGAAGTCCCGCACAACACCGTAGCCGAACCTCTTCGCGTAGGACTCAATGGCACGGCCGATGACGTTTATTTCGCGCCCGGGCGCAACCACCTTGATTGCCCTGTTCAGGGACTCCTGGGTGCGCTGGACCAGCAGACGCGATTCTTCGTCGACCTCGCCGACCAGGAACGTGTAGTTGGTGTCCCCGTGCACACCGTCAATGTAGGCGGTGATGTCAATGTTGATGATGTCGCCGTCGGTGAGCACAGTCGAGTCTGGAATGCCGTGACAGATGACCTCGTTGAGCGAGGAGCACAGCGACTTCGGGAACCCGCGGTAACCGAGCGTGGACGGGTAGGCTCCATGGTCGATTATGAACTGGTGCCCGACTGCATCCAGCTCATCTGTGGTGACGCCCGGCTTGATGTGGCGGCCGACCTCCTGAATAGCCTGTGCTGCGATCTTGCCCGCCCGACGGATCCGCTCGATCATCTCAGGGGACTTGACCTCGGACCCTTCGAACTTCGCGGGACCCGGCCGGCCCACATACTCCGGGCGCTGAATCGACGACGGCACCTTGCGGGGAGGGCTGAGGGTCCCCTGCGTGAGCGTGCCGACGGGTGCGGTAGAGGAATGGTGGGGCATACGCTAGATCCTATCGGTGTGGAACCACGGAGCCGAAAGTGAAAGTAAGACTAAGGAGGCCGCGATGGTGGAGTACTGGTATAACGTCCGAACGCATGAGGTTGAAGAGGACGCACAGTCCGACTGGAGCCAGCTCATTGGGCCATACCCCACACGGGCGGAAGCGGAGCGGGCGTTGGAAAAGGTACAGGAGCGCAACCGGGCCTGGGAGGCTCAGGATGAAGAATAGCGCGCCGCGGACCCCAAAGGGGTCTGCCTAGAAACTGTGCTCCGGGCCGGGAAAACTCCCGTCCCGGACCTGGTCGCCGTAAGCACGGGCAGCATCGGCGAGGACCGAGCGGACATCCGCGAACTGTTTGACGAACTTGGCCTGCTTACCCGAGCGCATGCCGGCCATGTCCTGCCACACCAGCACTTGCCCGGTGGTTGCCGAACCCGCCCCGATACCGATGGTCGGCACACTGACCGTCCGGTCAATTTCAGCCGCGACGTCGGCGGGCACCATTTCCATCAGCACGCAGAAGGCTCCCGCTTCGGCGAGGGCGACGGCGTCGTCAACCACTTGCCGGGCGGCGTCGCCCCTGCCCTGGACGCGGTAGCCGCCGAGTGAATGCTCGCTCTGCGGCGTGAAGCCGACGTGAGCCATAACGGGAATGCCTGCACGGACGATGGCGCGCACAGTATCCGCGTAATTGGCTCCACCTTCCATCTTCACGGCGTGCACGAGGCCTTCCTTCATCAGACGAACGGACGATTCGACGCCCTGCGCAGGAGAAACCTCATAGCTCCCGAACGGCAGGTCCGCGATCACAAGCGCGCGGCTCGCGCCCCTTGCCACTGCTCGGGAGAACAGGATCATCTCGTCGAGAGTGATAGGCAGGGTGGTGGCGTGACCCAATACGTTGTTCGCCGCTGAGTCCCCGACAAGGAGCACCTCTATACCGGCAGCATCGAAAATCTCGGCAGCGTACTGGTCGTAGGCTGTGAGCATGGCAAAGCGCCTGCCCTCGTCTTTCGCGGCCTGCAGATGATGGGTCCGGATCCGGGCCACCGGCGGGGAGGACGGCGTGCTGCCGGGCAGCGATCCGGTGCCGTAAGGGGCTGGGATTTCCGCGGAATTCATGACCACGAGCCTACTTCACGGGTAATGCCCGCGTAACACAAGCCCCGCATACTGTACGGGGCGTGGTTCCGGGGGACGAGGTTCCGCGTTGGCGTGGCATTGTCAGTAAAGTGAGCAGCGGACTGCGGAGCAGACGCTCCGGTTGTGGGGAGACCGTCGCGGCCGACGGGCAGTGGGAAAAGCTGTGAAGTGGGAAAGAGGTTGGAATGGATCGTCAGCAGGAGTTCGTCCTACGCACCATCGAGGAACGTGACGTCCGTTTCGTGCGGCTCTGGTTCACCGACGTCGTTGGCTCGCTGAAGTCGGTGGCGCTCGCGCCGGCGGAGGTAGAGGGTGCGTTCGAGGAGGGCCTCGGCTTCGACGGATCCTCGATCGAAGGGCTGGCGCGGGTCTTCGAGTCGGACATGCTCGCCCAGCCGGATCCCTCCACCTTCCAGATTCTTCCGTGGCGCGGTGAGAAAGAGCAGACGTCCCGGATGTTCTGCGACATCCTCACTCCCGACGGCCAGCCGTCGTCGGCCGATCCGCGTGGAGTGCTGAAGCGGACCCTGGCCAAAGCCGCCGACATGGGTTTCACGTGCTACACGCACCCAGAGATCGAGTTCTACCTGCTCAAGTCGGACGAGCTTGGCCCGGACGGCCAGCCCGTTCCCGTGGATCAGGCGGGATACTTCGACCACGTACCCGGCGGGGTTGCCCAGGACTTCCGGCGGACCGCCGTCGCGATGCTCGAGTCAGTCGGCATTTCAGTCGAGTTCAGCCACCATGAGGCAGGCCCGGGGCAGAACGAGATCGACCTCCGCTACGCCGACGCACTGCAGACCGCAGACAACATCATGACGTTCCGCACGGTGATCAAGGAGGTGGCGCTGACGCAGAACAGCTACGCAACGTTCATGCCCAAGCCTTTCTCCGACCACCCCGGCTCCGGCATGCACACACACTTTTCGCTGTTCGAGGGTGACACCAATGCGTTCTTCGAAGCGGGCGCCGAGTTCCAGCTCTCGAAAACGGCACGCCAGTTCATCGCCGGCATCCTGCACCATGCACCTGAATTCACCGCAGTAACGAACCAGTTCGTCAACTCCTACAAACGCCTGTGGGGCGGCGGTGAAGCTCCGAGCTACCTGTCCTGGGGACACAACAACCGATCCGCCCTGGTGCGGGTCCCGCTGTACAAGCCGAACAAGGGCCAGTCCGCACGCATCGAGTACCGCGGCATAGACTCGGCCACCAACCCTTACCTTGCATACTCTGTGCTGCTCGGTGCGGGCCTGAAGGGTATTGAAGAGGGCTACGATCTGCCGCCCGGAGCCGAAGACGACGTCTGGAGCCTCACAGCAGCGGAACGGCGTGCAATGGGCCACGATCCGTTGCCGGCCAGCCTGCACGACGCCGTCCGTGCCATGGAGGATTCCGAACTGGTTGCCGAAATCCTCGGCGAGCAGGTGTATGAGAATTTTCTCCGCAACAAACGTGCCGAGTGGCATGACTACCGGATCCAGGTGACCCCTTACGAACTGAGGCGCAACCTCGGGATCCTCTAGCCCGAAAGAAGCAGTACATGAGCCTGAACAGGGAACTGATCAGCAGGGGATTCACGGACCTCGACAAGAGCAGCCGCTTCCTCGCCGCTGCCGAACTTCGCGATATCCCCGAGGACAGGCTCTTCGCAGGGCTCATCCATGCCGCGAATCCCGACCTTGCGCTCCAGTCACTCGTGCGACTGCTCGCGGTCCAGCCGGGGATTCGCGACCTGTTGCAGGAGGACGACGCTGACCCGGAAGCGCTGTTCCGCCTGCTCGGAGCCTCCGAAGCTCTCGCGGAATTCCTGATGCGTCATCCGGAGCACGCCGATGTGGTCCGGATGAGGACCAGCGCTGAACCCGGAAGGGTGGACGCAGCATCACTGCGGACCTCCCTGCTGGCTTCCGTCGGCGCAGACGCCCGGGACAGTAATCCCGTAGCCGCTCAGACGGGGGAGGAAGCGTACCGCGCCTTGCGAACGCGCTACCGTCGCCATCTCACTGAACTGGCCATTCGGGACCTTGGTGCCGCGTCGCCGACCGATTTCCTTCCATCTGTCGGACAGGAACTTGCCGACCTCGCGGCAGCGGCGCTCGAAGCAGCTCTCGCGGTCGCACGCGCGGAACTTGCGGCGACCTTCCCTCCCGGGGATATTGCGTCCGTCCGGCTGGCCGTGATCGGGATGGGCAAATGCGGGGCAGGCGAACTCAACTACATCTCCGACGTCGACGTCATCTATGTCATCGAGGCGGATGGTCTGGGAGAGGACACCGCCGTCCGGATTGGGACAAGCCTTGCGGCGGGCATCTCGCGCGCAGTGACCTCGGCTGGCCGGGAACCGGGGCTCTGGGAGGTCGACGCGAACCTGCGCCCCGAGGGCAAGGACGGCCCACTGGTCCGCACCCTCGACTCGCATCTGATGTACTACGCGCGCTGGGCCCAGACCTGGGAGTTCCAGGCGCTGCTCAAGGCCCGTCCCATCGCAGGTGATCCGGGGCTGGGCGCGAGTTATGCTGCGGCGGTATCCGACCTGGTCTGGACGTCGTCGGAACGCGAGGGTTTCGTCGAGTCGGTGCAGGGAATGAGAAGGCGGGTCACGGACAATATCCCGTCCCACGAGGTCAACCGGCAGCTGAAGTTGGGCGCGGGCGGCCTTCGGGATGTCGAATTCACTGTGCAGCTGCTGCAGCTGGTCCACGGCAAAGTTGATGAATCACTCCGTACCCGAGCCACTACGGCAGCAATAGCAGCGCTGAGTTCGGCGGGCTATATCGGTCGGCGGGATGCCCGGGAGTTCGATGAGGCTTACCGGTTCCTCCGTGTGCTTGAACACCGAATTCAGCTCGTTCAGATGCGCCGCACCCACCTCATGCCTGAGGATGAGGCGAACCTCAAGGCGCTGGCGAAATCTTCGGCCAGCTCCCTGCTGGAGACGCGCCCGACGGCGGCTGCGCTCACCGAACAGTGGCACCAGACCAAGCGGCTTGTGCGGCGGTTGCATGAAGCGATCTTCTACCGGCCGCTGCTGAACGCCGCGGCAAACCTCAGTGCTGACGAGGTCCGTCTGACGCCGGAGGCCGCCCGCGCCCGGCTGGCGGCGCTCGGCTATCTCGATCCGCGCGGAGCGATGCGCCATATTGAGGCATTGACCACGGGGATCAGCCGTCGGTCGGCGTTGCAGCGGCAGTTGCTGCCGGTGCTCCTTGACTGGCTCGCCGACGGCGTGGACCCGGACGCCGGCCTGCTCGGATTCCGGCGCCTGAGCGAGTCGCTGGGGGAGACGCACTGGTATCTGGGGATGCTCAGAGACTCGAGGGCCGCAGCCGAGCGTTTGTGTCACATTCTTTCCTCAAGTCGTTTCATCACAGACCTGCTCGAGGTCTCTCCTGAATCGACAAAGTGGCTTGGCTCCGACGAAAAGCTGCTGCCGCTGCCGTTCGAGGCTCAATGGCAGGAAATCCAGTCAAAGATGTCCCGACACCCAGCGCCAAAGGAGGCGATGCGCCTCATCCGGCTGATCCGGCGCCGGGAGATTTTGCGGATCGCAATCGCGGACAGCTCAGGGTTGCTGACTCAGGAGGATGTGGGTCCGGCGCTGGCGGACGCCGATCGGGCGGCCGTCCTCGGCGCGCTCAACGTTGCCGAAGCGAAGGTGTACGCCGGGGAGCAGCCGCTGACCGACGTCGTCGTCATCGCCATGGGACGCCAAGGCGGACGCGAGATCACCTATGGATCCGACGCCGACGTCATGTATGTGCACCGGCCGCGTGACGGAGCCGACCCCGCGGCCGCGCAGACCCAGGCCGAGGGAATCGTCGGTCAACTGCGCCAACTACTGCAGCAGCCCTGCACGCCGCCGATTCTCGCGGAACGGGTCCTCGAGGTGGACGCGGACCTGCGGCCAGAGGGCAAGCAGGGACCCATGGTGCGCTCCCTGGAGTCTTTCCGTGAGTACTACCGGCGCTGGTCCCTGGTCTGGGAGTCGCAGGCACTGCTGCGCGCGCTGCCCATGGCAGGCAATGACCAGCTGGCCGCCGACTTTGTGCAGCTCATTGATCCGCTGCGCTACGAGCGGGACGTTACGGAAGCCGACCTGCGCGAGATACGGCGCATCAAGGCGCGCATGGAATCCGAACGGCTGCCGCGCGGCGCGGACCCATCGCGCCATCTGAAGCTGGGCAGAGGAGGGCTGAGTGACGTTGAGTGGCTCATCCAGCTACTGCAATTGCAGCACGCCCGCGGTATACCGGCGCTGCGGACCACCTCAACCCTCGAGGCGATGGTGGCGGCGGAGGAGCACGGGCTCCTGCCGGCCGACGACGTCGCTACCCTGCGAGCGAGCTGGCGGCTCGCCTCCCGTGTGAGGGCTGCTAACACTGTATGGGGTGGCAAGCAGTCCGATGTGCTGCCGTCCTCCCGCCGCGACCTCGAAGCGGTGGCCCGCTGGTGCGGCTACGGACCGGGGAAAGGGACGCAGCTTGAAGAGGACTATCTGCGGTTGACCCGCCGGAGTCGCGCGATTTTCGAGCGCTATTTCTACGGCTACGGCGACTGACGCCGTCGCACCTTAAACAGCAGAAGGGCCGCACCGAAATGCGACCCTTCTGCTGTTGTCTGTCTTATTAGACGCCGTAGTACAGCTCGAACTCATACGGGTTCGGGCGTAGGGCGAGCGGGGTGATCTCCACTTCGCGCTTGTACGCGATCCAGGTATCGATCAGGTCCTGGGTGAATACACCGCCTGCCTGAAGGAACTCGTTATCGGCTTCCAGGGCCAGGAGCGCTTCCTCGAGGGAACCCGGAGCCTTCTGGATGTCCTTGGCCTCCTCTGCGGGGAGCTCGTAGAGGTCCTTGTCGATCGGGTCCGCCGGCTCGATCCGGTTCTTGATTCCGTCAAGGCCGGCCATCAGCTGCGCCGCGAAGGCCAGGTAAGGGTTGGAGGACGGATCCGGAGCGCGGAACTCGATGCGCTTCGCCTTCGGGTTGGAACCGGTGATCGGGATCCGGATGCCGGCCGATCGGTTACCCTGCGAGTACACCATGTTGACGGGGGCCTCAAAGCCCTTGACCAGACGGCGGTACGAGTTGACCGTCGGGTTGGTGAAGGCGAGTACTGCCGAAGCGTGCTTGAGGAGCCCGCCGATGTACCAGCGGGCAAGATCCGAGAGCCCGGCGTAGCCACGCTCGTCGTAGAACAACGGATCGCCGTTGCTCCACAGTGACTGGTGGCAGTGCATGCCGGACCCGTTGTCGCCGAAGATCGGCTTGGGCATGAACGTCGCTGACTTCCCCCAAGCGTTGGCAACGTTTTTGATGATGTACTTGAACTTTTGCAGGTCGTCAGCTGCGTGCACCATGGTGGTGAACTTGTAGTTGATCTCGGCCTGACCTGCACCGCCGACCTCGTGATGCGAACGCTCAACCTCAAGGCCGACCGCGTCCAGCTCGACACACATTGCGTCGCGGAGGTCAGCTTGCTTGTCCACGGGAGCTACGGGGAAGTAGCCGCCCTTGAACGGGGTCTTGTAGCCGAGGTTGCCGCCGACTTCCTCACGGCCGGTGTTCCACGGCGCTTCGATCGAGTCGACCTTGTAGAAGCTGCCCTGCGGGCTGGACTCGTACTGAACGTTCTCGAAGATGTAGAACTCTGCCTCGGGAGCGAAGAACGCGGTGTCCGCGATGCCAGTCGATGCCAGGTAGGCCTCCGCACGCTCGGCGACGCCACGCGGATCGCGGTGGTAAGGGTCACCGGTGCGGGGATTCACGATGGAGAAGTTCAGCGCAAGGGTCTTTTCGATCCGGAACGGGTCGATGAATGCGGTGGTAACGTCCGGAATCAGCTGCATGTCGGATTCCGCAATGCCCTGGAAACCGCGGATGGACGATCCGTCGAACAGCTGGCCGTGGATGAAGAAGTCAGCATCGACGGACTTCGCAGGGACGTTGAAGTGCTGCTGCACGCCTGGAAGATCGGTGAAACGAATATCGACAAATTTCACATCTTCGTCGGCGATGTACTTGAGGACTTCGTCCGCATTTTTGAACATCGGATTATGCTCCTAACGCATATTCGGGGGAGAGCGACCGGGGCCGGTAGCGCGGGGGAAACGCCGCAAGGCTTAACCTGCTGCGGTCGCAACAGCCTCCACACTATGAATGCGCAGTTACCCACTGGTGTCGCAAATGTTTCCGGCATGTAACTTAAGTGGGCCGCCGCGCATCGGTGCTCGTGTTACACCCTATCGGTTTCTCCACTGCACTCCTCTCGGCACACCACTGGTTGCGGCGGCGTATGCTGCCGGTGGGTGTCCGTTCGCGAGCCCTCGGGGCGGCGAGGCACGCAGGTAGAGTGGAGAGGTGATAGACCGCAGAGACATCAGTTCTTGGCTGGAAGGGCCTCCGTCGCGCGGTGAAGGCCACTGGCCTGGTCAGCGCCTCGGCAGGCCGAGGGTCGGCGCCGGGTCCATTGCCCGCCCGGGACGCAGGCTGGGTGCACTTTTAGTCGACTGGGCGCTGAGCAGCCTGATCTCGGCAGCATTCTTCAACTACGACAGCTTGGCAACACTCGGCATTTTCGCGCTTGAACAGATGCTGCTGGTCGGCACGCTCGGATACAGCATTGGGCACCGCGCCTTCGGCATGCAGGTACAGAGACTGGAATGCAAGCCAGCTGGTCTCGGCGCCGCCATCGTGCGCACGCTTTTGATCTGTCTGGTGATTCCCGCGGTGGTTTTCGATGAGGATCAGCGCGGATTGCATGACCGGGCCGTCGGCACGGTGCTGGTGCGGATCTAGCGCTGGTGCATATTTAGCCGGTGCGGATCAAGAGCACCGGCCCGCTCATCTAGCGGCCCCGGGCTGCCTTGCGGTCCGGGCGCGCTTTGAAGGGATCTACGCCCTTGGGGATGGGCATCCGTGTTGCAAGCGCGCTGAGACGCTTGTCGACGGCGGATACTTCCTGTTTGGTGAGGTTCTTCTTCATCTTCTGCAGCGTCTTGGAGAGGCGCTGCAGTGGGACCTGGCCTTCGCCTTTGCCGGCGTGTACCACGTGGACCGGGACACCAGGAACGATCCTGTTCATTTTGACCCGCTCCGCGTTGACCAGCGGCTTGACGCGGGTGATCGGACCTTCGGCGACGAGTACGATCCCCGGGCGTCCGATTGCGCGGAAGACGGCATCCTGGGTGCGGGCGTTCACCGCCACCGGCTCATCCTTCAGGATCCAGCCACGGCGCAACACGCTGAGGGCCGCTCCTGCACCTCCGGGCTTTCCCTCGATCTGCGCGAAGGCAGCGCGTTCCGCGCGCCTGGACAGAATGAAGAGTGCAGCCAGGAATGCCAGCGGGACGGCGATGAGGAGCATAGTGATTACGTTGTTGATGAGGAATCCGACGAGGAGTCCAACGGCAACTACGGCCAGGAAGGCCAGCACCATAATCCAGACAACGTTGGGATCGTTGCGCCGCGTCATCGCGAACACTTCACCGATCCGCTTGAATGTCCCCGGCTTCTTCGGGGGCTTGTCCGCCTTCGGTTTACGCGAGAAAGGACGGCGCCGTCGCTTCGATCCGTCAGCGTCGAAAGGAGTGCTGGAACTGTTGTCAGTACTGTTGGCCATAGTGCCTTAAGTCTACGGGATACCCAACGCGCATCGGACGTTCGCGCGTTGGCGCGAACGTCCGATGAACTGATGGATCAGCTGTTGCCGTGTTACCCGGCGAGGAGACTGGACGCTTCCTGGAGGGTGCTTCCCGAGTCCTCGATGTGGGCCAGCTCCGGTGGGAGCTCGAGACCCTTCTTGCGCATCGCCCGTGCCCAGAGCCGGCCAGCGCGGTAGGAGGATCGAACCAATGGGCCGCTCATGACACCCAGGAAGCCGATCTCGTCTGCCTCCTGCTGAAGCTCCACGAATTCCTGTGGTTTGACCCAGCGGTCCACTGGGAGGTGTCGTTCGCTGGGACGCAGATACTGGGTGATGGTGATCAGATCGCAGCCGGCAGCGTGAAGGTCCCGGAGCGCTTCCGAGATTTCGGCGCGGGTCTCGCCCATGCCGAGAATGAGGTTGGACTTCGTGACCATGCCCTGGTCTCTGCCCTGCGTGATGACATCCAGCGAACGCTCGTAACGGAACGCGGGACGAATTCGCTTGAAGATGCGCGGGACTGTCTCCACATTGTGCGCGAAGACCTCCGGGCGTGCCTCGCAGATGCCGGTGATGTGTTCCGGATTGCCCGAGAAGTCAGGAATCAGAATCTCGACGCCGGTTCCCGGGTTGAGCGCATGGATCTGGCGGATGGTCTCGGCGTAGAGCCACACTCCCTCGTCCTCGAGGTCGTCGCGTGCCACTCCTGTGACCGTTGCGTAACGCAGGTTCATTGACTGGACCGATTGGGCAACCTTGAACGGCTCACTGCGGTCAAGAGGAGCCGGCCGTCCGGTGTCAATCTGGCAGAAGTCACAGCGTCGGGTGCATTCGGAGCCGCCGATCAGGAATGTTGCTTCCCGGTCTTCCCAGCATTCGAAAATGTTGGGACATCCTGCTTCCTCGCAGACGGTGTGCAGTCCTTCCTTTTTCACCAGGTTCTTCATGGCCACGAATTCGGGACCGATATTTACCTTGGCTTTGATCCAGTCAGGCTTGCGCTCGACTGGAACGGCTGCGTTCCGTGCTTCGACGCGCAGCAGGCGTCTTCCCTCGGGGGCCAAACTCACAGTAAAGCTCCTTCCGGCCGGTCGTTGGCGACGGCCTGTGCTGTCCCGGGTACTAGGGGGTTGCCTTCGGCACCGAGCACCAGTGACGTCTCATTGTTGCGCAGTTCTTCTTCGATCCGAGAAACGATGTCGGCGGGCAACACCGTTCGGCCGAGTTCCTGGGAGATGCTCGTTACTCCGGCGTCCGTGATTCCGCAGGGCACGATCTGGGCGAAAGGCGAGAGGTCATTACTGCAGTTGATTGCAAATCCATGCATAGTCACCCGCCGGTTGATGCGAATTCCGATGGCAGCAATTTTCCGTGCCGGTCCGCGGTGATCGGCGGCCAGCCACACGCCCGACCTCCCCTCGATACGAATGCCCGTGACGCCGTAGTCGCTCAAAACGGCAATGATGACATCCTCGAGGATTCCCACGTAGTCAGCGACGCGGGTGGGTTCGGGAAGGGCAAGGATGGGATAGCCCACCAGCTGGCCCGGTCCGTGCCAGGTCAGTTTGCCGCCCCGGTCCACTGGAACAACGGGAGTGCCGTCGAAAGGCTTTTCGTGCTCTTCGGTCCGTTTTCCCGCGGTGTATACGGGGGAGTGCTCGAGGAGGAGAACGGTACTCGGCGACGTCCCTGCAACAACCGATTCATGCAGAGCCTTCTGCCGGTCCCATCCTTCGAGATAGTCGACGAAGTGGGGGTCGAATCCGATTCGGGCGAACTCCAGAGTCATTCCTCAAGGGTAGACCCGGGCAGCGGTGTTCTCACATTCGCAGGGATGGTGGGGGTGTGGATAACTCCTGCACGGTGAACGGTGATGGCCAAGACTGGTGATTATGGATAATTTCCTTCGCCAAACCGCAGCTGGGCAGGCAGCGGGGTCCACGTGCAGCCCCGAGCCGCAAGCGCCCCCGAGGCTAGGCGGTTACCGTACCGGGAGGCTGCTCGGCATTGGCAGAAGCTCACGAGTCTGGCTGGTAGAGGAGGAGCGCACAGGTGCCAGCAGGGCACTGAAAGTATTTCCCGGCCCCCCGGACGACGAGGAACAGCTGGCACAGCTGAATCGGGAGAGCACAGTGTTGGGCACACTGGACCACCCACACCTCCTGGGAATCCATGGCGTCGTCTCCACCGACCAGGGCTCGGCGATCCTCATGGAATACGCCGGCGGGGGTTCGCTTCTGAATCTCGTGACTGCCCGCGGGCGCTTGAGTGTCGGCGAATGTATTACCGTCCTCGCGCCGATTGCCCAGGCGCTGGCACGCCTCCACGCCGCATCCGTTCAGCACGGTGATGTGTCGCCGGGAAATGTGTTGTTCACGGCAGAAGGGAGACCGCTACTCGCTGACCTGGGAGTGGGCCGCCTTCTCGGTGAAGCGAATGTACGTGCCGCCGGCACACCGGGTTTCGGTGAAGAAGACCATGGAGAAGGCCATGCCGCCGGTTTCGCCTCCGACGTGTTCTCGCTCGCTGCGGTCGGCTGGTACTCGCTAACCGGGAGCCCGCCCGGCCGGGGGAAGGACCGGGCGCCGCTCAGCTTGCTCGTGCCTGAAGTACCGCTGGAACTGCTCCACATTCTTGAAGCCGGGTTACACGAAGATTCGGAAGAACCCCCCACCGCTGCCGAAATGGCGGAGACTGTCTTGCGCTCGGCAGCTCCGCAGCCTCTGGACCTCGTAACTGCGGTGCATCCCTCTGTTCTCCCTGAGCTGCTTACCCGGCGCGCTGCAGCCAACAAGGTGGAGAGTCCACGGCGCGGGTTTTCCGTGGTTCTCGAGCGGTTTCGCTCAAGCAGGCCCGCACCGCGGCGTGTTGAGTTACGCCCCCAGCCCCGAGAGGCGGGTCGCCGTAGAGTACGGGTTCGTCGGCAGCCACGCATCCCTCGGAGCGCGGCGGTGCCGCGGGTCGCTGCCGCACTGCTTGTGCTGTGCGGAGCGCTGCTGGGCGGCCCGTACCTTCTCAAAGAGATCGGACTAACAACGGGTGGGGCGGCTCAGGAGCCAGTAGCGGTTGAGGAAGTGATCGGAGCGAAGAGCGGTTCGACTGGACAGGCGCCGGGCACGGAACTCTCTGCCGAGATGCGGGAAAGGCTGGACGACGCGGATCCGGTTAAGGCCCTTTCCGCCCTTATAACAGTGAGAGCAATGGTCCTGACAACTGGAAATGCCGGGCTCCTGTCAGACGTGAACGTCAACGAATCAGAGGCAATGAAGGCTGACCAGGAGCTCCTGTCGGGGCTCAATGAGCGCGGCCACGTATTCAGGGGTCTGAGCATCCGCCTTCAGGAGGCAGTTCTCACGGACTCGATCAACGTTCCGGAAGGCGCAACAGCCGTGAGTGCGACGGTAATCATGTCGGGATACACGGAGATGGACAGCGCAGGCGCAGCGGTGCGCCAGGTCACCGATTCGACGCCGCAGGAACTCGTCTTTGTGCTCGTGAAGCAGGAGGAGACGTGGAAAATCGCCGGTGTGCACAACCAGGGCGGCGTCTGAGAGCCCTACTCCCGTGTGGTTATGATCGGGTAATGGCTCCCTCTCACTATCTGCGCTATCCGCATCTGTCCGGTGATCTCGTCACATTCGCAGCAGAAAACGACATTTGGGTTGCTCCGGTGTCCGGAGGACGCGCCTGGCGGATATCGGCGCTCCAGCAGCCAGTGCGGAGTCCGAGATTTTCGCCTTACGGGTCCACCATCGCGTGGACAGTGGTACAGGGCGCTGCACCCGAGGTTGTTGCAGCCGATACCGACGGCGGCAATTTTCGCCGACTCACATACTGGGGCCACCAGAGCACCAGGGTGAAGGGTTTCACCGCGGACGGTCAGATCATTGCAACGAGCGCGTTCCGCCACGAGGACCCACGGCACACCTGGGCGTACAAACTGCCTGCCGATGGTTCCGCGGGCAGCGTTGTGCCCTACGGACCCCTCGACGCCATCGTCTACGGCGAAGCGGTCGGGGATGAGCGTCCTGTCGTCATCGGCAGCGTGATCACCCGGGAACAGGCCTGGTGGAAGCGCTACCGCGGGGGTACTGCGGGCAAGTTCTGGATCGATGCGGACGGGTCGGGTGATTTTAGCCGCTTCCTTCCCGAACTGGACGGCAACCTGGCGGATCCCATGTGGGTTGGCGGGCGGCTGGCGTTTCTGTCCGACCACGAGGGATACGGCAACCTTTATTCGGTGAGTGCGAACGGCCAGGACCTTCGGCGCCACACGGACCATGAGGAGTTCTACGTTCGGCACGCAAGCACTGATGGGAGTCGCGTGGTGTACGAATCGGCGGGAACGCTTTGGCTTCTCGACAAACTCGACACCGAAGCGCAGCTTTTGGACATCACGCTGGGTTCGGCTTCCACCGGCCGCCGCCCCCAGCCGCTCAACGTCGCGCGCCATCTTGCAGCCGCAGTTCCGGTCGATGACGGGCGGGCCAGCGTCGTTGAGTCGCACGGAACTCTCCACCTGCTCACCCATCGTGACGGGCCTTCCAGGGTTGTGGACGCAACCGCGGGCGTGCGTGCCCGGCTCGGCAAGCCCATGGGAGTTGACAGAGTTGCGTACATTGCTGACCATGACGGTGAAGAGTCGCTGTACATCCGCAATGTGTTCGAGGTCGACCTTCCTGCCGGGAACGATCATGGCCTTCCGGAAGCCCGCACAGCGGATGACGGTTTGCCGGCGCCCGTGCCGGCTGCCCAACGGGATGGTTCCAGCGGAGACCAGGAGGCTGCCGAGCCGGACCCCACTGCTGATGCTGGAGCGCCGGACGCCGCCGTCGTCGTCGCGCAGGACCAGGCCGGCAGCGCCGCACTGTCCAGCATTCCCTTTGAAGGGAAGTTCAGGGCGAGCAATCTTGCGGTGAGTCCCGATGGCAAGGTCATCGCGGTCGCAGGCGAGATGGGGGAAATACTCGTCCATGAGGTGGGCAGCGCCGATTTCTTCACCCTGTCGACGACGTCCCACGGCGCAATCGACGACCTCGCATTCTCTCCTGACTCCGCCTGGCTGGTCTGGGCGGAGCCCGTAACGGGCGAGGGAGCACGCACCCGCATCCGGTTGGCCCGAGCCGCCAGGGATGCACAGATCCTCAACGTAACCGATGGGCGCTTCCGTGACCACGCGCCGTCATTCACGCCCGACTGCCGGTTCATTGCCTTCCTTTCAGACCGCAGCTTCGATCCGGTGTATGACACCCACCGTTTCGATCTCAGCTTTCCCAGCTCAACCAAACCGTTCCTAGTGGCGCTTGCTGCCGGTACGGCTTCACCGTTCGGACCGGCAGTTCACGACCGGCCGGCGCCTGCTGCCGAGAAGGACGAGTCCGGGCCTGTCGTCGAGGTTGCGGCGGAACGCCTTGCCGAACGGATCATCCCTGTGCCGGTGCCGCAGGGGTCGTATGAGGGCCTGCGGGCCATCGAGAACGCGCTGCTCTGGGTAGCAGCCGACACAATGGGGATCACCGGAGACGGCCGCGCCACCACCGATGCCAAGGAGCCTGCCAAGCGGCTCGAACGCTTCGACATGGTCAAGCGGGAAACGACAACGCTGGTGCAGGAGGCGGACTCCTTTGAGGTCAGCGGCGACGGCAAACGGGCTGTGGTCATCCGCGCCGGAGCCGTTACAGCGGTGCCGACGTCCGGTCCGGCTGATCCTGATTCAACCGAGCGGGTCACTGTGGACCTCAACCGCATCCGCGTTCTGCTCGATCCGCCCAGCGTATGGCGTCAGGCTTTCGAGGACGCCTGGCGTCTCCAGAGGGACTTCTTCTGGGCCGAGGACATGGGAGGCCTTGACTGGGAGACTGTAGGTGATCGCTACCGGCCGCTGTTGGACCGCATCGGGTCACACGATGACCTTGTGGATGTCCTCTGGGAGCTTCATGGTGAACTCGGTACGTCCCACGCTTATGTAACCCCGGCACTTGTCAGCGAGCCGGGCGCCGGCGCGCAGGGTTTCCTCGGTGCCGAGCTCAGTCGGTCCGAGCGCGGCTGGCGGGTGGACCGTATCTTCGCCGGCGAATCGTCGGACCCGCAGGCGGCCGCGCCGCTGGCTGCTCCCGGAGTGGCCGTGGAACCCGGAGATATCATCCAGGCGGTCGACGGCGTTCCTGTTCCTCCCGAACTTGGCCCGTCTGTCCTTCTGACCGGAGCGGGCGGGCGCGCTGTTGAGCTCACGGTCGCAAGACACGACGACGACGGCGGTCAGCCTGCAATGCGCAGAGTGGCGGTCGTCCCGCTGCGCAGCGAAGAACGGCTCCGCTACCAGAACTGGGTGAACGCGAACCGCACGATCGTGCACGAGGCCTCCGACGAGCGCTTCGGATACCTCCACATCCCCGACATGGTTGCACGCGGGTGGGCGCAGCTGCACAGGGACCTCGACCGCGAGACCGCTCGTGACGGGCTCATCATCGATGTGCGTCGCAATCGCGGAGGGCACACGTCGCAATTGGTGGCTGAACTCATCGGACGCAAGGTCACTGCCTGGTCGCTTCCGCGAGGCGAACAGCCCGGAACCTACCCCGCGCACGCACCCCGTGGCCCCGTAGTGATCCTGACCGATGAGTTCGCGGGGTCCGACGGCGACATCATCACGCAGGTCGCGAAGCTTCGGGGCATCGGGCCGGTCATCGGTACGCGCACGTGGGGCGGCGTCGTCGGGATTGACGGGCGGTTCAAGCTGGCTGACGGTACCGGTGTCACGCAACCCCGCTACGCCTTCTGGATGACCGGAGGCGTGGACTGGGGCGTGGAGAACTACGGAGTGGATCCAGATATCGAGGTGCCGTTTCCACCGCACGCTTACGCCTCCCAGGAGGATCCGCAGCTGGAGCACGCCGTCGGTATTCTCCGCGAGATGCTGGAGGAACTGCCTACGGACGTGCCGCCGGTCCGGAACAACTACCCGAACCTGGCTCCACCGCCGCTCCCGCCCCGCCGCTGAATACCGGCAATACACAGGGCGCCCCGTTCACCGCTGACGGTGAAGGGGGCGCCGTGCTTATTGCGTGGTGGTACGGGGATCAGGACTCGAGAGTGGCGTCCAGAGAAATGTCCTTGACAGCCGCGAGGGCCTGCGACACGGGGCACCCATTCTTCGCATCGTTCGCGAGGCGCTGGAAGTCCTCCTCACTCAGGTCGGGCACAGATGCCTTCACCGTCAGACGGATGGCAGTGATGCCGGCGCCCGGCTGGAAATCGACCTCGGCATTGGTCTCAATGCGCTCAGCGGTCTTACCTTCCTCACTAAGCGCAAGGCTGAATGCCATGGAAAAGCATGCCGAGTGTGCAGCTGCAATCAGTTCTTCCGGGCTCGTCTTGCCTTCAGCCTGCTCCGCGCGGGCCTTCCACGTGACGTCGTAGGTGCCGACGCCGGACGTGTCGAGTGATACCTGCCCTGATCCAGTGGGCAGATCACCGGACCAGATAGCGTGTGCTGAGCGTGTGGTAGCCATGAGTTCTCCTGTTCAATGGTTGAATCATGCGCACCGGACGGGAAGTCCGGTGTTTCCCCATCAGTTCGACAGGGAAGTCTGTGCGGCCACGTGAAAGACAGAAAGCAGCGCCCCGAGAAACCGGAACGCTGCCTTCTACATTTCCGTGGCGATTACAGGCCGAGATCGGCCTCGAATGCCCCATCCTCAAGACGGGTCTTCAACGACTGCAGGAACCTGCCCGCGTCTGCGCCGTCCACCAGACGGTGATCATAGGTGAGGCACAGGTACATCATGGAACGGATCGCGATGGTGTCTTCACCGTCAGCGTCGGTAACCACCACCGGACGCTTGACGATGGCACCTGTTCCCAGGATGCCGACCTGCGGCTGGTTGATGATCGGAGTGTCGAACAGGGCCCCGACGGAACCAATGTTGGTGATGGTGAAGGTTCCACCGGAAAGCTCATCGGGTCCGATCTGACCGGTGCGGGTGCGTGCACCAACATCGGCGATCTTCTTGGCAAGACCAGCCAGATTGAGGTTGCCGGCATCGTTGATGACCGGGACCAGCAGGCCCTTTTCGGTGTCCACTGCGATAGCCAGATGCTCGGCGTCGTGGTAAGTGACTTCCTTGGCATCTTCGTCGAACGATGCATTCAGTTTGGCGTGCTGCTTCAGCGCCTCCGTCACTGCCTTGGCAATGAAAGGCAGGAAGGTCAGCTTGGCTCCATTCTGCGCCTGGAAGTTGTCCTTGGCCTTCGAGCGGAGGCGGGCTACTCGAGTCATGTCGACCTCGATGACCTGGGTGAGCTGCGCAGAAGCTTCCAGCGACTCCCGCATGCGCCGTGCGATGGTCTGGCGGATCCGCGGAGCCTTCTCTACGGTGCCACGCAGCTTTGAGGCCGCCGGAGCAGCAGGTGCGGGTGACGCTGCGGCTGAGGCAGCACTCGGGGTGTCCTGCTTCGGGGTCTTCTCGGCTTCGGCAGCCTCGAGGACATCCTGCTTGCGGATGCGTCCGCCAACGCCCGTGCCCTTGATCGATCCCAGATCCACGCCGTGCTGATTGGCGAGCTTGCGAACCAGGGGAGTGACGTATACGGAATCCGTTCCGGAGGACTCCTCCTTCGGCTTCTCCGCGGCTGCGGGGGCGGGAGTATCCTCGGCAGGAGTCGGCTCGGCGCTCTTGGCCGGTTCCGGCTGGGACTCAGTCTGGGCCGCCGCCGGTTCAGCTGCGGGCTCCTCGCGCTCGGTTGAAGGCGCAGCGGCAACTGGTTCGGCCGACTTCGGCTCAGCCTGCGCTGGGGCGGCGCTGCCGGAGCCGATCACGGCGAGAACAGATCCCACTTCAGCAGTCTCGTCCTCGTTGACCCGGATCTCCTGAAGCGTTCCGGCAACAGGGGAGGGAATCTCGGTGTCTACCTTGTCGGTGGAGACCTCGAGGAGCGGCTCATCAACCTCTACCTCGTCGCCGACCGCCTTGAGCCAGCGCGTGACGGTTCCTTCGGTGACGCTTTCTCCGAGCGCGGGCAGAGTAACTTCGGTTCCCTGTCCGCCGCCCTCGCTGCCACCGGACTCCGAGGGCTGCTCCTCGGCCGGGGCGGCTGCTTCCTCGCCGCCCTGTCCCTCTGATTCCGCAGACTGCTTCTGCTGGTCTTCCTCTGCAGGAGCCTCCGTAGCCGACCCGCCGTCATCCGAACTTCCAGAACCACCCGAACCGTCGCCGATCCTTACGAGAGGAGCACCTACCTCGGCTGTCTCGTCTTCGGCGACAAGGATCTCCTCGATGACACCGGCAATCGGGGATGGGATCTCTGTATCGACCTTGTCTGTTGATACCTCGAGCAGGGGCTCGTCAACCTCAACGCGGTCGCCGACTTGCTTGAGCCAACGGGTAACGGTACCCTCAGTGACGCTCTCGCCCAGGGCCGGTAAGTTCACGGATTCAGACATGGTGTCCGGTTCTCCTTGTTCGTTCTACCTTCGACCGCCGGTACCGGGAACAGCCGGTCGGTGTGAGGTTGCCAGTGATGCTTTATGGGAGTTGGTGCAGGTTCAAGCGGCAGCGCAAGCTGCGGTCAGCCGTGGAGCGGTTTGCCGGCGAGGGCGAGGTGGGCCTCGCCCAGGGACTCGTTCTGGGTGGGGTGTGCATGAACCAGTTGGGCCACGTCCTCCGGGTAAGCTTCCCAGTTCACAATGAGCTGGGCCTCGCCGATCTGCTCGCCCATCCGGGTGCCGATCATGTGGACGCCGACGATCGGACCATCCTTCTCGCGGACCAGCTTTACGATGCCTCCGGTACCGAGAATGGAGCTCTTGCCGTTGCCCGCGAGGTTATATTCCTGTGTATCAACCTTGTCATCGCCCAACTTCTCCTTGGCCGCCTTCTCAGTGAGGCCGACCGAAGCGATCTCCGGTTCACAGTAGGTGACTTTCGGAATGTTGATGTCTTCAACGACGACCGGCTTGAGCCCCGCGATTTCCTCCGCGACAAAGATGCCCTGCTGATAGCCCCGGTGCGCAAGCTGCAGGCCGGGGACGATGTCGCCCACAGCGTAGATGTTGCCGACACCCGTGTGCAGACGCTCGTCGGTGATAACAAAACCGCGGTCGAGGGTGATGCCGGCGTCCTCGTAGCCCAGGCCGTCCGTGACGGGGCCGCGGCCGACCGCAACCAGCAGCAGATCCGCCTCGAAAGTCTTGCCGTCGGCGAGGATGACCTTGACGCCGTCCTCGCTCTGCTCGACCTTTTCGAAGAAGGTGCCGGTGTTGAACTTTATGCCGCGCTTCTTGAAAGCGCGCTCGAGGTTCTTCACGATCACGGCATCTTCATTGGGAACCAGCGATGGCAGGCCTTCAATGATGGTGACGTCGACGCCGAATGACTTCCAGACAGAGGCGAATTCGCAACCGATAACACCGCCGCCCAGCACGATCGCGCTTGAGGGGATGGTGTCCATGGTGAGGGCCTGGTCCGAGGTGATGACCTTGCCGCCGATTTCGAGACCGGGGAGCGAACGTGAGTACGAGCCGGTAGCAAGAACGATGTTCTTGCCGGTGTAGGTGGTGCCGTCAACCTCAACGGTGTTCTGTCCGGTCAGCCGGCCTGCGCCTTCAATGACGGTGATGCCCTTGGACTTGATGAGTCCCTGCAGGCCCTTGTATTTGCCGGCAACGATGCCGTCCTTGTAGGCGTTCACGGCCGTCATGTCGATGGATTCGAAGGTGGCCTTGATGCCGTACTTCTCAGCGGACCGCGCGCTGTCTGCAACCTCGGCTGAATGCAGCAGGGCTTTCGTGGGGATACATCCGTTGTGAAGGCAGGTTCCTCCGAGCTTGGCCTTCTCAACCAGCCCGACAGTGAAGCCGAGCTGAACGGCACGAAGGGCGGCGGCGTAGCCGCCGCTGCCTCCGCCCAATATCAGGATGTCGAATTCTTGCGCAGTTGCCGTATCGGCCACTTGGACGCTCCCTCGCGTGATCGGTGACGCACTTAGGTTCGCGCGTCTATTGATGTCTGGCGGAATGCTTGGTGTGATCTGGGTTCACCCTATCGCCAGATCACACCATCAGCCACTTGATGAAGGCTGAAGCACACCCCTATGTGTCGAGTCTCACCCCGGGGGGTGCAGGTTCAGGCGGACTGTTTCTCGGCGCGCTCGACGACGTCCTCCACGTAGCCCAGGAGGGTACGAACCCCCACACCTGTGGCGCCCTTCGGCGTGTAACCGTAGGCGCCGCCCTCATTGAAGGCAGGACCGGCAATATCGAGGTGTGCCCAGGGAATTTTCTCCCCGTCCACTTCACCGACGAACTCCCGGAGGAACACCGCAGCGGTCATCATGCCACCAAATTTCTCCCCGATGTTTGCGATGTCAGCCACTGTCGAATCGAGGCTCGGACGCAGTTCCTCCGGCAGAGGCATGGGCCAGAACTGCTCACCCACGCGATCGGCAGCAGCTTTCACGGCGTCCCGGACGCCGTCATCACCCATCACCCCCGAGACGCGTTTGCCGAGGGCGACCATCTGGGCGCCCGTGAGCGTGGCTACGTCGATGATGGCATCGGGGTACTCGGCGCTGGCAGCGGCCAGCGCATCAGCCATGACCAGGCGCCCCTCGGCATCGGTGTTGAGTACCTCTACGGTCCGGCCGCCGAAGGTGGTGAGTACGTCTGAAGGCCGCTGAGCCGTGCCGGACGGCATATTCTCCGCCAGACACAACCAGCCGGTGACGCTTACCGGGAGGCCGAGCTGGGCGATTGCCGCGACAGCGGTGAGCACGACGGCGGCGCCTGCCATGTCCAGCTTCATCGTCTGCATCCCGGCACCCGGCTTCAGGGACAGGCCGCCGGAGTCAAACGTGATGCCCTTGCCTACGAACGCGAGGTTGATCTTCGACTTGGCGGGTGTGTACTCAAGCTTTACGAGCCTCGGCGGACGGGACGAGCCCTTGCCAACGCCGAGAATGCCGCCGTAGCCGTCCCTCTCAAGCTTCTTCTCGTCCAGGACGGTCACCTTGACGGGCAGGCCTTTGACGTGGTCCCGTGCGAACTGTGCGAACGACTCGGGGTAGAGGTGGCTCGGCGGTTGGTTGACAAGGGTACGGGACACATTGACGCCCCGTACGAGTGCCTCCACCCGGTCAAGGGCTGCCCGCAGGGAACGGTCCTCAGCAGCCGGAGTGAGAATCGCGACACGCGAGAGGGTCTTTGCCGAGGGCCGCGGAGCCTTGCCGCCGACTGCCGTGTAGTGCTCCGTGTATGTATAGCTACCGAGCAGGATGCCCTCGGCTACGGCAGCGGCCTGCTCAACGGTGGCTGCGGGAAGTGCAACAGCAATGCTTTCCACACCGCCCAGCTGCCGTGCGGCGGCTCCAGCCGCACGGCGCAGTGTCTCATCGGAGAGCGGGGTACCCGGTGCGCTGCGTCCGGTGCCGGCAAGGACGAGCACGTCCGCTCCGGTCTCGGGCAGTCCAGGGAAACGGCGCACTTCGTCAGCAGCTCCGGTAACTCCCAGCGAGGGGAGGGTGTCGGTCAGTGCCCGGGCGGATTTCGCCGAGAGTGGGCTGTCCAGGAGGATCGGACCGTCCGGGCTCTGGCCGGTGCCGATCACCAACACCTCGCACTCGGATTTCTTGATGTCCCGGGAGACTGCGGTCAGGTGAATATCGCGGGTATTGCTCACGAAGGTTCGTCCTCGCTTCCGATGGCTGGAGATTACTGCAGGGGCGTGCGGGTTTCGCCACGCTCTTGGGGTTCCTACCGATCGTAGTCGCACCCTGTGACATGCGTCCTATGGACGCGTTCAGGGGAATGAGTACGAGCTGCGGGGGTGTTAGACAACTGAGATCTACAGGCGATCAACTAGGGTTGACAACCAGAGTGGTACCTACTGTGACGAAGGATCGCGGCATCGGCGGCGATCCTATTTACCTGAGCTGAGGAGGAAGCAATGTTGGAGCCGCAAAGCCTTTACAACGTGAGCAACTCAATCAGCGAAGATCCGACCCTGCGGGGACTTCCACTGATCGCTGGGTTCACCGGTTTTGTCGATGCCGGCCAGGTGGTCGCACAAGTACGCGATGAGCTGCTGGGTTCCCTGGACAATGAGCTGCTGGCGGTTTTCGACACCGACCAACTCATTGATTACCGCAGTCGCCGCCCACGCATCACGTTTGAGCAGGATCATCTCAGGGATTATCAGCCTCCGGCGCTTGAGCTTCGGGTACTTCAGGACGGGTTGGGGGAGAGGTTTCTACTGCTGAGCGGCATGGAACCGGACCTTCAATGGGAAAGGTTCTGCGCCGCCGTCGGACAGTTGATCTCCCTGCTTGAGGTGCCGCTGGTCGCCTGGGTCCATTCGCTGCCCATGCCTGTTCCCCATACGCGCCCGCTTGGCGTGACGGTACACGGAAACCGGGGCGACCTGATCGAGGGGATGGGCTCCGCCTGGAAACCCACTGCGGAGCTGCAGTCCTCTGTTGGCCATCTTCTTGAACTGCGTCTCACGGAAACGGGACACGACGTCGTCGGTTACGTGGTGCACGTGCCGCATTATCTGGCGGAGGCCGAGTACCCGCCTGCCGCGGTGACTGCCCTGGAGTACCTTGGCGCATCCATCGGCCGCGTCCTGCCCACCGACCGGATGCGGGAAGCCGGCCGGGACGTGGAGCGGCAGATCACACGGCAGGTGGACAATTCAGCCGAGGTGCAGGGGGTGGTGTCCTCGCTGGAGAAGCGCTACGACGAGCATACGGATGGCTCCCGGCGTTCCCTGCTGGTCAAGCAGAACATGGAATTGGCCAGCGCCGAAGAGCTCGCAGCCGCCGTTGAGGCCTTCCTGGCCGGACCGCGCGCAGCCGACGAGCTCGCCGATACGCTGAACAGCGCAGACGAAGATGAATTCCCCGAGCCTGGCAGCGCGGCTCCCGAGCCGACCACTGACGACGACGGTTCCCCGGCAACCGGTGAAGACGGAGGGGAACGGGCTGGGGACTGATTCGGAACACCGGACGGACCGGCGTGCCTGGGTGGTATGGGCCGCCGGAGTCCTGGCGTACCTGATAGCGGTCACCCAGCGCACTTCTTTCGGGGTCGCAGGTATTGAGGCAACTGAACGTTTCGACGCCACAGCGTCCGCGTTGGCTGTCTTCACTGTGGCGCAGCTCGTGGTCTACGCAGGAATGCAGATCCCGGTAGGGGTGCTGGTCGACCGGTTTGGACCGCGCGTCATGATTGTCAGCGGGGCCGTCCTGATGGCGTTGGGACAGACCCAGCTTGCCTTCGCTGAGTCCATCACGGCGGGAATCGTTGGACGCCTGTTGGTTGGCGGCGGCGACGCCATGACGTTTGTCGCGGTGCTCAGGCTGTTGCCTGCCTGGTTCGAAACCCGGAAAATTCCGGTGCTGACCCAACTGACAGGCATCCTCGGCCAGCTCGGGCAGATCCTCAGTGTCGTACCCTTCCTCGCCATACTGCAGGTCGTGGGATGGAGCAGCGCTTTTCTCTCCGCAGCCGGGCTTGGCATCCTTGCGGCTGTACTGGGCCTGACACTGATCCGTGATCACCCGGAAGGAAGCGACCAGCGAAACCGGATATCCCTGCGGCAGACCGGCGTCTCTCTGTCGGAGGCATGGAAGCAACCTGGAACCCGCCTCGGCCTGTGGTGCCACTTCACGACGCAGTTCTCGGGAACGGTCTTCGTCCTAATCTGGGGCTACCCCTACCTGGTGAGCGCGCAGGAACTCGCGGCTCCGACGGCTTCACTGCTGATGACGCTCTTCGTGGTGGTCGGCATGATCTGCGGGCCGCTTCTTGGCGTTTACGTTGCCAGGCATCCGCTGCGCCGCTCGACCATGGTCCTGGCAATCACGGCGGTCACCGCACTTGCCTGGCTGGTGGTTCTGACCTATCCGGGTCGAGCGCCAGTCTGGCTGCTGGTGCTGCTGGTCGTGACGCTGGCGGTCGGGGGACCTGGATCCATGATCGGCTTCGACTTCGCCAGGACGTTCAATCCGGCGTCCCGCCTCGGGACCGCAACCGGCATTGTGAACATCGGTGGATTCACAGCGGCCCTCCTCACAATGTTCGCCGTGGGGCTTATTCTCGATGTGCTGCTGGCAAGCGGCTTCTCCAACGGCGACCTGTATGCCCTGGATTCCTTCCGGATCGCTTTTTCGGTGCAGTTCCTTGTGCTTGGAATCGGTACGGTCGCGATCGTGGTGCTCCGTCGCCGGGTTCGTGCCCAGCTGGCGCGTCAGTCGATCATTGTGCCCCCGCTTCGGCAGGCGATCGCAAGGGAACTACGACGACGCCGCGAAGCCCGCAGGTAGCGACCCTTCCTCCACACCGGCTTGGTTCATGGCAGTTACCCACATAGCGCGGCAACAGCGTCTCCGGTCCCGGCTGCGGTATCAGAGTCGTAAGCATGACAGCTAACGCATCCCGTTCCGACGCACCCATCAAGGTCAGCTCTCCCGCCGACATCCTCAGCTACGTCCCGCACGTCCTCGGCTTTCAGCCGCGCGAGAGCCTGGTGTTCCTCACCATGTCGGGCAAGCGCGTCGGCGCCACCCTCCGCCTGGACCTTCCGTCCCCGGACACGGATCCTTTGGACTACGCGGCAACAGTCCGGGACTACCTTGAATCCGATTCGTCGGCCGATGGCGCGTTGATGGTCATTTACACCGACACCGCATGGGCGGAGCCCGACGCGCCGCCACATGCTCCAATGGTCCATTGCCTCGATCTGGTCCTTGACGCAGCAGGCCTGACCCTGCTGGACGGGTGGCTGGTCAGCTCCACACACTGGCGGGACTACTTCTGCGAGGACGCGTCATGCTGTCCATGGCCGGGGCACCCTCTTACCCGCATTACTGAGAGCATCCTCAACGCTGAGTTGGTCTTCCAGGGAAGCACGTACGCCGAATCGCTGGAAGCGGCCTTGGGCACTGTCGACGCCGTTCACAACGAAGAGGTCCACAGACTCACTTCCGCCTACATGGAGCGATGGCACGGCAAATGGGACAGGTCCAGTCTGGGCCGTGACAGCCTTTTGCTTTGGAATGCACTCATCACTGACGAGGGGGAGGCAGCGAGCACCGGGGAAGCGCCGGAAGTGATCGCCTTTCTCCTTGCCGGGCTCGCCAGCGCTCCTGTGCGCGACAGCGTCATCGTGCTGGCTGCCGCCGGCCTCAGTGCCGCCCAGGCGGCGGCTGTCGACGGTGGCGTCCTGCCGGCAGACCCGGAGGAGGTGGGCCTCCCGGTGGCCTGCGAAGTGATGAAGAGGGGTCTGCATGCGGGTGAAGCCGCGGAACCGGCGCGCGTGGAGGCAGAGGCTGCAGGGAACCCTGCCCTTCTCTTCCGGAAGGTTTTCCTTGCCACGCTCGGCACGCCCGACTGGAACCGCCTGGATGCGGCACACGCCCTCTTCGTGAGGCTGACGGCCGTAGCAAGCGGGCAGCCGCGGGCTGCTCTCCTCAGTATCCTCGGCTGGCTTGAGTGGGCACGTGGCAGGGGCTCCCGTGCGCACCATTACCTTCAGGAGGCGCTCGACGAGACCCCGGGATACACCCTCGCTGAACTCCTGCTGGCGTTGGTCGGCACCGGGTCACTCGCTCCATGGGCTCGCCGACGCGAAACTGCCTGGACTTCAGATTCCCGCTGCGCCGCCTAAGCGGGCCGATACATCCGGCATGCTCCGGGAACGGCTCTTACGCGGTACGGATGCAGGTTGGCAGACCGATCTACGCGAGAGCCGGGGTGCCCCCGATCCTACGTCCAGGAATTACGTGCCTTCCGCAAAGCGTGCGACAATGGAATTTGAGACCCGGTTGGGTTCGTGTTTCAGATCGACGCGCAATAGATTTGCGGATGTGGTGTTCACACCACTGCATCTCCGCAAGGGAATAGCGCACTCGGCGGAGCTGTTGTATGTATCAACAGTTTCCGAAGATAGGTCTGATTTCAAACACGGACTTGACAGGGTCATAGTGGTGTTGCCCCCTTGGTGGCGCCGCAAACCGCCGTATGAAAGGTTCTTGAGTGTCGGCCAAGAAGACAACAGCACCGGTGTTAACCGAACCCGGTACAACTGCAACCAAGCGCAAAGCCTCCGCCGCGAAACCGGCGTCGAAGGCTGGTACCGCGCGCGGTGCCAAGCGCGCGGCAAACGAGAGCAGTGTAAACACGAAGGCTCCCGCGGAGGATCTTCCCGAGCAGGAGATCGAGCCCGGAGCTGCGGACGTCGACAGTGCAGACACCGACGCAGCCGAACCGGAGGTTGCGGAAGCACCCACCGGCAGCGGCTTCGTCTATTCGGACGCTGACGACGACGACGCGCCCGCGCAGCAGGTGGTTTCCGCTGGCGCCACCGCGGACCCGGTCAAGGATTACCTGAAGCAAATCGGCAAGGTAGCGCTGCTCAATGCTGAGCAGGAAGTCGATCTGGCCCTGCGCATCGAGGCTGGTCTCTTCGCCGAGGAGAAGCTCGCGGCGAACGAGAACATCGACCCGAAACTGCGTCGGGAACTCGAATGGGTTATCCATGACGGAAAGCGCGCCAAGAACCACCTCCTGGAGGCGAACCTCCGTCTGGTCGTCTCGCTGGCCAAGCGCTACACCGGCCGTGGCATGCTTTTCCTGGACCTGATCCAGGAAGGCAACCTTGGCCTCATCCGCGCGGTGGAGAAGTTCGATTACACGAAGGGCTTCAAGTTCTCCACCTATGCGACGTGGTGGATCCGCCAGGCGATCACCCGTGCCATGGCGGACCAGGCCCGCACCATCCGTATTCCGGTTCACATGGTTGAAGTCATCAACAAACTGGCTCGTGTTCAGCGCCAGATGCTGCAGGACCTTGGCCGGGAACCGACCCCGGAAGAGCTGGCACTCGAACTGGACATGACCCCTGAGAAGGTCGTGGAGGTCCAGAAGTACGGCCGTGAGCCCATCTCGCTCCACACCCCGCTGGGCGAAGACGGTGACTCCGAGTTCGGTGACCTCATCGAAGACTCTGAAGCTGTCGTCCCGGCTGACGCCGTGAGCTTCACCCTCCTGCAGGAGCAGCTCCATTCCGTCCTGGACACCCTGTCCGAACGGGAAGCCGGCGTAGTAGCAATGCGGTTCGGTCTCACGGACGGTCAGCCTAAGACCCTTGACGAAATCGGCAAGGTCTATGGGGTCACCCGTGAGCGCATCCGGCAGATAGAGTCCAAAACCATGTCGAAGCTACGGCACCCGTCGCGATCCCAGGTTCTGCGGGACTACCTCGACTAGAATCCTGAATCGGGCACCGTGAGGTCCCGGCACGGCGAACATACAGGAAGAACCCCCTCCGAGGAGGGGGTTCTTCCTGTATGTTGTGCCATCCAGTAGGAGGCTCCACCACGATGGCGATTAAGCCTCTACAGCGCTCTGGGACTTCTCGGTCAACCGGGCAGTTTCGTCCTGCCACTCGGAAGTCTGCGGACGAAGGGTGCTCTCCACAGCGCGTGCGTGATGGCCGCAGAAGAGAAGCTCACCACCGGAGGACTGAAGGACTGCGCGAACATACGCCTGGGCTCCGCACCGGTCACAACGGTGAAGCGCGGTCAGCTCGCGGGTTGCTGTAGCTGTTGTCATGGATGCCTCCTTAGTGGTTCCTGTACTTCATATAACCACTATTCGTAGCCGTTTCTTCGCAAGCTGGGTGTGCTTTCGCTGAGCGCGTATCCTCCCGCGCGCGGTCCAAGCGCGGGCTGAACGCCCCGGCAAGCCTGCCGTCACTAGCGCAAATGACAGAATATGCTTGGTACGGCGCGCCGCTCCCGTCGCGCACACCACCCCGCGATAGACCGCAATCCCAAGGAGTTTCCAAGGAAGTGGCCCCCAGCTCTGAATACACAGCCCGCCATCTTTCCGTACTCGAGGGTCTTGAGGCGGTACGCAAACGCCCGGGTATGTACATCGGGTCCACTGACTCCCGTGGCCTCATGCACTGCCTCTGGGAGATCATCGACAACTCTGTCGATGAGGCCCTGGCAGGCCATGGACAAAGCATCACGGTCATCCTCCACGCCGACGGCTCGGTGGAAGTGCACGATGACGGACGCGGAATTCCCGTGGACGCTGAACCCAAGACGGGGCTCAGCGGCGTTGAAGTGGTCTTCACCAAGCTCCACGCCGGCGGAAAATTCGGCGGCGGCTCCTACACCGCATCCGGCGGCCTCCACGGCGTGGGCGCCAGCGTGGTCAATGCCCTTTCCGCCCGTCTCGACGTGCAGGTGGACAGGGGCGGCAAGACCTACCAGATGTCATTCCGCATGGGCGAACCCGGGAATTTCGCCGACGAGCGCAAGCCTTTGCCGACAGCGAAGTTCTCTCCCTTCGTCGACAGCTCCCGCCTCGAAGTCGTGGGCACCACAAAACGCGGAGTTACCGGTACCAGGATCCGCTACTGGGCAGACCGCCAAATTTTCACTGCCGATGCCAAATTCTCCTATGAGGAACTGCAGGCACGCGCGCGGCAGACCTCCTTCCTTGTTCCAGGTCTCCGGATCACGCTGCGGGACGAACGCGGCCTTCCCGGCCATGACGGCGTGGTGGAGGAAGTGTTCCACCACGACGGCGGAATTTCCGAGTTCGTGGAATTCCTCGCCATCGATCACGCAGTGACCGACGTGTGGAGGCTCCACGGCTCCGGGCGGTTCAAGGAATCCGTGCCCGTCCTCGATGACCAGGGACACAGCCGGATCGCTGAAGTGGAACGCGACTGTGAGGTGGACATCGCGCTGCGCTGGGGCATCGGTTATGACACGACGGTCAAGAGCTTCGTCAACATCATCGCCACCCCCAAGGGCGGAACCCACCAGGCCGGATTCGAACAGGCGCTCCTGAAGACGTTCCGGAAGGTAGTCGAAGCCAATGCCCGCAAGCTCAAGGCAGGCAATGACAAGCTGGAGAAGGACGACGTCTTCGCCGGCCTCACGGCAGTGCTGACCGTTCGTCTGGCCGAGCCGCAGTTCGAAGGACAGACAAAGGAGATCCTCGGAACATCCGCCGTCCGGGCCATCGTCGCAAAGGTCGTGGAAACGCAGATCCTGGCCAAACTCAATTCTTCGGCACGCGGAGACAAGGCCCAGTCCGCGCTCCTGCTGGAGAAGGTCGTCGCCGAAATGAAGTCGCGCGTTTCGGCGCGCGTACACAAGGAGACACAGCGCCGGAAGAATGCGCTGGAGACGTCCTCCATGCCCACCAAACTGGCTGACTGCCGCATCGACGACGTTGAGCGTTCCGAACTGTTCATCGTCGAGGGAGACAGCGCACTGGGCACAGCGAAGCTTGCCCGGTCCTCTGACTACCAGGCGCTGCTGCCCATTCGCGGGAAGATCCTCAACGTCCAGAAGGCTTCGGTCGGCGATATGCTTTCCAACGCCGAGTGTGCAGCCCTGATCCAGGTTGTTGGTGCCGGATCAGGCCGCAGCTTCCAACTCGACGCAGCCCGCTATGGGAAGGTCATCCTGATGACGGACGCGGACGTGGACGGCGCCCATATCCGCACCCTGCTCCTGACCCTTTTCTTCCGGTATATGCGCCCCCTCGTCGATGCAGGTCGTGTCTACGCGGCCGTCCCGCCGCTGCATCGGGTGGAGATCCTCAACCCGGGGAGCAAGGCGAACGAAACCGTCTACACCTACTCGGAGCAGGAACTGCACAGGTTGCTGGCCACGCTCGAACGCGAGGGGAAGCGCTACAAGGAACCTATCCAGCGCTACAAGGGGCTGGGGGAGATGGACGCCGGTCAGTTGGCTGAAACCACCATGGATCCGCGCCACCGCACATTGCGCAGGGTGCGGATCCAGGAGGCCGAAGCCGCCGAACGGGTGTTCGACCTGCTGATGGGCAGCGATGTCGCACCGCGGAAAGACTTCATCGTCGCCGGCGCCGCGTCGCTGGATCGGGAACGCATCGACGCCTGAGCGGTGACGCCGCCGGCCCTGAAGCACCTGCGGCGGGCCGCAAATTTGGTCAGTCGAAGAGACCCGGCGCGATCAGCAGCACCGTGGGCACCATGAGCAGCAGCGCCGATGTCGCCAGCGCGGCGAAGGACTGCACGGGGGAGAGCGGTCGCTTCGGTTCCAGCAGACGGCGCAGCCTGCGAACGGTGGAGAGCGAGGCGTCTTCCTGATCCGGATCCGGTTCGATGCTGCCATCCGGGGGCGCCTGTTTCGGCGCAACAGTCGCCGGTCCGTGTGACCCGGTGGCCACTATCGCGATCGCGCCGACGAGGGTTTCCTGATCCACCTGCTTGACTGCCTCGTCGTCGGCGAGCATCTCAATGAGTTCGTTGACTGCCCGTTGGGCCAGGCGCGACGTCGGAAGCCAGGGCAGGGCAGAGCGCCACGCTGCAAAGGCCCACAGCAGAAGATGATGGCGCTGGCTCAGGTGGGCACGCTCATGTACCAGTACGGCCCGCAGTTCCTCCTCCGACAGCAGCCCCATCAAACCATCCGAAAGGACCGTTACGGAACGTGCGCCGCCGGGCAGGCAGTAAGCGACCGGGGTCGGGTGCTTGATAACGAGGGTGGACGGATTGGTGCGCGAGGGTGAGCTCAGCAGGTTCAGCAGGTTTCGGTGCCGTCGTCGCTGTCCCGTGATCCGCACATAGGTGATGAGCAGCGTGAAGACGAGATGCGCGGTCAGCAGGGTCGCCGCACTGAGGGCGAATACGTGAACCAGTCCGAGAGTGTCTGCCGGCCGATTGTTCACCAGGACGTCCCAGAGCCCGCGTAACGCTTGGAGCAGGTTGTCTCCCAGCGGCTCGAGTCCCCAGACCAGCATGGCGCCGATCATCGAGAGGCCACCGGCAAGGGCGATTGCCTGCCACAGGATCATGGCAGTGAACGGCGAGCGCGAGGGCCACTGCGCCTTGGAGAGCGCGATCGGGGCAGGCCATGCCAGAACCACGGCGAGCGTGGCCAGGAAGTGGGAGGCCCAGAACATCGGGTGCTAGTTGCTGCCCAGTAGCCGCCGGAGGGTGCGGGCCTCGCTCTCGGAAACGCTGCCGATGAAACGGGCGAGGACTGCTTCGCGATCGGGGGCAGTCACCAGGACCTCGTGCATGAGTTCTGCGGTGTGATCTTCCCGGCTGGTCACCGCGCGGTAGCGGTGCGGGCGGGTGTCGCGCTCGCGCTCGACCAAGCCCTTCTTCTCCAGTCGGGACAGTACGGTCAGCACAGTGGTTACCGCAAGTTCCTTGCCCTCTGCGGTGCCTTCCGGGGCAAGCGCCAACGCATCACGGAGAGCGTTGGCCGTCAAGGCCTCCTGGGTACCCCACAGCAGGTCCATGACTGTGCGTTCGAGCTCACCGAGCGTGGCCATTCTTGTTCCTTCGTCCATTTGTTCCCGCTGGTCTGCGGGTATTGCGGTCGCAAAGCCGGTTCCGACTCCTCTAATCTACAACTTTTTCGCCAAAGGTTCTACGCCATGTAGAAGAGGACCCGGAAGTTGTTCTACGATGTGTAGAAGATACTTTTCTACGACATGTAGAACTTGGGATCGTCGCCTGTGCTTGTGGAATCGAGGACCTGTGGAAGCACTTGAAATCGCCCGGTGGCAGTTCGGCATCACCACCGTTTACCACTTTTTGATGGTGCCGCTGACGATCGGCCTCGGCCTGGTTGTCGCGGTCATGCAGACCCAGTGGTACCGGACAGGCGAGGAACACTACCTGCGCATGACCAAGTTCTGGGGAAAGCTCTTCCTCATCAACTTCATCATGGGCGTGGCCACCGGGCTGGTGCAGGAGTTCCAGTTCGGGCTCGCTTGGAGCGAATACAGCCGGTTCGTCGGCGACGTCTTCGGTGCTCCCCTCGCCATGGAGGCGCTGCTCGCGTTCTTCGTCGAGTCGACCTTCCTCGGCCTCTGGATCTTCGGTTGGCAGCGGCTACCCAAGGTGCTGCATCTCGGTTCACTGTGGGCCGCGGTACTGGCATCCGTCTTCTCCGCCTACTTCATCATCGTGGCCAACTCCTGGATGCAGCATCCCGTCGGCGTGGAGCTCGTGGACGGGCGCGCACGCATGGTGGACGCCTGGGCGGTCTTCACCAACAACACCGCACTGGTTGCCTTCACCCACACGGTTTTCGGAGCCCTCGCGGTGGCCGGCGGTTTCCTCCTGGGCATCGCCTGGTACCACCTCTGGAAGCGGCGCCACGACGGCCTGGACACGGTCGACGACGACGGCACGGTGGTCGTCGGCAAGGATGACACCCGGTCACGCGGCCTCATGGACCACCAGGTGTGGCTGCGCTCAGCGCGAATCGGCGCCGTCGTCGCGCTTGTTTCATTCGCCGGGACGGCAGTCTCGGGTGACCTGCAGGCGAAGCTGATGTTCGAACAGCAGCCTATGAAAATGGCGGCAGCTGAGGCCGCCTGCCACGACGGCACCGGTTTCTCCGTCCTCTCGGTGGGCAATCTGGGTTCCCAGAACTGCGACGACATAGTGGCGGTCTTCGAAGTGCCCGGCCTGCTGTCCTTCCTCGCGAACGGTGATTTCACCACCGAGGTCAGAGGCGTCAACACGCTTCTGCCGGAATACGAGGAGCAGTACGGAAAGACCCTTCCCAATGACCCCATGTACGGCGAGCGCGCCGGAATGCCCATCGACTACCTCCCGGTCATGGAGGTTACCTACTGGGGTTTCCGCATCATGATCGGCTTCGGCGTGATGGCGGCCGGCGCAGCCGCGGTAGCACTGTGGATTTTGCGGAAGGGGACGGTCCCCGAATCGCGCCGGCTCATGCAGCTTGCGGTGTTCGGGATCCTCGCCCCCTTCGGAGCCAACTCCGCCGGCTGGATCTTCACGGAGATGGGCCGCCAGCCCTTCGTGGTAGCGCCCAACCCGGATCCCAGCGGCGTCGACGGCGTGTTCATGTTCACGGCCGCGGCCGTGTCGCCCGGGGTGTCACTGGCCGAACTCGTCTTTTCCCTGGTTGCGCTAACCCTCGTTTACGCCGTCCTGCTGGTCGTCGAGGTGAGGCTGCTCTTCACCTATGTGCGCGGCGGCGTTGCCTCGGCCATGCCGGAACTTGCCGCACCCAGCGACGACGACAGCTCCTCCCGCGGAAAGGATGACGACGATGTCCTCGCCTTCGCCTACTGACTTCCCGACCCGAATCCTACCCCGCGGAAAGGAACACCGCGCATGAACGAACTGCTTCCGACGATCTGGTTCATCCTGATCGCAGTGCTGTGGACCGGTTACCTCTTCCTCGAGGGGTTCGACCTCGGCGTCGGCATGCTGATGAAACTCTTCGCACGGACGGACCGCGAGCGGAGGGTCCTCCTCAACACCGTAGGCCCCGTGTGGGACGGCAACGAGGTATGGCTCGTGACTGCCATCGGCGCCACCCTTGCGGCCTTCCCGCTCTGGTACGCATCGCTGCTCTCCACGCTCTACCTGCCCTTCGTCCTGGTGCTCCTGGCACTGATCTTTCGGGCGGTCGCCTTTGAATACCGGGGGAAGATGAACAGCGACCAGTGGCGCCGCCGCTGGGACCGGGCGATCTTCTTCGGCTCCTTCACCTCAGCGGCAGGGATCGGCGCGGCCCTCGCACTGACAACCACCGGCCTGCCGCTCAACGAGAACGGCGACCGGGTGGGTGGACCGTTCGTCTGGCTGACGTTCGATGCGCTCCTTGGCGCCGCCGCCGTCGTGCTGTTTTGCATTGCCCATGCGCTGGCGTTTCTGGTCCTGAAGACCGACGGCCCTATCCGGGAGCGGGCACGCAGGCTCCTGGTGCGGCTGCTGCCCATCGCCGTCGTGCCGTTGCTGCTCTGGGCCGCGAGGGTATACATCGCGGACGGAACCGTCTGGACGGGCCTCGCCCTGCTCGGTGCAGTCGTCGCGGCCGTTGCGTCGTGGTTCGCGGAGCGTTCCTCGCGCGACGGTTGGGGTTTCATCTGGCTGGGAGTTGCGCTGGCGGCGTCACTGGCGTGCATCTTCGGCTCGGTCTATCCGGTTGTGCTGCCATCAACGCTCAACGAGGCGTTCAGCCTCACGGTCGAGAACGCATCCAGTTCTCCCTACACACTTGGGCTGATGAGCATCATCGCCGCCTTCGGCGTGCCGCTGGTGCTCGCGTACCAGGGCTGGACCTACTGGGTCTTCCGGAAACGCGTCACTGAGCAGAGCATCCCCGAAGCGCATTCCGTGAGCCCGCTGTGATCGACCGGGTGCTGGCCCGCGGACCGGCGGGTGCCGCCGTCCCGGTAGGGCCAATCTATGTCCTGGGCGTCCTCGCGGCGGTGAAGGCGGCCGCTCTGATTCTGGTCGCAGAAGCAATTGCCCGGGGCGTTGCTTCACTGGCGGGCGGTCTGGAGCCTGCGGTGGAACTGCTCTGGCTAGGGCTGGCCGGCGCAGGGCTCCGCGCCGGTGCCGCCTGGGCACAGCAGGGAACCGCGCAGCAACTCGCACACGGCGTGAAGGAGCAGCTGCGCCGCGAAGCGCTTGGGCGGGTGCTCGCTGAGGGCGGTTCCGGAAGCGGCAAGCAGGGCACGGGAGCGCTCAGCGTGCTGCTCACGCGCGGACTCGACGGCCTCGACAAATACCACACCCAATATCTGCCCGCCCTGATCACCTGCGCCGTGGTCCCTCTCCTGGTCGGCGCGCGCATCCTTGCCGCTGACTGGATCAGCGCAGTCGTCATCGTGGTGACCATTCCGCTGATCCCGGTATTCATGGTGCTCATCGGCTGGCATACGCAGGACCGCACGGCAGACGCGCGGGCCTCGCTGGACCGGCTGTCGGACCACCTGCTGGAACTGGCGAAGGGCTTGCCGGCGCTCGTCGGCCTCGGCCGTGCCAGCGCCCAGACCCGCGCGCTCCAGGACATCGGCGCGGGATACTCGCGCCGCACCATGGAAACGCTGCGCATCGCCTTCCTGTCTTCCCTCGCCCTCGAACTCATCAGCACGATCTCGGTTGCCGTTGTAGCCGTCTTCGTCGGGGTACGCCTTATTCACGGGGACGTGGGACTCGAGGTCGGCCTGCTCGCCCTTATCCTTGCCCCGGAGTGCTACCTGCCGCTTCGGGATCTGGGAGCCGCGCATCACGCCAGCGACGACGGACTTGAGGTTGGACGCAACGTGCGCGCCATCATCGACTCGCCCCCGGCTCCCCGAGCGGCGCAAGGACAGGACGACGGCGCACCCGCCGGAGCGGAGGAACTCACCTTCCGGTTCGACGGCTCCGAGGCGCCGATCGTGCAGAACCTCAGCTTCACGCTGGTCCCGGGGACCATCACCGCGGTGCGGGGAGCCAGCGGCTCGGGAAAGTCCACGCTGATGGGCCTGCTCGCCGGAATGCCCCAGCCCGGTCTCCAGATAACCGGAGCAGCGACACCGATTCCCGGACCGATCGCTTGGGTACCGCAGCATCCCGAGCCACTCCTTCGTACTGTTCGGGAAGAACTCGCCTTCTACGCCGACTCGCCCCCGGACGACGAACCGCTCCTGCGCGCCCTTGCGCGAGTGGGAGGCACGCATCTGCTGGACAAGTCGACGGGCGAACTGAGCCCGGGAGAGCTCCGGCGGCTCGCGCTGGCGAGGGCCCTGCTGCGCATTGAGCCCACCGGCGGAACCCTCCTGCTCGATGAACCCACAGCGCACGTGGATGAAGCCTCCTCGGACATCATCCGCCGCACCGTCAACCACCTGCGCGGAACCGTGACGGTTGTGCTCATCGCGCACGACGACGAGACCGCAGCCCTTGCCGACCGGACGATCGACCTTGGGCCGGCGGTGGACAGGCAAATGCAGGCCGGTCGGCTTCCTCGATCTGGTGCTCCAGCCCGCCGGGAAACGGCCCCGGAACCGGCAGAGCCGGCAACTGCGGTAGGGGAGCCTGTCCATCAGGACGGGCCGCCCGAACCGACGGACAACCGCGCGACCCCCCACACTTTTCTCCGTGCGCTCGCCCTGGTGCGTCCCTGGTCGCCACGGTTCCTCGCAGCGCTCGCCTTCGGTACGGGTTCGTCAGTCTTCGCCGTCGCGCTCACCGCCCTCTCGGGCTGGCTGATCGTCCGGGCCTCCGAGCAGCCGCCCATCCTCTATCTGCTGGCCGCCATCGTCGGCGTGCGGTTCTTCGGAATCGGCCGTTCCCTGCTGCGCTACTGTGAGCGACTGTGGCTGCATGAGAGCATCCTGCAGACGGCCGACGCCATCCGGCTACGGCTATGGCAAACCCTGCTGGGACGTGCCGAATCCTGGCGCTCGCTCTCCCGCGGGTCCGGGGGCATCGAACGCCTTGTGGGTGACATCGACGAGCTGCGCGACACCGCTGCGCGGGCAACCTTCCCGCCGCTCACCGCCGTCCTGACCGGCCTGGCCGCCATCGGAACGACGGCGATTCTCCTGCCTTCCGCTATCGGTTGGCAGGTCTTCGCGGTCGCCGTCGGGCTCCTGGCTGCCCCGGCCGCCGCGCTGCTGGCGGAACGCTCGGCAGGAGCGGCGGGAATCAGCCTGCGCGCGGCTTCCCTTGCGGAAACAACCAGCCTTCTCCAGGCGTCGCGGGACATCTCCGTCAACGGGCTCACCTGCCGGGCCCTCGACCGCCTCGCGCGACTGGAAGCCTGCGCCGCCCGCGGCCTGCGGCGCAGTTCCTGGGCAGCCGGCACGGGGCAAGCGCTCGTCATCCTCGGCTGCACGGCCGCCGCGATCGCCATTCTCGCCGGCTCCGGCGGGCAGTCCGCGGAGGTGGTGGCCGTCGTCGTACTCATGCAGCTTGCGCTGATCGAGCCGCTTGCTCTCGGGGTTGCCGCCGTGCAGCAGTGGGGTCCGTTCGGTGCCGTGACGCGGCGGCTCGACGCGAACCTGCAGCCCCGGCCCGCCCTGGAGGGTCAGGCGGGTCCGGGACGTGTGCCGGAGACCGTGCGGGCAGAGGAAGCACCTGCCCTCGCGTTGGTGGATGCCGCCGTCGGGTACGAGCCGGGCATCAATGTGGTGGAGGGCGTCACCCTTGAGGTGCGCAGCGGGTCCTGGACCGCGCTCACCGGCCCCTCGGGCAGCGGCAAGTCCACCATCATCGGCGCGCTGCTTGGATTCCTCCCGCTGAGCCGCGGCAGGTACCTCGTCAGCGCTTCGGAGGATCCCGGGCCGGGCGCGCTGCCTGCCGCCTGGTGCCCGCAGGAAGGCTACCTGTTCGATTCATCCGTGCGGGCGAACCTCCTGCTCGCCTGCGACCCGAACGAGTTGCCCGGGGACGATGAGCTCTGGCGCGTGCTCGAGCGGGTGGGACTGGCCGTCGCCGTACGTGACCGCACCGGGGGACTGGATGCCAGGATCGGCGCCGGCGGGAGCCGCCTCTCGGGCGGACAGCGGCAGCGCCTTGCCGTGGCACGCGCACTGCTGACCCGCGCTCCGGCACTGATCCTCGACGAGCCCACCGCCCACCTGGATTCCGACGGCGCCGGCCGGCTCATGCGCGACCTGCGCAACGGCCTGGGTGACAAACCAGTTCTGCTCGTCACCCACGACCGGGCGGAGGCACTCAGGTGCGACACCGGCGTCGAACTTTCTCCGGGCAATACCGGCAATCACCTACGCTGGGAGCATGCCTACGCCTGAGCTGAAACCCACCGACCAGCAGCTGCGCTGGCGGGCAATAACGGACGCGGACATCGACGGCTGGGAGGCCCTGCTGCGCCGGATGGCCGTCGCGGACAAGCCGGACTGGATCGAGCAGCGGGCGGATCTCGAGGAAGTACTCGAGGCCTCGAAGAACGACCCCGAGCTGGACACGATTCTGGGCCTGGACGAGGAAGGAACCCCCCGGGCTTTCGGCCGAATCAGCGCCAATCCCGGTTCACAACTGGTCCACGTCTTCGGAGGTGTCGACCCTGCCTGGCGGCGGAGGGGGATCGGCAGTTCGATTCATGACTGGCACCTCGCACGGGCCCGGCAACGGCTGAGGGACGCCGGAATCGAGGGCGGTTTCATCCGTTCCTACGTCGAAGAGCTGAACCCGGGCCACCAGGCGCTGATGGAGTCCAAAGGCAGCAGCATTGTCCGATGGTTCACGGAGATGACACGGGATCTGTCGGAGGACATTCCGGAAGTCGATCTCGATCCGGAATTCGAGATCGTGACCTTCAGCGACGACCTCTCCGAAGCAATCCGCTTGGCCCACAACGACGCATTCCGGGACCACTGGGGAAGTGAACCCCGCGACGAGGAAAGCTGGCGGTACACCGTCACACACCCCGAGTTCCGGGCCGAGTGGAGCCTCGCGGTGATCGACAATTCGTCCGGTGAGGTGGTTGGCTATGCGATCGCCAGCTATGACCCTGAGTCAAAGGAGCTCGTCGGCCACGACGAGGGCTACATCGAGCTGCTCGGCGTGAGACGCGACTGGCGCGGGCGCCGTCTTGCACCGGCGCTCCTCGCCGAAGCCATGCGCCGGTTCAAGGCAAGCGGCATGGAAAACGCCGGCCTCGGCGTGGACACCGAGAATCCGTCGGGCGCCCTTGGCCTGTACGAGCGCATGGGATACACGCCCACCCGCCGGTCGATGGCCTACGAGAAGCGGCTCGGGACGCCGGAATAACGCCGGAATAGCCTCACCTGGGCTTGGGGACATCAGGGTCTAGGCAGGGCTGGGACCGATAGCCTCGACCGGCTGCGACAGCGCCACACCGGAACCGTCGCGGCGGCCATGTTCCGTTGGAAGCGCCCGTGCCACACCTGTAGCCGACACCGCCCGCGCCGGCCCATGTCCGGCCCAGGCAAGCGCCAGGTGGTCCTCGCCCTTCAGGAACCGGTGGCAGCGCACGCCGCCGGTGGCCCGCCCCTTGGCCGGGTACTCGGCGAACTCCGTGACCTTGACCGAGCCCGGAGTAGTCCCCGGCAGGGCCTCACTGCCCGCTGCAATGGTCACGACGACGGCGTCAGGATCGTCCGCCTTCACCGCACCAAAGTGGACGACGGCGTCGTCACCGGCCAGCTTGATGCCGGCCACCCCGCCGGCCATGCGGCCCTGTTGCCGTACCGCGGAGGCGTTGAAGCGCAGCAGCTGCGCCTCACGGGTGACGAAGACGAGGTCGTCGGCGTCGCCGGCCGGAGCAAGGCCCACCACGCTGTCCTTGGGCTTCAGGGTGATCGCTTCCCAATCATCGCGGTTGAGGGGGTAGTCGGGGACAACGCGCTTGACCACGCCCTGCGCGGTACCGAGCGCGAAGGACTTGTCCAGGGGCACGAGGCCCACCAGAGACTCGCCGCGTTCGAGCGTGATGAATTCCTTGACCGAGACTCCGCCGGCCAGATTCGGGATTCCGTTCGTGGGAGGGAGCGCGGGCATGTCCACCACCTGCAGCCGCACCATGCGTCCGGAGGAGGTCAGGGCTCCGATCTCCGCGCGGGCGGTGGTCGCGACGATGGAGGTGAAGGCGTCGTGCTTCACCCGCTGGCCGCCGTCGGCGATGGGCTCCTGGCCCGTTGTGCGTGCAAGCTGACCGGAGGTCGAAAGGACGACCCAGCACGGATCGTCCGCGATCTCGAGGGTCAGCGGCGCCTTGGCGCCGTTGCCTGCCGGCGTAGGCAGAACGGTGCCCCTCAACGGGGCGCTTGCCTCCGATTCGAGCAGCACGGTGCGCCGCGGGGTGGCAAACTGCTCCGCGATGGCGGCGAGCTCCTCGGAAACCAGACCGCGCAGCCTCTGCTCAGAGCCGAGGATCTCCTCGAGTTCAGCAATTTCCCTGCGCAGTTCGTCCTGCTCCTTCTCCAGCTCGATGCGCGAGTACTTGGTCAACTGGCGCAGGCGGAGCTCGAGGATGTAGTTGGCCTGGATCTCCGTCAGGTCGTAGATCGACATGAGCCTTGTCCGGGCCGCTGCTGCCTCATCGGAGGAACGAATAATCTGGATGACCTCATCGATATCCACGATGGCGATGAGCAGGCCCTCCACCAGGTGGAGGCGATCCTTCTTCTTTCCAAGCCGGTAGGAGGTGCGGCGCCGGACAACCGAGATGCGGTGGCTGATGTACACCTGCAGCAGTTCCACGAGCCCGAGGGTTCGCGGCTGGCCGTCTACCAGGGTGACGTTGTTGATGCCGAAGGAGTCCTCCATCGGGGAGTACCGGTAGAGCTGCGCGAGCACCGCGTTCGGGTTGAACCCGTTCTTCAGCTCGATGACCAGACGCAATCCGTGCGTACGGTCCGTCAGGTCCACGATGTCGGAAATGCCCTGCAGCTTCTTCGCTGTCACGGCGTCCTTGATTTTTTCGATGACCTTCTCGGGTCCCACCATGTACGGCAGTTCAGTGACCACGAGGCCGGTGCGGCGTGCCGAGAGTTGCTCAACCTCCACCGCGGCCCGTGTCTTGAATGATCCGCGGCCCGTGGCATAGGCGTCCCGGATGCCGTCCAGGCCGACGATCTTGCCGCCGCTGGGGAGGTCGGGTCCGGGAACGAAGCGCATGATGTCATCCAGCGTCGCGTCCGGGTTGTCGATCAGGTGCCGGGCCGCCGCGATGACCTCACCGAGGTTGTGCGGAGCCATGTTGGTGGCCATGCCGACGGCTATGCCGGTTGCTCCGTTGACGAGGAGATTCGGAAAGGCTGCGGGCAGGACTTCGGGCTGCGTGAGCTGGTTGTCATAGTTCGGGATGAAGTCGACGACGTCCTCGCCGAGGTGGTCCGTCATCGTGAGCGCCGCTGCGGCGAGGCGGGCCTCGGTGTAACGGGCCGCTGCGGGGCCGTCATCAAGCGAACCGAAGTTTCCGTGCCCGTCGATGAGCGGCAGACGCAGCGAGAAGTCCTGGGCCATCCGGACCATGGCGTCGTAGATGGCGGCGTCCCCGTGGGGGTGGAGCTTGCCCATGACCTCGCCCACGACACGCGCTGACTTCACGTGGCCGCGGTCGGGGCGCAGGCCCATGTCAGTCATCATGTACAGGATCCGGCGCTGCACCGGCTTCAGGCCGTCGCGGGCGTCGGGAAGTGCGCGCGAATAGATCACCGAGTAGGCGTACTCCAGGAAGGAGCCCTCCATCTCGGAGGTGACGTCAATGTCGATGATCTTCTCGGTGTAATCCGTATCCGGTGGTGTTGCTTGGCGCCTGGCCATGGTGTTTCGGGTCCTTCGGCAGCTGATTGCGTAACTGTGCTTGCGGTGGTCGTCGGGACGGCTGTGTTTGGCCGCGGTATCGGGTCGCAGTGGTGCTTGGCTGACGGAACCGCAGCCGCCCACTACTGTGAGTCTATGGTGGCTGACGGACTATACCCTGAATATTGGGAGGCAGACGTCGTGTTGCGGGACGGCTCCACCGGCCATCTGAGGCCCATCGCGCCGTCGGACGCCGATGCCGTTCAGGCCTTTCACATGAAGCAGTCCCAGAACTCCATCTACCTCCGCTTCTTCACGTACAAGTCTTCGTTGAGCGAGAAGGAACTCAGACGGTTCACCGAGGTTGACCATGTGGGCAGGGTGGCTTTCGTGGTGACCCGCGGCCAGGACATCATCGGTATCGGCCGCTACGACCGCCTGGATGATCCGGACGAGGCCGAGGTGGCCTTCAACGTCTCGGACGCCTACCAGGGCAGGGGACTGGGATCCATCCTGCTCGAGCACCTTGCGGTGGCCGCACGGGAGAACGGCATCCGGCGCTTCACCGCCGAGGTGCTGCCCGAAAACAGGAAGATGATTACGGTATTCGCCGAAGCGGGTTACGAAGTGGACCGCCGGTTCGACGACGGCGTGGTCGAACTGACCTTCAACATCGACCCGACCGAGAAGTCCCGCGCGGTCATGGAAGCACGGGAGCACCGTGCGGAGGCCCGCAGCATGCAAACGCTGCTCATGCCGTCGTCAGTCGCGGTGATTGGGGCCAGCCGCAGTTGGGGGAGCGTGGGCTATTCCCTCCTCGAGCACATCGTCGACGGCGGCTTCACCGGACCCGTCGCCGGAGTCAATCCTGAAGCGTTCGAACTGAACGGCATGGTTGCGTACGGCTCCATTGCGGAGGTGCCGGGTCCCGTGGACCTCGCCGTGATCGCGGTGCCCTACGACCAGGTCCTCCCTGTCGTCGAGGAGTGCGGACGCGCGGGCGTGAAGGGCCTGCTCGTGGCGACGGCAGGTTTCGCGGACGACGACGGCGAGGGGCTGGCGCGGCAGCGCGCGCTGGTGCACAGCGCCCGATCCTATGGCATGCGGGTGGTGGGACCGGCGTCCCTTGGCATCATCAATACCGATCCCGAAGTCCGGCTGAACGCGTCGATGGCGCCTGAACTGCCGAAACGCGGAGGGCTCGGCCTCTTCAGCCAGTCGGCGGCGATCGGCGTCATGCTCCACGCAGCCGCCAGCAGGCGTTCGCTTGGATTGTCCTCAGCGCTGTCGGCGGGCAACCGGGCCGATGTGTCCGGCAATGACGCGATGCAGTACTGGGAAGACGATCCGAAGACGCGGGCCGTTGCGCTCTACCTGGAGTCGATCGGCAACCCGCGCAAGTTCTCACGCATAGCCCGCAGGTTGTCCAGGATGAAGCCGGTCATCGTCGCCAAGTCCGATGTGATGGGACTGCAGCTGCCGCCCGGTCACGCGGTGCGCACGACGCAGGCCCCGAGCGGCGCCCTGAACGCCATGCTGCGCCAGTCCGGCGTGATCCGGGTCGAGACCACCGAACAGCTGATGGACGTGGCGCAGATCGTGGTCGGCCAGCCTGTTCCCGATGGTCCCGGCGTAGCTGTGTTCAGCAACTCCCTGGCCCTCGGAAAGGTCCTCGCGGACGCCGCCCTTGCGCACGAGCTCGACGTGGTTCGGATGAACGCACACCTCGATCTCGACGCGGGCCAGTCGGTCGCACTGCCCGAGCTGAAGGCATCGCTCACCGAAGCTCTCGACGATCCGGCCGTTCACTCCCTGATTCTTACGCTCATCCCCGCGGTAGGGCTCGCCCCCAACGCGATCCTGCCGGTACTGCAGGAGTGCGGCAGGGCAGCGGGAAAGCCGGTGGTTGCATGCTTCACGGGCGTACTGGACCCAGCCGCGCAGCTTGAGGGCTTGTGGTCCGCCGCGGTTCCCGGTGGCGAGGACGAGGGTATGGGACTGCCGTGTTTCGCCAGTCCGGGAGCGGCCGTGTCGGCGCTGGGCGCCGTCGTACGTTACAGCCGGTGGCGCGTGGGCGAGCACGGTGTTTTCGCCGAGCTCAGCGATGTCAACGAGGAGGACGCAGCGGCCTTGCTCGGCGGCGTCCTGTCCGGCGTGAGGGATGTGGGGCTGCGCCGCCTGGATAGCGACCAGACACGCCGGCTCCTCGGCAGCTACGGGATCGAAGCTCTGCCCTCGATCCCGGTCGACTCGGCTGACGAGGCACTTCAGGCCGCTGAGTCGCTGGGATGGCCGGTGGCGCTCAAGACGGTCGATGAGAATCTTCGGCACCGCCTGGACTTCGGCGGAGTGCGGCTCAACATCCCCGACGCGGCAGGGCTGCGCGCCGGGATAGAGGCCATGCGCGCCGAGCTCCGTGCATTCGGTGACCATGGCCTGGAGGTGCAGACCATGGCGCCGGCCGGGCAAGCGTGTGTCGTGCGGGCGATCGAGGATCCGCTCCTGGGACCGGTGGTTTCGTTCGGCATGGCGGGCGATGCGGTCAACCTGCTCGATGACTGGGCCCACGGCATCCCTCCGCTTACCACCGTCGACGCTGCTGACCTGGTCCGGACGCCGCGGGCAAGCAGGCGGTTGTTCGGCTACCAGGGCTTGCCGCCGGTGGACATTCCGGCCGTGGAGGATCTGCTGTTGCGGGTAGCCCTACTCAAGGACAGGCACCCCGAAATTGCGTTGATGCACTTCAACCCTGTCCTGGTTTCACCGGCCGGGCTTGCCGTCCTGAATGCGGAGATCAGCGTCGGAAACCCCCAGCAGCGCACTGACAGCGCCCGCCGGGCGATGCGCGACTGACCGCCGGCAGTCGGCTGCTCCCCCGGGGGCTGCACCGGTTAGGCGTGCGCCATAGCCATAAGTCACACTGGAACCATGACTCCATCGCTGTCGGCGGAACGCCGCGACCTGGATGCCTCCCTGGAACGAGCGGGTTTTTATCCCCGGTTGGTGGCCGACGTCGTCCATGATGCCCTGGACGGCAGGGAACCGCTATCCCACGTGGTTCATCTGGAGACCCACTTCGAGCGCACGGAGGTGCGCCGGCACATCACCGTCCTCGTCCTGACCGAAGACATGCTTGTTGTCACGCACGTTGATGACCAGCAGCTGGACGACGCCGGGGAGCAGATGACGGCGCAGGTATCCACGGAGTCGGTGCCGGTCAGCCAGATCCGCTCAGTGGTGCTTAGCTACCTTTACTCGCAGCCGCAGAGCTACAAGCCGTCTGACCCAGCGCGCGAGCTCACACTCGGAATCGCCTGGTCCGGCGGCCAGCGTATCGACATGGGCCCGGCCAGCTGTGGTGATCCGCAGTGCGATGCCGACCACGGATACACCGGAACCATCGCGCAGGAAGACATTGTGCTGCGTGTGAGCGCGGAAGCAGACGGGCTGCAGGCCGTGCAGAATGCCAAGTCCTTCGCCCGGGCGCTTCGTACTGTGAGTACGGCCAATCCGTCCGTCGCCGGCGTCGTCGTCAATCAGCAGGGCACCAGCCGGAGGCAGCCCGGGCTGACCACCCGTTTCAGCCGCGCGCACCACGGGCGGTAATTCGACCCGTGACAGCAACTCCTCTCCACCGGGAGCCGCTCCCGGCTGCCCCGGCGTACGGCCGCTCAACGATTGCCGAGGTCTTCACCAGCTCCGCTGCAGCCCTTGACGTTCCCGGATTCACCAACACCCTCGACCTGCCGTCCGCCCGGAGGATTTGCGTGGTGCTGGTCGACGGTCTCGGCGCCTCCCTGCTGCGGCAGCGCTCGGGACACGCGCCTTTCCTGCGCCGGTTCCTGGATTCGTCGCGCAAGCTCGGCTCCGTCTTTCCCAGTACGACGGCGGCAGCCCTCGCCTCGCTCGGCACCGGTATGGCGCCCGGGCAGCACGGCCTGGTCGGCTATGACGTCCTCGATCCCGCTCAGGGCAGGGTCGTGAACATGCTCGGCGGGTGGGATGCTGCGGTGAAGCCGGAACACTGGCAGCCGCACCCCACAGTGTTCGAACGGGTGGCAGCGCAGTTGCCCGTCACGAGCGTCGGCCTCACTCGATTCGACGGCTCGGGTCTCACCCGGGCGGCGCTGCGCGGCGGCACGTACGTGGCGGGGAGTACTCCCGAAGCACGCGTTCAGGCGGTGTGCAAGGCACTCGCGGCCACCGATCAGGCTTTGGTGTACCTCTACCTGAACGAGTTGGACAAGACCGGGCACCGCTCGGGCTGCACATCACCCGAGTGGGGTGACCGGCTTGAAGACATCGACCGGACAATGCGGTCTCTTACCGCGAAGCTGCCGCCCCACACACTCCTGTTGCTGACTGCCGATCACGGAATGGTGGACGTAGCACCGGAGCAGCACGTCGACTTCTCGGCTGATCCTGCGCTGATTGACGGCGTGGCGCATACCGGTGGCGAGCCGCGGATGGTGCACCTCTACACAGAACCCGATCTGACCGAAACCGGGTTGGAGCGTCTGGTTGAATCCTGGCGGCAGGAGCACGGGGCGCGGGCGTGGGTTCTCACCCGGGCCGAGGCAATTACTGCGGGATTCTTCGGCGAGGTTGCTCCGGAGGTCGAGCCGCGGATTGGAAACGTACTGGTGGCTGCCCGGGAACCCGTGGCGTTCTACGACACCCGCAGGGTTCCGGCATCCGCTCTTGAGGTTATCGGGCAGCACGGCTCCATTACGCGCGCCGAGCGGGAGGTACCGTTGCTGACCCTCGCGAAGCCGGGCCCCGGCCCGGTGCGCATGGTGGGACGCTGACCAATGGCCGAACTGGTTTTCTTCTCCGGAACCATGGATTGCGGAAAATCGACCCTTGCCCTGCAGATGGACTACAACCACAGCGCCCGGGGGCGCGGTGGTCTGCTTTTCAGCTCGCACGATCGTGCAGGCGAATCAGTGATCTCAAGTCGCCTTGGCTTCAGCGCCCAGGCCGTGGAAGTCCGCCCGGAAACTGATTTCTGGGAGGAACTCGTCCGACGGCGCACCCACGGCACGCGCGTCGACTACCTCATCTGTGACGAGGCGCAGTTCTACACCCGCGAGCAGATTGAACAGCTGGCGCGCATTGTCGATGACATGGATATCGATGTATTCGCGTTCGGCATCACCTCCGATTTCCGCACCGAGCTTTTCCCCGGGTCGCAGCGGCTGATCGAATTGGCGGACAGGACCCAGATCCTGCAGGTCGAGGCGCTGTGCTGGTGCGGTCGCCGGGCCACCCACAACGCGCGAACAGTGGACGGCGTCATGGTCGTCGAGGGTGAACAGATGGTAGTCGGGGATGTCGATCCGCTCACTGCTGAGCACGATCCGGGCCAGCCCCGGCTGACCGGCGGCGGTTTGGACGAACTCGGCTTACCCGCCGGCCCCATAATCAGTTACGAAACGCTGTGCCGGCGGCACCATATGCGCAACGTGACCGCCCATACTGCTCGCAGGCACGCCGGTAGCGACGAGCCTTTGCCGTTTCATCCGGCAGCCGCGCGACTCTAATCGCCCTTGGTTCCGAAGACGATCTCGTCCCAGCTGGGCACGCTGGAACGCCGGGGCTTCATCTTCCGATCGGCGTGGTGATCCGGCGTTTTGGGTGCCGCAGGGTGTGATTCATCAGGTTCCGGGGAGCGCTCGGCTGCCCGCTCTGGGCGGTGGTTCTCCTGACGCGAAGCCGGAGCAGGCGTGCCCTCCCCGTCACCCGCAAAGGACTGCGGGCGGGCGATCACGCTGATCTCACGCGTATCCGTGCTGACACCTTCGAACAGGCGAGGCGTGCCGTCGTCGTACGTGGCCTCAGCAGGCTCTCCCTCAAAGATAGAGGGAGCAAGGCTCAAACCGGGGAAGCTCCGAGACTCCGCGGCAGCCGGTGAGGCGTCGGCCTCTTCTGTGCCATCGTGCCCCTGGCGGGGGTGGGCGGCAGGAATGTGGCCCTTGGCAAGCATGAGGGCCAGCGCGTCATCGCCGTCCTCATCCACACCGAGCCGCTGCCCGCGACGCGACCGCAGTACTTCCAGCAGCTCATCGGCATCGGCCCCGGCGTCAGCGCCTTCCGGTTCCTCAACGGCCGCATCCGTCTCGAAGTCAAAGACCCGGTCCGCAACGGCGCTAAGCCTCCGCGAGGGAAGCGGCCCGTCGAGCGGTTCGAGTTCGCTCAGTACCTGGGCCCAGCGGTTGGCGTTCAGCACGGTGCGCCGGGACGGGTTGAACGTCCACTGCGCCGGTGGTTCCTCTCCGACAGAAGCGGCAGACCCCGTGGGCAACTCGAACCGGACGACGACGGTCCAGAGGCCATCAGGCTTGCGCCACGCATCCCATTCGGCGGTGTCGGGATCCACTCCAAAGGCCTGCAGGCGATAGCGGACCATGTCATCGAGCTGGGCCGGGTTCTCCCCGAAGGCGGAGCGGTAGCCGTCATTGGAAGGCAGGGGAGAGGCAACCTCGACGCGCTGCGCCAGCTGGGCCATGTAGTCACGTTCAGCCCGGACGGGGCCTTCATAGCGCAGCACATGCTGCAGGTCCACGCCGGTTTCGTCCACGATTTCCTGGGCAGTTGAACCGCCACGGATCCTCGCCTGGATGTCGCGGGGGCTCAGGGCCGGCCGCTTGTCCTTGTCTGCGGACGGTTTCTGTTGCGCCGGACGTGTGGATGGCCTGGTGCTCGCCATCCGCAGCGCCTCGTTGATAGGCAGGTGGAACGAAGCTCCACCCTCACCGCTCAGCAGCAGATGACCTCCGCCCTCATCCACGCCTACCAGCCGTAGCTCCTGCATGAAAAACCCTCCAGCCGACATACATTACTTCCGGTGAAACTCTGCCATTCAAAGAGGCCCGTTCCTACTTCATCCTTGGTGTGGCGCGGAACTTGTGTGCCGATTCGCTTTTAAAGGGGCGATCCGCAACAATCTCTGCGGTACGGGCACAAATTGGACCGCTTCAGCGTTGTGACACGGACAGGATCCTGTCCTTAACGGCACCGTTCCTGTATCGCCGATTCCACCGTGACACTCATAGACCACCGATAGACCACATACACCCACCGGAGCGTGAACAACTTACTATGGCGACTGACTACGATGCGCCGCGGAAGACCGACGACGAACTCAGCGAAGACTCTATTGAAGAGCTGAAGACGCGTCGCACGGACAAGCAATCCGCGGTTGTCGACGAGGACGAGGCCGATGCAGCGGAGGGCTTCGAACTTCCGGGCGCCGACCTCTCCGGCGAAGAACTGCTCGTGCGGGTGCTTCCCGCCCAGGCTGACGAATTCACCTGTTCCTCCTGTTTCCTGGTGCGCCACCGTTCGCAGATCGCGAAGGAGAAGGACGGGCTGGTCTTCTGCAAGGACTGCGAAGGCTGATTTCGCAGGACCCAAAGACTGAAAGCGGGAGCGTCAGCGCTCCCTTACGCTCCTCGCGACGGGGCGGTCAGGGCGGCTGTCAGCTGCTCGGGCCGCCTCGTTGACGTTAACCAGTACGGAGTAGGGTCTTCGGCGTCGTTGATGGTGATCTTGACGACTGGGGAAATCCATCCCCGGATGCAGAGGTACGCCTTTCCATGAAGCTCGGTTCCACGCTGGGCGGTCGCATCGGCGCCGGTGAATGCCTCCACATCCCCGAGATACTTCCGCTCGATCTGGGCTTTGCCCACCTGAAGCTCCGTCGGGGTCACCCTGATAAGAGGGGTGGACAGAATGAGCAGCGTCGTCAGGACGGCAGCAACAACGATGGCAGCCACGATCGCTGCCTGGACGCTGATCGGAATGAAAGTAAAGACCGAGGCGACAGCCGCGCCCGCAACCACCATCCAGATCCACGGTGCCGGCCACAACTTCTCTTCGTAAACGACGGATTCACCGGCAGATCCTGTAGGCATGTCAGCTAGCTAAGCACCTTTCCGGCGGCTTTTCATCCTGGTATGGAGGCGTGGACGAGCGGACGGAAGCGATACAGTAAATGGAGCAGAGGGCTCCGATGCATTCCGCACTTTCGGCGCTTCGCGCCGTTGGGCGGCGCACGCCAGGCCCGCCATCAGAAAACCGTGCAGGAGAAGACATGCTTGATACCGCTGAAGCATTGTCCGTACAGATCAAAATGCTCGACGACGGCCTGGAACCCCCTGCCTACGCGCACCCGGGGGATGCGGGCGCAGACCTTCGCACCCGCATCGACTTCGAACTGAAGCCCGGAGAGCGCGCACTGGTTCCCACCGGCGTCTCGCTCGCCCTGCCGCCCGGTTACGCAGCATTTGTCCATCCCCGATCCGGGCTGGCAGCGAAGCACGGGATCACCGTCGTCAATGCCCCCGGCACCGTTGACGCGGGCTACCGGGGGGAGATCGCCGTGACGCTCCTCAACACCGACGCCTCCACTCCGTTGTCCTTCCGCAGGGGCGACCGGATCGCCCAGTTGGTCATCCAGAAGGTGGAGTACGCAACGTTCGTGGCTGTGGATGAGCTGCCCAGCTCAGTACGCGGAGCCGGTGGATTCGGGTCAACCGGAGGATTTGCTCCCACCGCCGGTTCAACACGCTGAAGCAATCGACTGGCAGCGACAGGCTGCCGATGACCATTGAAGGAGGAACCCGACCATGATCTTCGGGCGCCGCAAGAAGAAGAATGAATCAGACACAAGTTCAAGCACGGCATCGAGCCCCGCTGAAGAGGCTGAGGACGTCCGCGAAGAATCCGAGGCCACCGATGCTCCGGCTGAGGACCAGACGGCGGCCGGCCGTGAAGCAACAGGCCCGTTCGATGACTCGGAGAAAGAAACAGCCGAGGGCTATATCGACCTGGGCGCGCTGCGCATTGCTGCTGCCGAAAACTTATCGCTGCGCCTCGAGGTCGAGGAACGGACCAAACGGGTTATCGCGGTCACGCTGGACATCAAGGGCTCCAACCTGCAGCTCCAGGCATTCGCCGCTCCCCGTTCCGAAGGGCTCTGGGATGAGATCCGGGGACAGATCGCGGCATCCGTAGGCTCGCAGGGCGGAACCGTTGCCGAGCGCCAGGGCGAGTTCGGGACCGAACTGATCGCCAAGCTCCCGGCACAGACGCCCGACGGCCGTGCCGGATTCCGCGTCGCCAGGTTCGTGGGCGTGGACGGGCCACGCTGGTTCCTCCGCGGCGTCTTCGGGGGCCCGGCTGCCGTGGATCCTACCGTAGCAGAGCCAATGGAGCAGCTCTTCCGGAACGTCGTGGTGGTTCGCGGAGACCATCCGCTGCCTCCACGTGAACTGCTGCCGCTCAGGCTGCCGAAGGATGCCGCAGCCCAGAAGCAGCAGGCCGAACAGCCCAAGGCGACACCGGATGACCCGCTGCAGCGAGGTCCCGAGATTACCCACATTGGCTGACCAGGGTCCACCCAGCTATCCGGCAGGGTCGCAGGTCCCGCTGCCGAGTCGCGGACGGTTTGCCGGCAACGGCTTCGTCGAGCGGGTGACTATCCTGCCCCGCACTGCTGCGCCGCACTTCTCGGCAATGGTGGCCGTGCACTCCGATCGCTCCACCACCGGCCATCGAGCCGCACAGGCGGACAGCCGTGTCCAGCTCGTGTGGACCGGTCAGCGCAGGATACCCGGCATCGACCCCGGAATTTCGCTCGCTTTCGAGGGGATGGTCAGCATCGTCGATGGAATCCCCACTATTCACAACCCGCGGTACGAGATCATCGGCCGTCCTGAGGAGTCACCGTGAACCAACCCGCTGAGGACCGTCCCTGCAGTGATGCGTCTGACAAGCACGACGAGCCCGCCGCGGACCAGGGTATGGGAGCCATCGCGGGTCAGTATGCGGCGAAGGCCGGAGTCCGTCAGGACGAAAGCGGGCGCATTGACGTGCTGCAGTCGATCGGAGGTGTACGCGGGCTGGCGGAGAGCATTCTGCCCGGCCTGCTCTTCACGGTCGTCTTCACCATCCTGCGGGACCTGCAGTTGTCACTGATCGTTGCCCTGGCAGTCTCCGCCGTGTTCACGGTCATCCGCCTGCTGACCAAGACGCCCCTTACGCAGGCCCTGTCGGGATTGGTCGGCGTAGGTATTTGTGCATTCGTAGCCAACCGGACTGGCAATGCGCAGGACTTCTTTCTTCCCGGGTTCTTCACCAACGCCGCCTATATCGTGGGGATGGTCATTTCCATCGCTGTCCGTTGGCCGCTGGCGGGCCTGCTCTTCGGCTTCATCCGCGGCGAGGGCACGGACTGGCGCAAGCACGCACCGAGGGTTCGGGCGTACTCGATCGCCACCTGGCTGATCATCACCGTGCTGGCACTGCGGCTCATCGTCCAGGTACCGCTGTACCTTGCCGACAACATCGCAGCGCTCGGCGCCACCCGGGTTGCCATGGGCGTCCCGCTCTACGCGCTCGGACTCTGGTTCGCCTGGCTGGTATCCCGGCCGGCGCTCGAAAAGCAGCAGCACCCTCCGGCCTAATTTGCTCTAGGAAACAGGCCGGAGCGCCGAACGCAGTGCGTCCTCGGCTGCAATGGTCGCTACGAAGAACAGCTCATCGCCGGCTTCAACGACATCATCGGGGCTCGGGGTAATTGGTGTGTCGTCGCGGAGGATCGCCACCGCCGTGCAGTCCGCCGGAAGCTCGATCGATCCCAGCAGTCGCCCGATGAGAGGTGAATCCTGCGCCACAGTGAACTCGACGATGGCTGACACTCCCGTGCGGAGCGTCAGCAGACGCACGAGGTCGCCGATCTCAACTGCTTCCTCCACGAGGGCGGTCATGAGGCGCGGTGTGTTCACAGCAACGTCCACGCCCCAGGAGTCATCGAACATCCAGTCGTTCTTCGGGTTGTTGACCCGCCCAACGGTGCGTCCCACGCCGAACTCGCTCTTGGCGAGCAGTGACACCACGAGATTCACCTTGTCGTCACCCGTGGCGGAAACGACGACGTCGGCCTCCTCCAGTTTGGCGTCCTTCAAGGTGGTGAGTTCGCAGGCGTCGCCGATCAGCCAGCGCGCGCCCTTCAGCCCGCTGCGGCCCACTGCCTCGGGCTTCTCGTCGATCAACAGGATGTCGTGGTTGTTGGACAGCAGTTCCCGGGCGATCGATGACCCGACACTTCCCGCCCCCGCGATGACGACCTTCATTCCTGCTCCTCCGGCGGCTGCTTGGACAGCACCCGCGCCACTTCGTCCGTTGCGGCGGTTTCCATCATGGCGTGGACCACGTCGCCTTCCTGGTAACTGGTACCTCTGCCCGGCAGCATCCCCTCGCCGAAGCGGGTGAGATAGGCGACGCGGACACCCGCCGCGGCCTCAATCTCCTTGATCGACCGTCCGAGCCACCCTTCGTGGAGCGCAAGCTCCCCGAGGATCAGCCGCCCGGAGGACTCACGGAAGTCCCCGTTGATGCTCTGTTCGGGGAGGATCCGGCGCAGTACCTGGTCCGCGCTCCAGCGGACCGCCGCCACGGTGGGTATGCCGAGCCGCTGGTAGATCTCGGCACGTCCGGGGTCATAGATTCTCGCAACTACGTGCGGTACGTGGAAGATCTCGCGGGCAACGCGCGTGGCGAGGATATTGGAGTTGTCTCCGCTGGAGACGGCGGCAAAGGCGTAGGCACTCTCGATATCGGCGTTCTTCAGCGTGTCCCGGTCGAACCCTACGCCCGTCACCTTGCGGCCGCCGAACGAGCCCCGCAACCTGCGGAAGGCGCGATCATCCTGGTCGATGATCGCCACGCTGTGGCCTGATTCGTCCAACGTGTGCGCCAGGCTGGCTCCGACGCGGCCGCAGCCCATGATTACGAAATGCGCCACTGCGCCACCCCTGGTTGTCTACTGCTGATTATGTTCCAAGCGTAGTGGAGGGAGGACAGTACAAACGCGCTAGTCTGTGGGCTGTGCTGACTTTCTTTGACGCCGCCAAGCGGGTGCTGGTGGGCAAGCCGTTCCGCAATGACCGGCTTCGGCATGGAAAGCTGCCCAAGAGGATCGCCATGCCGCTGTTTTCGACCAGTGCGCTCTCCTCGGCCGCCTACTCACCGGACGAAATTCTCCTCACCCTCGCGCTGGCCGGCGTGGCCGCTGTTGCCGTATCGCCCTGGGTGGGCCTTGCCGTCATTGTGGTCCTGCTGGTGGTTATCGCGTCCTACCGTCAGTCGGTCCACGCGTATCCATCCGGCGGGGGTGACTATGAGATCGCCCGGCGCAATCTGGGCGACGGCGCGGGCGTAACAGTGGCCGCGGCGCTCATGGTGGACTACGTCCTCACTGTCGCGGTTTCAGTTTCGGCCGGCGCCCACTACGTGATTTCTCTGGCGCCGGGGCTGGCAGGCACGCAGAGCGCCCTGGCGGTGGGCGCCGTCGTCGTCCTGGTGCTTGTGAACCTGCGCGGATTCACGCGCGACGCGCGCGTCCTGGCCGTGCCGTCCTATGTCTTCATGGGCGCCATCCTGGCGCTTTGCACAGCCGGCATTGTGCAGCGTCTCACCGGGACGCTCGGTGAGGCGCCCAGCGCGCGCTTCGAGATCATCCCGGACCCCGCCTTCGAGAGCGGGCTGGTGGGGCTTGCCGGCGCGCTGCTCATCCTGCGTGCATTCTCCTCCGGCGCAGCGGCGCTGACCGGCGTCGAAGCCCCGAGTGCCAACGTGCCGAGCTTTGAAGCGCCACGCAGCAGGAACGCGGCAAGCACCCTGCTCATCCTGGGCGTGGTCGCGTCGCTGATGACAGCTGGAGTGATCTACCTGGCGAACGCCACGCGTGTGCACGTGGTGCAGAACCCGTCCGAGCAGCTGCTGCTCAACGGTGAGCCTGTGGGGGAGTCCTACGTCCAGAATCCGGTCATCAGCCAGCTCGCCCGGACCATTTTCGACGGGGGAAGCCTGCCGTTCATCGTCGTTGTCGCGGCGACTGCGCTCATCCTGCTGCTGGCGGCGCACGGTGCATTCAACGGCTTCCCCGTACTGGCATCGATCCTCGCCAGGGACGGGTACCTTCCACGCCAACTGCGTACCCGCGGGGACCGTCTCACCTTCAGCAACGGCATCATGGCACTTGGCCTTGGTGCGATCCTGCTGATTCTCGTGTTCCGGGCTGATGTCACGCAGCTGGTGCAGCTATACATCGTGGGTGTCTTCGTGTCCTTCACCGCAACCCAGCTTGCCTTGATCAAGCACTGGAGCCGCGAGCTGCGCAGCACCGTCGACAAGAAGCGCCGCTGGCGGATGAACAAATCCCGTGCCATCAACTCGATCGGATTCGTGCTCACAGCCGCCGTACTCGTGGTGGTGCTTGTGACCAAGTTCGAGTTCGGTGCCTGGATCGCGGTACTGGCCATGGCTGTGCTGTTCGTGGTCATGTTCAGCATCAAGGCCCACTACGACAAGGTCGCCCGCGAATTGGCCATCGACGATGCGGCTTCGGCGCGCGCCCTTCCCTCGCGCGTCCACGCCGTCATCCTCGTCTCGCACGTGCGCAAGCCCGTGCTGCGCGCGCTCGCCTTCGCACGCGCCTCCCGCCCCTCGAGACTCGACGCGGTCGTGGTCGACGTCGACCCGGAGGAGACCAGACGCACGCTGGAAGACTGGGACCGCCTCGAGGTACCGGTGCCGATCACCGTCCTCGCTTCTCCCTACCGCGACACAATCCAGCCGATCATGGACTACATCCAGTCCATGCGGCGGGATTCACCGCGCGACCTCATCGTTGTCTACATCCCCGAATACGTCGTCGGAAAGTGGTGGGAACAGCTGGTCCACAACCAGACGGCGCTGCGCATCAAGACCCGGCTGCATTTCGAACCGGGGGTTATGGTGGCAAGCGTGCCATGGCAGTTGGCCTCTTCCGAAGCAGCCCGAAAATTCCAGGACCTCAGGTGACCCAGACTCCAGAACTACTCGAACTGACCATCGGACCGCCCGCGCACGGCGGGCACTGCGTTGCCCGGCACGAGGGCAGGGTGATCTTCGTGCGCCACGCGCTGCCGGGCGAAGTCGTGAAGGCCCGCCTGACCGAGCACGACGACGGCGCCCGCTTCTGGCGCGCGGACGCCACCGAGGTGGTGCAGCCCTCGCCGGACCGGGTGAACCACCCGTGGCCGCTCGCGGATGCTGTCCTCGCCGGAATGCGCGGCACCCGGCCCGTCGGCGGGGCGGAGTTCGGCCACATTGACCTGCCTGCCCAGCGCCGCCTGAAGGCCGACATCTTTTCCGAGCAGCTTGCGCGTCTGGGCAAGGTTGACCGTCCGGTCACGGTGGAACCCGTTCCGGATGAGACTCCCGATGGACTCGGGTGGCGTACCCGCGTTGGATTCGCCGTCGATCCCGACGGGCACCTTGCCATGCACGAGCACCGTTCGGCCGTGCTGATTCCTGTGGCTGACATGCCGCTGGCCGTTCCGGCGATCAACGAACTCGCCCTGTGGAACCTGGACTTCAGCGGGGTGGATGGTGTCGAGGTCGCAGCGGGCTCCGGTGATGATGAGCCGCTGGTGCTGCTGAAGACCCAGCAGGATCCACCAGGCCGCGAGATCCGCGCGTTGGCCGACGGGATCGAGGGCGCCTCGGTGGCGACCTGGAACCCGGAATCGGGGTCCGTTACCCGGCTGCGCGGCCGTACGTGGGTCCGCGAAGTCGTGGGAGCCCATAGCTTCCGGGTAACGGGGGAGGGGTTCTGGCAAATCCATCGCAGTGCGCCACGGGTCCTGACCGGGGCAGTGCTGGAGGGCCTCGATCCCGCACCCGGTGAGCGGGTGGCGGACCTGTACGCCGGCGCCGGACTGTTCACCGCTGCCCTTGCCGAACGTGTGGGGGAGACAGGTTCGGTACTCTCCGTTGAAGGTTCTACTGCGGCCAGCCGCGATGCACGGAGGAACCTCCACGGTCAGGCGCACGTGGACATTGTGCAGGGGAAGGTAGAGAAGGTGCTGCGTGAGCGCAGGCCGCACTTCGACGCGGTCGTGCTTGACCCGCCCCGGGCGGGAGCCGGAAAGGACACTGTCCGGGCAATCACCGGGACCGGCGCAAAGGCCGTGGTGTACGTATCCTGCGATCCGGCATCTTTCGCCCGGGACGTCGCGTACCTCGCGACGTCGGGATGGCAGCTTGACTCCCTGCGCGTCTTCGACCTGTATCCCCATACCCACCACATGGAGTCAGTGGCGGTGCTCCGTCCGGTGTGAGCGCCCCGGGCTGCCCACAAACGGATAGGATGAAAAAGGTTGTTCCGGGTGGACTTCGCAGCGAACACGTACCTGCGAAACCGATACCTGCTCCTGCCGGAGTATTAGGTGCTCCTAACTAGCAGCTCGCGCCCGCCGGAACAAGGATAGAAGACGGCGAGAGGAGTCCTGACATGAGTAGTGTGGACAGCTTCGGTTCCAAAGGCGTACTAGACGTCGCCGGTGCCGAATATGAGATTTTCCGGTTGAACGCAGTTGAAGGCGCCGAGAGCCTTCCGTACAGCCTCAAGGTTCTGCTCGAGAACCTGCTGCGCACCGAGGACGGCGCAAACATCACTGCGGATCACATTCGCGCCCTCGCGAACTGGGACGCCGACGCCCAGCCGAACACAGAAATCCAGTTCACCCCGGCGCGCGTCCTCATGCAGGACTTCACCGGTGTGCCCTGCGTTGTGGACCTGGCGACCATGCGGGAAGCCGTGAAGGAGCTGGGCGGAGACCCGGCACGCGTGAACCCGCTGGCACCCGCGGAGATGGTGATTGACCACTCCGTGCAGATTGACGTCTTCGGTAACTCGGATGCCATCCAGCGCAACATGGAGATCGAATACGAGCGCAACGGTGAGCGTTACCAGTTCCTGCGTTGGGGCCAGACCGCCTTCGACGACTTCAAGGTTGTTCCGCCCGGAACCGGCATTGTGCACCAGGTCAACATCGAGTACCTGGCCCGCACCATCATGACGCGCGAGGTAGACACCGAAACCGGCACAGTGCTGCGCGCCTATCCTGACACCTGCGTCGGCACCGACTCACACACCACCATGGTCAACGGTCTGGGTGTACTGGGCTGGGGCGTTGGCGGCATTGAGGCCGAGGCAGCGATGCTGGGACAGCCCGTATCGATGCTGATCCCGCGCGTTGTGGGCTTCAAGCTCACCGGCGCAATCCCGGCTGGTGCAACGGCAACCGACGTCGTCCTGACCATCACCGAGATGCTGCGCAAGCACGGCGTCGTCGGGAAGTTTGTGGAGTTCTACGGCGAGGGTGTCGCAGAAGTTCCGCTCGCGAACCGCGCCACCATCGGCAACATGAGCCCGGAGTTCGGCTCGACGGCAGCAATGTTCCCCATCGACGACGTCACGCTCGAATACCTGCGCCTCACCGGGCGTTCGGAAGAGAGCGTCGCGCTGGTGGAGTCCTACACGAAGGAACAGGGCCTCTGGCATGATCCCTCGCGCGAGATCCGCTTCTCCGAGTACATCGAGCTCGACCTGTCCACGGTTGTTCCGTCCATCGCAGGTCCCAAGCGCCCCCAGGACCGCATCGCGCTGACCAACGCCAAGGAGCAGTTCCGCAAGGACATCCACAACTACACCGGCCACGGTGACGAGGCGGCGCTGGACGAGGCCCTGGAGGAATCCTTCCCCGCCTCTGATGTGCCGGCCATGACCTCCACCCTGAAGCACTCCGCTGCGGCATCGGCAAGCGGACGTCCGTCCAAACCGGTCAATGTGAAAATGGCCGATGGCCGCGAGTTCGTACTGGACCACGGTGCGGTGAGCATCGCGTCGATCACCTCGTGCACCAACACCTCGAACCCCTCGGTAATGCTGGCGGCAGCACTGCTTGCACGCAACGCGGTCGAAAAGGGCCTCACCTCCCAGCCTTGGGTCAAGACGTCTGTTGCTCCCGGTTCGAAGGTTGTCACTGACTACTACGACAAGTCCGGACTCACTCCCTACCTGGAGAAGCTCGGATTCTTCATCGTCGGGTATGGCTGCGCTACCTGCATCGGTAACTCGGGCCCGCTTGAGGAGGAAATCTCCCACGCAATCCAGAACAATGACCTCTCGGTCGCTGCAGTGCTTTCGGGCAACCGCAACTTCGAGGGCCGGATCAACCCCGACGTGAAGATGAACTACCTCGCGTCGCCGCCGCTGGTGATTGCGTACGCTCTCGCCGGGACCATGGACTTTGACTTCGAGAACGATGCCCTCGGACAGGATGAGTCGGGCAACGACATCTTCCTCCGGGACATCTGGCCGAGCCCCACCGAAGTCCAGCAGGTCATCGACTCCTCCATCGACGAGGCCATGTTCGCCAAGGGTTACGAGGGCGTGTTTGACGGCGATGAGCGCTGGAAGGCCCTGGATACTCCCGAGGGTGACACCTTTGCCTGGAACAGCGATTCCACCTACGTGCGCAAGCCCCCGTACTTCGAGGGCATGCAGGCGCAGCCGGAGCCGGTTTCCAACATTGAAGGAGCCCGCGTCCTCGCCAGGCTCGGCGATTCCGTCACCACCGACCACATCAGCCCCGCAGGCTCGTTCAAGTCCGACAGCCCGGCCGGCCGCTACCTCCTCGAGCACGGTGTCGCCCGGAAGGACTTCAACTCCTACGGATCCCGCCGAGGCAACCACGAGGTCATGATCCGCGGCACCTTCGCGAACATCCGGCTGCGCAACACGCTGTTGGACGGCGTTGAGGGCGGCTTCACCCGCGACTTCACCCAGACCGGCGGCCCGCAGGCGTACATCTATGACGCCGCCATGAACTACCAGGCCGCAGGAACGCCGCTCGTGGTCCTCGCCGGCAAGGAGTACGGTTCGGGATCATCCCGTGACTGGGCTGCCAAGGGAACCGCGCTGCTCGGTGTCAAGGCGGTCATCGCCGAAAGCTACGAGCGTATCCACCGGTCGAACCTGATTGGTATGGGCGTGCTCCCGCTGCAGTTCCCGGCCGGGCAGAACGCCGCAACGCTTGGGCTTACCGGTACCGAAACGTTCTCCATCGAGGGTGTCACGGAGCTCAACAATGGCAACACCCCGGCAACCGTCAAGGTGACCGCCACTCCGGAAGAGGAAGGCAACCCCGTGACGTTCGACGCAGTTCTGCGCATCGACACGCCGGGTGAAGCCGACTACTACCGCAACGGCGGCATCCTGCAGTACGTGCTGCGCCAGCTGGCAGCAGCGTCCTAACCGAGTGCTCCGCCAGAACACGCCGTCTCCGGTAACGGAGGCGGCGTGTTCTGTGTTGAGCGGGCGGCGCGGTCACGGCGGGGCACGGAGTGACGGCGGGCCACGTTAGAGTTAACGGCGAGTGAGCACGCATAGGTGTCGCAGATCACAAGTATCAGAAGGAGGCGCGATGGGACTCCTTGAGACCATCCACAGCCCACAAGACCTCACCAGGTTGTCAGGACAGCAGCTTTCCCGTCTGGCTGCGGAGATCCGAGCCTTCCTCATCCGCACTGTCTCTCGTACGGGCGGCCATCTCGGCCCGAACCTTGGTGTCGTCGAACTGACGATCGCCATTCACCGTGTGTTTGACTCCCCGCGCGACAGCATCGTTTTCGACACCGGCCACCAGTCTTACGTACACAAGCTCCTCACAGGCCGCCAGGACTTCGACTCCCTCCGGCAGCAGGGCGGACTTTCGGGCTACCCCTCCCGTGCTGAATCAGTGCACGACGTCGTTGAGAGCTCACATGCCTCGTCCTCGCTGTCCTGGGCGGATGGAATCTCCCGCGCGCGGTTGCTGAACGGCGAGGAGGACCGCTCCGCCGTCGTTCTCATTGGTGACGGTGCGCTCACCGGTGGCATGGCGTGGGAGGCCATCAACAACATTGCGGCGGACAAGCGGCGCCGCGTCGTCATCGTCGTGAATGACAATGGGCGTTCCTACGCGCCCACCATCGGCGGCGTGGCCGATTATCTCGCTTCCCTCCGTCCTACCCTCGACTCCGTCCGTACTCACCGCGTGTATGAGGGCACTCTGGACTGGTGGAAGCGGAAACTGCAGAACGGCGGGCCCGTCGGACGCTTCGCCTACAAGAGCCTGCACGCAACCAAGAAAGGCGTGAAGGACTGGTGGGCGCCCCAGGGCCTCTTTGAGGACCTGGGCATGAAGTACATCGGCCCGATCAACGGCCATGACCTCGCGGCGGTGGAGAATGCGCTGAACCACGCCAAGAACTACGGTGGCCCGGTCATTGTCCACGCCATCACCGAGAAGGGCCACGGGTACGCACCAGCCCGGGCGCACGAGGCAGACCAGTTCCACGCAGTCGGAATCATCGATCCCGAGACGGGCGAGCCGATCGGCGCCGGGGGCCTGCAGTCATGGACGTCGGTGTTCGCCGAGGAGATCGCGGCCATTGCCGATGAGCGGAAGGACATTGTCGGAATCACCGGCGCCATGCTCATTCCGGTTGGACTCCACAAGTTCGCGGCAAAGCATCCGGACCGCGTGTTCGACGTCGGCATCGCCGAACAGCATGCGCTCACCAGTGCCGCCGGCATGGCATTCGGCGGTCTGCATCCGGTGGTCGCGTTGTACGCCACCTTCCTGAACCGTGCGTTCGATCAGCTCCTGATGGACGTCGCCCTCCACAAGGCGGGCGTGACTCTCGTTCTGGACCGCTCCGGCGTGACCGGCCCGGACGGCGCGTCCCACCACGGCATGTGGGATCTCTCGATGCTCCAGATCGTTCCCGGGCTGCATCTGGCCGCGCCGCGCGACGCAACCCGGCTTCGGGAGGAGCTCCGTGAGGCCGTTGCCATCAGCGACGCGCCATCGGTGGTGCGTTACTCAAAGGGAAATGTCGGCGTTGAGGTTGAGGCCGTCGAGCGGCTTTCCGACGGTGTGGATGTCCTTTGCCGCAGGCCGGCAGGCTCACGCCAGAACGATGTCCTCATTGTCAGCGTCGGTGCCATGAGTGAAATGGCGCTCGATGTGTCTAACAGGCTGGGAGCACAGGGGATCAGCTCCACCGTCATCGATCCCCGGTGGGTGCTGCCCGTGGCCCGCTCGGTCATTCAGATGGCTGCAGAGCACCGCATCGTCGTCGTTATCGAGGACGGGGTGCGTGCCGGTGGTGTCGGTTCGCGAATCCGCCAGGAGATGCGGTCGGCGGGCGTCGACACGGCGCTCAACGAGGTGGGCCTGCCGGTCGAGTTCCTGGATCATGGTTCGCGCAGTGAAGTGATGGAGCGGGTTGGACTGACGGCCCGCAAGGTCGCGCAGGACATCGTCGAGCAGGTGCTCGGCACCAAGGTTCCTGTGGCCCGTCCGCTGCCCGGCGAGGTGCCCTCGGCTACGGGGCAGCTGCCCAAGCTCTGATCACTCGCCCGGCCCGGCGTCTCAGCCGAGGAATGCCCGGGAGAAGCTGAAGAACACCGACGCCGCGGCCCCCACCAGGAGAAGCGCGGTCAGCGGCCATGCCCATTCTGCAAGGAAGCGGCGGACGCCCGCCGGAACCGGAATATCTCCCTTGATGACGTTTCGCGCCGTGAGCAGGACGGTAAGCACGATCATGACCGCCCACACTGCCATGCAGTACAGGCAGAGGATATGGATTGCGAACAGTGCCTGGCTCCACAGCCACGCAACGAACACGAAACCGAGGCTCACTCCGGCCTGAAGTCCGCGCCAGTACCAGCGGGCCGGACGCGCGCCTGAGAACAGGACCATCGCCGTCGTCAGGATCACCGGGAAAGCGACGATGCCGATGAGCGGGTTCGGGAAGCCGAACAGTGCTGCCTGCCAGGTGCGGAAGACCTCACCGCAGGAGACGAACGGGCTGATATCGCAGGAGGTCACGTAGCTGGGGTCCTGGTACAGGGCAAGTCGCTCGAGAACCAGCTGGCCCGAGGCCAGGAAGCCGACGACGCCGCATACCGCCATCACCCAGGCCATACCCCGATCTGTGGCGAAGGCGGGCACGCTGCTTTCCCTCAGGCTGTCGGAGCCGGTTCGGCCGGCCCGGGAACCCTTGTCCATGTACCCTCCTGTGGTCACCCACCAGCGAGTCTAACGGCCGGTACAGCGGGCGGTGATGGGCATGTGAGACAATGAACGTGGCTGGCGCAGGAACCACATTCCGGCGCCGGTCCAGTGACAGGCTTCCGGTTCTTCCGGCGACGCTCCTGCGGATTTGGCACTTCCATGGTGAACCCCGCAGAATCCGCCGGGTAGAACCCGCGCTGGTTTTCAGCGATCGGCAGGAAAAGCGCCACTGGTCTTCGAGTGATGCCGCGCCCCATGGTTGGCGCGACCTCGGACGGCACAATAACGACTTCCGGGTGACGCGAGCATCAGCGCCGTGGACATCCGACCAATCGCCTCGGGGCGCCGGAATGTGGACGGGGTTCCCGAGGGTGGAGCACAGCCGAATATGGATACAAACGCATCAGACACCTCCGAGGTCCTGACGGATGCAGTGGAGCAAGAAGCACCTGCACGCAAGGCGGCGCGTACGCGCCGCAAGAAGGTCGACGACGTTGTAGTCGAGAGCCCGGGAGCGTCACCCGAACCTGGGGATGCCGAGAACGCCCCGCAGCCAGTGCGCCGCCGCACCAATCGTCGGGCAACGCAGCCCGAGGCCACTGTGCCCGAGTCGCCGACCCAACCTCCGTCGGTCGGAACAGACCCGGCCGTGGTAGCCGCGCCGGTTCCTTCCGGAGATGCCGGCGCCGCTGAAGCCGGACAGCCGGTGGGGGATGATGCCCCGGCGGGGCGCAAGCCCGCACGCGCCCGGCGCACCCGCAAATCTCCCGCCGCAGACAGCACCGAGCCGGTTGCAGAGCCGGTTGCAGAGGTTCCCGCTACTGACGAAACCGCAGCCGGGGAAGCCGCACCGGAACGCCCTGTCCGACGCCGTCGTGTGAGCACCAAAGCCGCAACGACTCAGGACGCCGTTGGCGAGCTGGCAGCAACCGAACCGGTGCCAACCGAGCCGGCAGTATCGGAGTCCGCAGTATCGGAGTCCGCAGGAACGGACGCTGAGTCCGTCGATGCTCCTGTCGAGACCGTCTCCGAAGAAGAGCCCCGACGTTCCCGCTCGACACGTTCGCGTAACCGTCGGGGAACGCGCGGCCCCGAGCAGGCGCCCGATGCAGCCGAAATGACCAGTGGCGAGGCAGACAGTGCAGCAGCCGGTGTCGAGGGTGGCTCGCACGCTCCCGGCAGCGACCGGAGTGCCGCAGCCGGCTCCCCGCTGGCCGCTGAGGAAGAGGCTTCCACTAGCGACGAAGCGGATGACCGGCGCGGACTGGACCCGTTCGCGGTTCCGGACTCGCCGGTTTCGCTGCTTTTCCACGCCCCCGACCTCACAGCCGTCGTGCCGCGGACTACACCCAAGACCACCCCCGAGGCCGAGCCGGAAGATGAAACCGAAGGTGACGACGACGGTGGACGCGGGCGTCGTCGGAATCGGCGCAGCCGGAGCCGCAACCGGTCCGCTGAGGGCGAAGGCGCAGAGTCCGAGCCGCGGACGCAGGGTCCCGCCGAATCCGACGAGGAGAGCGAGTCGGTGACCTCCCGCCGTCGCCGCCGTCGCCGCCGCGGTGAAGAGGACCTTGAACTGACCGGCGGCTCGGACGATGATCCGCCAAACACCATCACTCGGGTCCGCGCGCCCCGGCAGAGCCAGGAAGCGCCGTCGGACCGCGTCACCAGCGTGAAGGGCTCCACGCGCCTCGAAGCCAAGAAGCAGCGTCGTCGTGAGTCACGGGATTCGGGCAGGCGTCGTCATGTCATCACCGAAGCGGAGTTCCTTGCCCGCCGCGAGTCCGTCGACCGCCAGATGGTGGTCCGGCAGCGCGACGACAGGATCCAGATCGGCGTCATGGAGGACGGTGTCCTCGCTGAGCACTTCGTGTCCAAGACCCAGCAGGATTCGCTGATCGGCAACGTATACCTCGGCAAGGTGCAGAACGTCCTGCCCAGCATGGAGGCAGCGTTCATCGATATCGGGCGCGGACGCAATGCCGTGTTGTACGCCGGCGAGGTCAATTGGGACGCAGCAGGCCTGGACGGCCAGCCGCGGCGCATCGAACTTGCGCTGAAGTCGGGCGACTCGGTGCTGGTACAGGTCACCAAGGACCCGGTGGGCCACAAGGGCGCACGCCTGACCAGCCAGATCTCACTGCCCGGGCGCTACCTGGTGTACGTGCCGGGCGGTTCGATGACCGGCATCTCCCGGAAGCTTCCCGACGTCGAACGCAACCGGCTCAAGCGGATCCTCAAGGACCGCCTGCCCGAGAACGCCGGGGTCATCGTGCGCACGGCGGCCGAGGGTGCCAGCGAAGAGGAACTGACCCACGACATCAACCGCCTTCGCTCGCAGTGGGAAACGATCGAGGGCAAGGCGAAGTCGACCAAGACCCTCGCTCCGGAACTCCTCTACGGAGAGCCGGACCTCACCATCAAGGTGGTCAGGGACGTCTTCAACGAGGACTTCTCCAAGCTGATCGTTTCCGGCGAGGAGGCATGGGACACCATCGAGGCGTACGTCATGTACGTTGCTCCCGACCTCGTGGGCAGGCTTGAGAAGTGGACCAAGGACGAGGACATCTTCGCTGCACGGCGCATCGATGAACAGATCCACAAGGCGTTGGACCGCAAGGTGTTCCTGCCTTCGGGCGGCTCACTGGTGATCGACCGGACCGAAGCCATGACCGTGGTAGACGTGAACACGGGCAAATTCACCGGCAGCGGCGGCAACCTTGAGGAAACCGTCACCAAGAACAACCTCGAAGCAGCCGAGGAAGTTGTCCGGCAGCTTCGGTTGCGGGACATCGGCGGCATCATTGTCATCGACTTCATCGACATGGTGCTCGAAGCGAACCGCGACCTCGTGTTGCGGCGGCTCGTGGAGTGCCTGGGACGTGACCGCACCAAGCACCAGGTCGCCGAGGTCACCTCGCTCGGCCTTGTCCAGATGACGCGTAAGCGCATGGGAACCGGCTTGCTTGAGGTGTTCGGCGAGAATTGCGAGCACTGTGGCGGTCGCGGCGTCGTCACCCACGAGGAGCCGGTGGAGCACCGCAGGCACGTCGTTTCGCCGGAGAACCACCAGCAGCACCTGCGGCAGGAGAAGATGTCCCGCAGCGAGCGCAAGCGGCGGGCGAAGAGCCAGCCGGTGGAGGAACACGTTCCCGCGCCGGAACAGAAGCCCGACGACGCTGAACGCCAGGCCCGCGCTGAAGCTGCCCGGGCAGCCCTCGCGAATATTGCCGCCGCTACCCACGCCGCGCATGAGCACGATCACGAGCTCGAGAACCACCCGATGGGTGAAGCGCTGGCGCCCGGCGCGGTGTTGACGATTAACGGCGAGCAGGTGGTCCTGCCGCGCGCGGAAAACGCACCCGTTTCGATTCGACCGGAGCCGCGGCTGACTCTGGAAAGCCTGACGGAGGCCTTCGACCGCTTCCCGGCCGGCGATGAGACTGAGCCCGCCGCTCCGGCCCCGGAGGAGCCTGTGAAGGTCGACGGCGTGCCCGTCGATCCCGTAAGGGAAGCTACCTCCGGTCCGGACGCGGCGAAGCAGAACGTCGCCGCAGCGGACGGTGCGGCGCCCTCGTCCGGGCGTCGTGCCCGGCGGCACCGTGCTGCCAGCAGCGCGCAGGGCTCGGCCGCGAACGCCACGATCGAAAGAGCCGCCGGTGAGGCCAGCGCGCCGTCAACCGGAACGCAGTACGTTGCGCGGGCCGGGAAGCCTGCACCGAAGACACAGCAGTCGGAAGAGCCGATGATCCTCGGAGTCGGAGTCCCCGCCTCAGAGCTCTAGGTCTTCCTCTAATGCGCAGAACACGCCGTTCCCCCCACCAGGGAGCGGCGTGTTTCGTTATGCCTGTGGTCTTCCATGACCCGCGCCCGCACCGCAGGGTAGGCTGGGACGTAGTGACACGCGGTGCCCGGTCCGGGCTGAGATGAAACGCGTTGAACCTGATCTAGAGATGGCCGCCGGACAGGCGGCCTTTGGCCTAGCGGAGGGATGTCGCGGATGAGTATTCGCACGCTCGTGGAACCTGTAGAACACAACGAACCATTGTCGGCGGTAGCTCGGGTGCGGATCATTCCGCGCGTGCTGAGCATAGCCGGTACTGACCCCACCGGAGGCGCCGGCATTCAGGCGGACCTGAAAAGCATTGGCGCGCAGGGCGGGTACGGCATGGCCGTTGTTACCTCACTCGTCGCCCAGAACACCCGGGGAGTGCGCAGCGTGCACACCCCGCCGCCGGCCTTCCTGGAAGAGCAGCTGACCGCTGTCAGCGACGATGTTGCCATCGACGCGGTGAAGATCGGCATGCTCGGTGACGTGGAGACCATCCGGACGGTTCGCCGGTGGCTGCCGCGGGCGTCCGGCGCCGTCGTCGTCCTCGACCCGGTCATGGTGGCAACGAGCGGGGACCGGCTTCTGGCTCCGGATGCCGAAGACGAGCTGCGCGCCCTGGTGCCGCTGGCGGACCTCGTGACTCCCAACCTGCCCGAGCTCGCAGTCCTGCTGAACGAGCCGGTTGCCGCGAGCTGGGAAGCTGCCCTGGAGCAGGGTAAACGCCTCGCAGCGTCCGCAGGCACCTCGGTGCTGGTCAAGGGAGGTCACCTCGAGAGCGGGGCGGGGGATGAGTCTGGCGACTCGGCGTGCCCCGATGCGCTCGTTGGCCCGTCCGCCGACGGCAGCACCGTCACTGTGGTGGGCGGCACCCGCATCAACACGCGGAACACGCACGGCACCGGCTGCTCGCTGTCCGCGGCACTGGCTACAGTCCAGGTGCAAACCCGGGACTGGCACCAGTCACTGCTCATCGTGAAGAGATGGCTTCGGGGCGCGCTCGAACGCGCGGATGAACTCAACGTAGGGGAGGGCAACGGGCCGATCCACCACTTCCACGAGTTCGTGCCGGCCCGGACTTCGAACACTCCGGGGACCGCGCAGGACACGCGCCCCTTCAGTGAGCAGGTGTGGGAGCTCACTTCCCGCCATCGTTCAGCAATCGACACGCTGGGCTTCGTGAGTGCTCTCGGGGACGGGACCCTGCCCGACGATCAATTCGCCTACTACCTGGCACAGGATGCTCTTTACCTGAGGGATTACTCCCGCGTGCTCTCCAGGGCCAGCTCCCTTGCACCCACCGAAGCTGAACAGCTCTTCTGGGCAGGCTCCGCGCTGAACTGCCTTGAGGTGGAGTCCGAACTCCATCGGACGTGGCTCTCCGGGCGGGAATTGCCGACGAAGCAGGGTCCGGTGACCAAAGCGTACGTGGACCACCTTTTGGCAGCCTCCGCCAACGCCGGCTACGCGGTCCTCGTGGCGGCGGTACTGCCGTGCTTCTGGCTCTACGCGCACGTCGGCACCGCCCTCCACGCACAGTGGAGCGACTCGGGAGCCAGTACGGAGCACCCCTACGCTGAATGGATTCGGACGTACGCCGATCCCGCGTTCGCTGAGGCCACTGCGCGTGCGATTGCCTTCGCAGACGCCGCTTTCGCCCGTGCATCGACCGCAGACAAAGCGGCGATGATCGACGCTTTCGAAGCCTCGGCCTGGTACGAGCATGAGTTCTTCGACGCGCCGACTCGCCTTGATTTGCGGGAATCCGCGAAATTGCCGTAATCTTGATCTTCGGTGCTGCGCCCTCGTATGACTATTTTGGGGCGTGACTGTGCCGTGAGTGCACAAGCACCCCTCCGGCTGCGCTATCAACAGCGTATGGTCCCGGAACAGTATGCAAACAGTTAGATCGTCGAGAGAAGTGAGTTCCCAAGTGGTGTACGCGATTGTCCGCGCAGGCGGCCGCCAAGAAAAGGTTTCCGTGGGAGACCTCGTTACCCTTGACCGCGTCCCCGGTGAGGCCGGCAGCAGCTTCCAGCTGCCTGCTCTCCTTCTGGTAGACGGCGACAAGGTGACTTCAGCAGCACAGGACCTGGCAAAGGTAACTGTCACTGCCGAAATCGTTGAGAATCTTCGGGGCCCGAAGATTGTTATCCAGAAGTTCAAGAACAAGACCGGATACAAGAAGCGCCAGGGTCACCGTTCAGAGCTCACCAAGGTCAAGATCACGGGCATCAAGTAGCCCTCACCGGTTACTCGATCCATAGATTCTGTTTCAGAAAAAGGCAGGCATAACAGATGGCACATAAGAAGGGTGCGAGTTCCACTCGCAACGGTCGCGACTCCAACGCCCAGTACCTCGGCGTGAAGCGCTTCGGCGGACAGGTCGTCAAGGCAGGCGAAATCATCGTCCGCCAGCGCGGAACCCACTTCCACCCCGGCGCCAACGTTGGCCGTGGCGGCGATGACACGCTTTTCGCGCTGGAAGCCGGTGCCGTTGAATTTGGCACCCGCCGCGGGCGTCGTGTTGTGAACATCGTGGGTGCGGCTGCCGAGTAGTACTCGCAACCGCACACCATAGCAGCGTTATACAAAAGCACTAGGGTGGGGTGAGCCAGACCGGCTCACCCCACTTTCTTTTAAGCCGGATAAAATCGGCATTGATGTGAGATTCTCAAGAGGAGTACACCGTGGCAAGCTTCGTTGACCGGGTAGTTCTGCACGTCTCGGGCGGCACCGGCGGACACGGGTGCGTCTCGGTCAAGCGGGAAAAATTCAAGCCGCTGGGCGGGCCCGACGGCGGAAACGGCGGTGACGGCGGAGCCGTCATCCTGCGCGTCGACCCGCAGACAACCACCCTCCTGGACTATCACCACGCCCCGCACCGGCACGCCACCAACGGTGGAAACGGTATGGGCGACTGGCGTGAGGGCCGTAAGGGCGAAACGCTTATCCTTCCCGTTCCGGACGGCACGGTCGTCAAGACGCGTGACGGCGAGGTGCTCGCTGACCTGGTCGGCGAGGGGACCGAGTTCGTCGCCGCAGCCGGGGGACAGGGCGGCCTGGGCAACTCGTCGCTGTCGTCGCAGAAGCGCAAGGCCCCCGGTTTTGCACTCCTGGGCATTCCGGGTGATGCCCGTGACGTCGTCCTGGAACTGAAGTCGATCGCTGACATCGCACTTGTCGGATTCCCGTCGGCGGGCAAGTCCAGCCTGATCGCTGCCATGTCCGCTGCCCGGCCGAAGATCGCGGATTACCCCTTCACTACCCTTCGCCCGAACCTGGGCGTCGTGGAGGCCGGCGACGTCCGCTTCACCATCGCCGATGTTCCCGGACTCATCGAGGGAGCAAGCGAAGGCAGGGGTCTGGGACACGACTTCCTCCGCCACGTCGAGCGTTGCGCCGCCCTCGTGCACGTGCTGGACTGCGCCGCGCTTGAGACTGACAGGGACCCCCTGCGGGATCTCGAGATCATCGAAAGTGAACTTGATCGCTACGCCGTCGATATGAGTTACGCCGGTCCCGGCGGCGAGGTTGTGCCCCTCAACCAGCGTCCCCGCCTCGTGGCTCTGAACAAGGTCGACGTGCCTGACGGTCGCGACATGGCCGAGTTTGTGCGCCCTGAACTCGAATCCCGCGGGTACCGGGTGTTCGAGGTGTCCGCTGCGAGCCATGAAGGGCTCCGGCAGCTCGGATTCGCCATGGCCGAGATTGTGCGCGATGCCCGTGTGAAGCTCGAGTCCGCGCCGCCGGTTGTCACGCCCGCGGTCCTCCGCCCCCGTGCAGTCAACGAAAAGGGATTCGTGATCCGGCGAGAGGAAAAGAACCTCGAACCGCTCTTCCGTGTCCTGGGAGAGAAGCCTGAGCGCTGGGTCAAGCAGACCGACTTCACAAATGACGAGGCCGTTGGCTACCTTGCCGATCGGCTCGCTAAGTTGGGTGTTGAGGAACAGCTCTTTAAGAGCGGTGCCAAGCCCGGCGACACCGTGGTGATCGGCGAAGGCGACGGCGTCGTCTTTGACTGGGAGCCCACCATGATGGGGGGTGCTGAACTTTTGGCATCACCCCGCGGCACCGACATCCGTCTCGCGGAGTTTGTGCGTCCCACACGTGACCAGAAGCGTGAGGATCACCAGACCCGTAAGGACGCCCGGGCTGCCGCGCGCGCTGAGCTCGAGGCGGAGAGGAAGGCCGGCATCTGGACTGAGTCTGTCAACTACAAGAACTCCGGCCCCAAGCCCGCGGGTAGTGACGGCGGCGCTGATGGCGACCCTGACGACGGAGCCTGACACACCGCCTGACCTTAGACAATAGAAACCGACAGAAGGAATAGATGACCGTAAAGCGCCCACTCAAGACCCGTTCCGGACTGGCGAAAGCCAAGAGAATTGTTGTCAAGGTAGGTTCGTCCTCTCTCACGTCACTCTCCGGAGGACTCTCCGACGAAGCGCTATTCGCTCTATCCGATGTGCTGGCTGCCCGCCACAACGAAGGCACCGAGGTCATCCTCGTTTCTTCCGGCGCGATCGCAGCCGGCCTGGCTCCGCTGGGCCTTGCGCGGCGGCCCAACCAGCTCTCGTCCCAGCAGGCAGCTGCCAGCGTGGGACAGGGGCTGCTTATGGCCCGCTACACCCACGCGTTCGGTGCTCACGGCGTCACGGTCAGCCAGGTTCTGCTAACCCTCGATGACCTGATGCGGCGAAGCCACTACGCAAATGCCCACCGTGCAATGGAACGGCTGCTGAACTTCGGTGTGGTCCCGATTGTCAACGAGAACGACACGGTAGCCAGCTCCGAAATCCGCTTCGGCGACAATGACCGCCTCGCCGCCCTGGTGGCGCACCTGGTGAAGGCCGACGCGCTCGTCCTGCTCTCCGACGTCGACTCCCTGTACGACGGTCCGCCCAAGGCGGGAGCAAAGCGCATCCCGGAAGTCCGCGGACCCGAGGACCTTGAGGGCGTGAGCATCGGCCGGACGGGGAAGGCCGGCGTCGGAACCGGCGGCATGGTTACGAAAGTTGAAGCCGCGACCATCGCTGCTTCCTCCGGCATTCCCGCTCTGGTCACTTCTACGGAGAACGCGCGACGCGCCCTCGCGGGTGAGGACGTCGGCACCTGGTTCACCACGAACGGCCGCCGCCAGCCGATCCGTCTGCTGTGGCTGGCTCATCTGGCCCGCATTCAGGGCACGCTGACTCTCGACGACGGCGCGGCGAAGGCTGTGGGGCAGCGGCGGCGTTCGCTCCTGCCGGCAGGGATCGTGTCAGTCGGCGGCGAGTTCGAGGCCGGCGACCCGGTCGAGATGGTGGACCGCGCAGGCACGGTGATCGCCCGGGGGCTCGTGAACTACAGCTCATTCGAACTGCCCCGGATGCTGGGCAGGTCCACCGGCGAGCTCTCAAGGGAGCTCGGCCGCGAATACGAGCGCTCGGTGGTTCACGTCAATGACCTGGTGGTCCTGAACGCCGTCACCTCTGACTGACCCCGGCTGGGGTTGTGTGGACGCCCTCGTTAGACTGGAGGGATGACTGACGTGACTACACAGCAGACTGCCCACCAGACCACCACCGACCCTGCAGACGGCGAGCAGCCGGCCACACCGGTGAACGTCGAGCAGGCTGTGCACGCCATCGCGGACCGTGCCCGCACCGCCTCCCGGATCATTGCCCGGGCCAATCGCTCCCATAAAGACAAGGCGCTCGTGGCGATCGGCGAGGCACTGGTTGCCAAACAGGCCGTGATCCTGCGTGCCAACCAGCAGGACCTCGAGGCCGGGCGCGCCAACGGCACGTCCAAGGCGCTGCTGGACCGGCTCAGCCTGAGCGAAGAGCGCATCGCCGGGCTGGCTGAAGCGCTCGAGAACCTTGCGGGGCTGCCCGATCCGGTGGGAACGGTAGAACGGGGCCAGACGCTGCCCAACGGCGTCCGCCTCCGGCAAGTGCACGTCCCCCTCGGCGTGGTCGCGGCCATCTATGAGGCGCGTCCCAACGTCACGGTGGACATCGCCGGCCTCGCGCTCAAGAGCGGCAACGCCGTCATCCTCCGCGGGGGAAGCGCAGCCGCGCATACCAATGCCGCGCTGCTTGGCATCATCCGCGACTCCCTCGACCGCACTGGTTTGCCGGCCGACGCCGTACAGACCGTCGACGAGTTCGGCCGCGAGGGAGCCAACGTCCTGATGAAGGCCCGCGGCCGGGTGGATGTCCTCATTCCCCGCGGCGGCCACGACCTCATCCAGACCGTCGTCAAGAATGCCGCGGTGCCCGTCATCGAGACCGGCGAGGGCAACGTCCATATCTACCTCGACGAGAGCGCGGACGAGGAGATGGCTGTTGACATCCTGCTCAATGCGAAGACCCAGCGGCCCAGCGTGTGCAACACGGTTGAAACCCTTCTTGTCCACAGAGAGGCCAAGGCAGCCCCCGCCGTCCTGGAAGCACTGTCCCGGGCCGGCGTCCGGATCCACGCGGACAGCCGGGTCCAGGCCATCCTTCCGGAGGGCGTCACGGCGGAGCCGGCGAACGACGACGACTGGGCACGTGAGTACATGGACCTGGATATTGCGGTGGCCATGGTGGACACGGTGGACGAAGCCCTGGAACACATCAGGACCTGGAGCACCGGTCACACTGAAGCAATCATCACCAATAATTTGGCACGATCCGAACAGTTCATCGCCGGTGTGGATTCAGCCGCGGTCATTGTGAACGCCTCCACCCGCTTCACGGACGGCGGCGAACTGGGCCTGGGTGCGGAGGTGGGTATCTCCACGCAGAAGATGCACGCGCGCGGCCCGATGGGTCTGCGCGAACTCACCACCACGAAGTGGATCATCCAGGGCGACGGGCAAATTCGGCGGTAAGTCGCTGACGGGCGGCTCGGGCGCGCTGCGCCTGACGCGCAGTTCGAGCGGTATGCCGTTAGCGCGTAGGATAGTACGGAAACTGTACTGAATTACGCCTCGATCCGTGCCCGGCCGGCGTGCGGACACCTCGTTCCCAAGGGGAGAAGAATGCTGACCCAGATCCTCAACGTTGCAGTGGTTGCAGGCGAAGCTGCTGAACACCACGCTGAGCTCCCTATGCCTGCCATTGCGTACGGTGCCCTCATCATGGGAGCACTGCTGGTGCTGATGTTCGCCACCATCGCGTTCACCAGTTTGGGGCACCGCCATGAGGCGGTTCCGGAGCACGCGGATCCGCATCGTCAGCACCCGAACAAGCACGATCACGGCGAAGCTTCCCGGCTCTGATCTCCTTGAGCGCTCCTCCCAAGTCCATTACCGAGCAGGGGATTCACCTGAGCGCTTTGAGCTCCGGCGGTTCAGCCCGCTGGCGTCTGGGGGTGATGGGTGGAACTTTCGATCCGATCCACCACGGTCACCTCGTTGCGGCCAGTGAGGTAGCCGCGGCGTTCGATCTGGACGAAGTGGTGTTTGTCCCTACCGGCCAGCCGTGGCAGAAGAACGTCAAGGAAGTCAGCCCGGCTGAGCACCGCTACCTCATGACCGTGGTGGCCACGGCATCGAATCCGCGGTTCACGGTGAGCAGGGTGGATATCGACCGTCCGGGCCCGACTTACACGATCGACACCCTCCGCGACTTGCACGCAACCCGTCCGGAGGCGGAGCTGTTCTTCATCACCGGCGCGGACGCCATGGCGCAGATCCTGTCATGGAAGAACGTTGATGAGCTGTGGTCGCTTGCACATTTTGTCGGGGTCACGAGGCCGGGGCATGAACTGAGTACCCAGCGCAAGGACGTCAGCCTGATGGAGGTGCCGGCGATGGCGATCTCCTCGACGGACTGCCGGCGGCGGGTGTCCGATGATGAACCGGTCTGGTATCTCGTTCCGGATGGGGTTGTGCAGTACATCGCCAAGCATGGGCTCTACCGGAAGGGCAGGCCCAACACGGGAACGCCGGTCCAACCTGAAGTGTCCACAACAACATGACAACCACTGGGTGAAGAAGTAATGAGTAACGGTCACGAGTCCGCACAGAGCCGGAGGTCACTCCGGCACGCGCGCGCGACTTCTGGCGCGGATCATCAAATGCCGTCCCTTGAAGGGTCCGAGGCTTCCATAGGGTCCGGACACCAACCGCTTGCGAGACTCACCAAACCGGCGGTCGCCAGCCTTGAGCCTGCGCCGACCCGCGAGCGGCGCAGCCGGCGGGCGGCCGATGCACCGTTGGACGCGCCGTCGTCGGCTGCTTCAACGGAACGTGTGTCGCAGGTCCGTGCCCGCGACCGGGAGATGCTCCGCAACTATCGTGCGCTGGCGGACCAGCCGGCTGAGCTGCCCTCCAGCGTTCCAACTCGGCGGCAGCTTCGTCTTCAGCAGCAGGCCGCCCGGGAAAAGGCGCTGCAGAACGAAGGTGCAGTGACACCCGACCATGACGGCCAGGCAGAGACTGCCCATCGAGGCGAGATGACGGTGGAGCAGGCGCTGGCAGCCCGTGAAGCAATCATCAACCAGGCGAAGAATCAGGTCGCGGTGATGGAAGCAGCCGCCAAGGAAGACCCCTTCTCGGTGGACCTGGATATCCTTGCCCAGCAGAAGGCGCTTGCCGAGCGGGCAGCCGTGCTCAATACACGTGCGCAGAAGATTCAGCAGCTCACGCAGGAAAACCGTCAGCGCAAGCCGCTACTCAATGACCCGACGACGGCGCACAACCTTTCGATCGTCTCACCGGTGGAGTTCATTCGCCCCCTGGAGGAGAGCCCGGACGCTGCGGCGCCGTCAACCTCCCATATTCCTGTCGTGACCAAGACGCCGCCCGCCTCGAGCAGCCCTTCGCAGGGTCCATCGGCGCCTGCAGTGGCGCTCCAGCGGGCGGCGTCCGACGGCGTTACCCCCATCCGTGCGCGCAGCGCCCACGGACTGGATCCCCTTGACGCCATGACCGCGGGCCTGGCTCGCGTTCAGCGCACGCGGATAGTGCAGTATTCGGTAGTTGGTTTGGGCGCACTCGCGCTCATTACCGGAATCATGATGATTGTCAGCGGCGTTTAGCCGCTGACCACACCCTAGGAGATTAGTGAGCGCATCGGAATCGTCCATTGCGATTGCCCGCACCGCAGCACGTGCGGCAACGGACAAGATTGCACAGGACATCGTGGCCATGGATGTCAGTGAACGCCTCGCGATCACTGATGTCTTCCTCGTGGCCTCGGCCCCCAGCGAAAGGCAAGTCAACGCGATTGTCGACGGCATTGAGGAAGAACTCTCCAAGCAGGATCTGAAGCCCGTTCGGCGCGAGGGCCGGAGCGAAGGCCGTTGGGTGCTGCTTGACTACGCAGAGGTGGTCATCCACGTCCAGCACCAGGAGGACCGCGTCTTCTACGCCCTGGAGCGGTTGTGGGGCGACTGCCCCAAGGTGGATCTCCAGTTGGAGGACGGCGCAAACCCTGCGGCCCCCGGCAATGGGTCTGCTGACGCGGCAGCTGCCGACACAGCGCCTGCCGACGCCGAGTGAGTCCACGCGCCGTCGACAGCGCGGCGGGTGACTCCGCGCCGGAGGGCCGCAGGATCGTATTCTGGCGGCACGGGCGGACCGAGTGGAATGCGCGCGGCCTGTTCCAGGGCCAGGAAGACATTGCCCTCGACGATCTCGGAAGGCAACAGGCCACGCAGGCTGCTTACGAGTTGAAGCACCTGTGGCCGTCGCTCATTGTCTCGTCGGACCTTGAGCGGGCGCGGGAAACCGCTGCCGCGCTGTGCGTAGCCACCGGGGTCACCCCCGGCACTGACGCGCGGTTCCGGGAGACCTACGCCGGCCGCTGGCAGGGTCTTGCCTTCGCCGAGATCGGCCGCAGGTTCCCGGAAGACCAGCAGGCCTGGCATGAGGGCGATCCTCGCGTCACCGCCGGCGGGGGAGAGAGCCGGCTTCAGGTGGGGGAGCGAATGAAAGCTGGAACGCTTGACGCGGTTGCCGAACTGCGGCCGGGCCAGACCCTCGTGGTGGTCAGCCATGGTGGAGCCATTCGAGCCGGGGTTGCCGCTCTGATGGGCATTCCGCCGGAGCTGTGGGGGTCACTGGCGGGCGTGGCGAACTGTCACTGGTCGGTGCTCGAAGAGCTGAATCCGTCCTCGTCGCCGGTGCCGCTGAGATGGCAATTAACCGAGCACAACGTCGGTTTGGCGTCCATGCCGTCCACCCCGTTGGAGGGCTGAAGCGGCCTAACCGCGCCGATTTTGCGGGGGCCGGAAAATTGTCTAAACTGGACAAGTTGCTTCGGCCGGTCAGGGCGGGGCAAGCGAGTTTGGGGCTGTGGCGCAGCTGGTAGCGCACCTGCATGGCATGCAGGGGGTCAGGGGTTCGAGTCCCCTCAGCTCCACCAAATAATCCGCTGGAACAAAGGGAAGCAGCCCGGTTTCAGCGGATTTTTTTCGCCCAGAAACCCTGAGCTTGGGTAACAGTTGCACAACCAGGCCTTCTCAAAGTGCTTCGAGGGGTGACATAACGGCGTCGAGGCGTGCAGAGTGATAGGACGCGATGTTGTAGATGGGGGACTGCAATGACGAACACCACTTTGCTGCCTGCCCGGGGAGATGGCGCCAGCGCAGTCAGTCGCTGGATGCAGCAGGAAGCCGGAAGCCGGCCAGCCTTCGACTCTATTGACGAGGCGTACAACGCCGTTGACGCGGTGCTCGAGTGTGAGGACAACCCAGCGGGCGATCCAATCGTTCCCATGGGAGATGGCGTCCCTCTGACCTCTGAGCAAAGACTGTGCTCCGAAAACGTCCAGGTGGACCTCTACTCGGACGAGGAGTCGCTACAGCAGAGCTTCGACATCTGGGCCGACTCGCACCAGGGCGAAGTGCACCTCGTCCGCGGTCGTAACTGGTTGGTGGTCGACGTCACCGACGTCGCTAATGGTGAACCGACAACCTGGGACCTGGAGCATCTGGCCGAGGAACTCGACGGCCAGTATGCGGTGGTTGGATAAGGCGGGGGATCACATGGAAGCGTCGAGCATGTCCAGGAAGACAATGCGGGTTGGAATCGCACTTGGGATGATAGCGGTGCTCCTAGTCGTCTTCAGCCGGCAAATCGTTGGGAACTTCGGCACCACGACGCTTGTCGACGGTACGATCCTGGCCGTCATGGTAACGATCATTCACCAATTCCTAATCGCCGCGTTCGTGGCGTTCTCCGCCGCGCTGGTGGCTGCATCGCTCGTTATGCGTCACACCGAGTCGATGATGGAAGAGATGGCGGGGGTTCGTGGTGCGACAACGAGCAGCCGGCCCGACGCCTAACTCCGCAGATGTCATGATGCTTTTCACAGCGGGGTTCGAGTCCACTCAGCTCCACCAAAATCTCAATATCAAGTGCCTCGCCTCACGGCGGGGCATTTTTGTTTAGATTGACCTCATGAACCCGCTCACCGAACTCACCCTGGAACAGCTGCAACAACGGACGAGCATCAAGTGGCGACAATACCCGGCCGATGTTCTCCCACTGTGGGTCGCTGAGATGGACGTTCCACTGGCACCACCCATCCATGCCACGTTGCAGCAGGCGATAGACCGTGGTGACACCGGCTACCCGGCGGGGGATGACTACGCAGAGGCGTTCCGCGGCTTTGCGGCCGACCGTTGGGGCTGGGACGACGTCGGACTCCACCGGACGGCCCTCGTCCCCGACGTCATGATGGGCATTGTTGAGACGCTGCGGCTGATCACGAACCCGGGAGACGTGGTTGTGATTACTCCTCCCGTCTACGCACCGTTCTTCGCTTTCGTCACCCATGCCGACCGGACCATCTTCCAAGCGCCGCTTGGCGGCGATGACCGCCTGGACCTGGACGGCCTCGATCGCGCGTTCCAGCAGGCACGGGCCCGGTCGGAGCGCCCCGTGTTCCTGCTGAGCAACCCGCACAATCCCACCGGTGTGGTCCACACCCGGCAGGAGCTCGAAGAGCTCTCGGTCCTTGCCCGCCGTTACGGCGTACGGGTCATCTCGGATGAGATCCACGGGCCGCTCGTGCTCTCCGGCGCCCGCTTCACGCCCTACCTCAGCGTTGAGGGAAGCGATGACGCCTTTGTGCTGACTTCCGCCTCAAAGGCCTGGAACCTTGCAGGTCTGAAAGCGGCGCTCCTTGTCGCCGGACGGGCAGCGGCATCCGACCTCGCCCGGCTTCCGGAAGAAGTCAGTCACGGTCCAAGCCACCTCGGCGTCCTAGCACACGCGGCTGCCTTCCGGGAGGGAGGTTCCTGGCTTGACGCCCTGCTGGCCGGACTTGATGACAATCGCAATCTTCTCCACCGGTTGGTCGCCGAGCATCTCCCCGAGATATCGCTGCGACGCCCGGAAGGGACATATCTGGCGTGGCTCGACTTCCGTGCGCTGAACCTGGACGAGCCCTCATCAAGCGGTGATCCCGACGTCGTTCCCGAGGTTGCCGGACCGGCACGGTTTTTCCTCGATCACGCCCGCGTCGCCCTGAGTTCGGGGCATGTGTTCGGACATGGGGGAGCGGGCCACGCGCGGATCAACTACGCCACCCATCCCGAGATCCTTACCGAAGCCATCCAGCGCATGGGCCGTGCGCTCAGGGAACGGAGATCGGGCTAACCCCGGGCGGCATACGCCTTGAGCACACGGTCCGCCGCGCCACCGAGGTTCCATTCGGTGGCCAGTTTCTTCAGTGTCTCCTCCTGCCCGGCATCAAGCGGCTGGATCCGTGAGTCGAAAGTACCGAGGTCCAGGTCCAGGACCACGCCCACGACCGTAGGGGCGACAGCCAGATAATCGGCAGCAGCTGTCAGTTTCTGGCGTACCGACGCAGACATGGCGCTGGACGGATCCTTGCTTGCCTCGATGATCCCGTCAAGATCAATGAATTCCCTGAGCAGGCTGGCCGCTGTCTTGTCACCGATGCCGGAGACCCCGGGGAGTCCGTCGGAGGTGTCACCCCTCAGCGCGGCAAAGTCGGAGTACTGGCCGGGAAGTACACCGTACTTGCCTACCACCGTCACATCGGTCACCGCTTCTAGCTTGCTCATTCCCCTGGCGGTGTAGAGAACGCGAACGGCCGTGCCGTCGTCGACCAGCTGGAACAGATCCCGATCACCGGTCACGATATCCACTGGCGAGGTGGCCTGACTGGCAAGGCTGCCGATGACGTCATCCGCCTCGTGATCCGCCGCTCCAATGATCGGCAGGTTGAGCGCGGTAAGGACCTCGCGGATAAGGGGGAGTTGAGCAACCAGGCCCTCTGGCGTCTCCTCTACATCCGGGCCTCCCTGAACCTTCCTGGCCACCCGATGTTCCTTGTAGCTGGGGATGAGGTCTACCCGCCACGCGGGCCGCCAGTCATCGTCCCAACACGCCACGAGGTGCGTTGGCTCGTAGTCTGTCGCCAGGCGGGCGATCATGTCCAGCAACCCGCGGACGGCGTTGACCGGCATCCCACTGGGTGCTTTGAGGCTGTCGGGCAGCCCGTAGAAGGCACGGAAGTACAGGGACGGAGTATCCAGAAGCATCAGTCGTTCGGCCACCCTCCGATCTTTTCACGGGCGGAGCCCGGAAACGACGACGCCGGTACGAAACGAAGCGGCGATGTCACCTTCAGAAATAAATCCATTTGATCGACGAAAACCCTTGAAGCTTTGAGTAGACAGGTTCAGACTGGTCTCGGCAACCTGAAGACAATCGAAATGTGGGGAATCATGAGTGGACAGATGCGGTGCCGCCAGTGCCGGAGAACCTGGATCGTCGAGACCAAGACCGCAGAAACAGTCACCTCCCGGAACCACACCTTCCTCCATCCCGGCCACAAGACGGTGACCGTGTGGAAACCTGCCGAGCAGCACGCCGAAGCCACGGCCTAGGCCTTTTGCGTTAGCTATGATCGCGCGCCGGCATCCCACTGACCTGTGGCAACGCGGTTCGATCATGCAAGACTAAAGGCATGGCAACCGACCAGGCACCTTCCGAGCAGGCACCATCTGACGGAGCACCAGCCGAAGCACTCAGTGCACCTCCAGCTGACACGGCTCCGTCCGAGAACGTACAGTCCGCGCCTCCGCCGCTGCCGCCACACCAGGATGAGATCCGGGAGCGAACACATCTCGGCCTGAAGATCGGCGACACGTGGCACGCAGCGCAGACACGCATCGCACACCAGCGCGGCCGTGTCGAGACAATCATTCCTTACACCGGCTACGGAACCACCAAGTGGGTCCGGATCCTGGGACGGGTGGTTCTGTCCAACCCGCGGGACCTCAAGCCGCTCGAAGGCAAGGAGATGATGAAGCCCCTCAAGGAAGGGCTTCGTGGCTGGCGTAACTTCGTCAGTGCGCCGGTGCGCTACGCCGAGGTGACTTTGGAGTTCGACGGAACAAGCGCCGTCGTGCATGCGGACCGGGGCGGCGTGATCGACGTTCGTGTCGAAGCTTCGCTGGAGCCCGGTTGGCATACCATCCGGATCAAGTCCGGGGACTCCGTGGTGGCGGATGCTCCCGTTAGGGTCGTCGAGGACACCGTAACCTTCGGAGTTGTGTCCGACATCGACGACACCGTGATGGTGACAGCACTGCCACGGCCCTTCCTCGCGGCCTGGAACACATTCGTCCTGGACGAGCATGCGCGCACGCCCACTCCCGGCATGTCGGTTCTCATGGAGAGAATTGTCCGGAAGCATCCTTCAGCGCCGGTGCTGTACCTGTCCACCGGCGCCTGGAATGTGGCGCCTGCGCTGACCCGCTTCCTGTCGAGGAATCTCTACCCCGCCGGGCCCAAGCTGCTCACCGACTGGGGTCCAACCCGCGACCGCTGGTTCCGCAGCGGCCGGGAGCACAAGCGTTCCTCGCTGGAGCGGCTTGCCGAAGAATTCCCCTCCGTGAAGTGGCTGCTGATCGGCGACGACGGCCAGCATGACGAGGCAATCTATGCGGAGTTCGCACGGAACCATCCGGGAAACGTCCGGGCGATTGCCATCCGGCAGCTCTCCGCGAGCGAGGCAGTACTGGCCGGCGGTAGGTCCAAGGCCAATCCCTCCGGTTCCACACCCGGCATCCCGTGGATCTACGCGAGGGACGGTGCAGGCATGTCCGAGCAGTTGAGCGACATGGGAATCGTCGAAAGCGCCGTCCGGATTGACCCGGAGGACGAAGCCTAAACCAACCGGTCCTCGGGACTGTCGGCGGTGCCATCGTAGGTGGGTCCGGATTCAGAACGCACCGTCAGCAGGATCCGTCGCAGATCCATACCGAGCGCCGCCGTTGCCTGGACACGCCCTTCCGCTGCCTGCATGTTTATCTGCTGGAGGAGGTGTTCAACGGCCTCCTCAGCCTCTGTCATGGTGGAGCTTTCCGGATCCCACTCTTCGATGGCTGCGGCGGTGCGGGCGATCGCATCGCCGAGGGGCTGTACCAGGGCAGGGGGCAGGGGAGTGGACTCCGGGGTGTGCCAGATGACGCCGGCCAGCACCTCGGTCATGTCCTGAACGTAAAAGGCGATTCGCTCCATGGCCTGCAGCCAGTGATAGTCCGCAGCGAGGTCGCGCTTGTGGCGCCGCCGTCGTGGATTCCCACGCCTGCTGTTGTCCGCGAGCTGGACGGCGGACCGGACCTCTTGGCCGAGCCGGGACAGTTTGCTCTCGCGTTCCGCCCATTCCTCGTGTTCGGGCGGCCAGGACTCGTTGATTGCTTCGGCCATGTCGGAGAGCTGCTGGGCCAGCAGCGCACGAAAGTTCTGGAGACCGCGGACGGCGCCGTCGAGGTGCAGGGGCGGGAACACCAGCATGTTGACGAGAAGGCCGACGCTCACACCGACCAGCATCTGAATGAGATAGCTGAAGGAGTACTCCTGGGGGTCCTCGCCGCCTACCAACAGGACGAACAGCGAGGCGATCGGGATCCAGTCACGGCCCGCACCAAGTCTTGGCAGTCCGGCCGCAAGTACCCCGACGCCGACGACGATGGCTACGGACACTACGGAGACGTCACCGATGAGGATGATTGGGAACGCCAGTGCAAACCCCATCGCCAGGCCGATCAGGGTCTCGAATCCCTGACGGGCCGAGCCGGCCACCGTTGGGTACATGCAGGCCACCGCGCCGAGCGGGGCGTAGTACGGGTATTGGGCGGCGACTCCGGGCATCCGCAGCGCGATCCACCATGCGATGCCCGCGGCGAGGGCGGTCTTGATCGCCAGGAGCACCCTTTCATGGGTGAGCAACTGCCGGGCGCGGGTCCGTACCCCCGAGCCGGTAAGTGAACGTGGCATTTCATCAGTATGGCAACCGTTTATGAGAGTCTCGTGAGTGTACTCATGACGGGCGCGACGAAATGTTGCGTAGCCCCCTGCAACATTGTTGAAGGCCGGCTCGGCAGTGCCGTAACGTTCACGTCAAGTTACTTCCGTAACGGGTCAGCGACTCCCCTTTTGCAGGGAGTGTGGGTGCCCCCATGTGGGCCTGACATTTGTTTCGCAGGAGTTCCCTGCCGCGCGGCCGCGTGGTGTTTGGGTCTTGTCCTGCTTCCTTTCCTTATTTCATGCTGGTTGTGCCTGCTTTTAAGTGTTGTTTCGAGCGGCAACCGGATGTCCTAACGACCGAGGATACGAATGTCACCTCTATCAAAGTCCGTCCATACCGTGGGTCCGCCGGCTTGCGAACCGTACCCCGCCCTGTCCTATGAACTTTTCCCTCCCCGCAGCACCAGCGCAGCCGAAGCGCTCTGGCGCACAATCCGTGAACTTGAGCAGACCAGTCCCGATTATGTCTCGGTGACCTATGGCGCCTCCGGCTCCAACCGGGACACCGCCGTGGAACTGCTCTCCAGGCTTCTCGCCGAGACCTCACTGCGGCCTCTAGCCCACCTCACCTGTGTGGGAAACAGCCGCGAATACCTGACGGATCTCGTCGACGAGCTCATCACCCTCGGCGTCCGGGGCATTCTGGCACTCCGCGGGGACACCCCGAAAGATCCCACCGTAGGTCGGGGTGACCTGTCCTACGCCAGCGACCTGGTGAGCCTCATCCGTCAGGCCGAGCGCCGCAGGACGGCGCATCTATGCGCTGGCCGGCTTGCTGTGGGCGTCGCTGCATACGCCACCAGGCATCCGGAATCACCGAGCTTCGACCACGATATCGAGGCGCTGCTCGCCAAGCAGGCGGCAGGGGCTGATTTCGCAATCACACAGGTGTTTTTCCACTCCGACCACTTCAAGCGACTGGTGTCGGCCGCCCGTCGTGCCGGCGTCGAAATTCCCATCATCCCGGGCGTCATGCCCCTCACCAGTGTGCGACGGCTCAACCGCCTGAGCGAGCTTGCCGGCATCGAAATGGACTACCAGTTGCGTGACAAGCTGGCAGCCGCCGACGACGACGCCGCGCGCCGCCGCATCGGTGTCCAGGCCACGGTGGACCTCGCCAACGCAGCGCTCGACGCCGGAGCTCCGGGGATCCACCTGTACACCTTCAACGAGCACGCGGCAGCGCTTGACGTGCTCGAAAACCTTCAGCTTCGCCGACCCCCCGTTCCGGGTGGGCTCGGACGCACCGCTTAACAAACCTAACGACCGCTAGAAAAAGGACATTCTTATGACCACCGCATTCCCGAAAGCCACCATCGTCGGATACCCGCGCATCGGCCGTCGCCGCGAGCTGAAGAAGGCTGTCGAGGCCTACTGGGCCGGCCGCACTTCAGCCGCAGAGCTGGAGACCACCGCCGCCGAGCTGCGTGCCGCCTCCTATGCCCGCTTGAGCGAGCTCGGGCTGGAGGCAGGCAACTACTCCATCCCGGCGTCGTTCTCCCTTTACGACCAGGTGCTGGACACCGCCGTCACCTTCGGTGCCGTGTCGGACCGCTTCAAGGACCTGTACGACGGCGACGGCTCGCTGGGCCTGGACGCCTACTTCACGCTCGCCCGCGGTGACAAGGAGCGCCAGCCGCTCGAAATGACCAAGTGGTTTGACACGAACTACCACTACCTCGTGCCCGAGATCGGCCCCGAGACCGCCTTCTCACTCGCGAACGACTGGGTTCTGCGCGACGTCGCCGAAGCCGCCAAGGCCGGGTACACCGTGCGGCCGACCCTGATCGGTCCCGTCACCTTCCTGCTGCTCAGCAAGGCTGCCGACGAGGCGCCTGCCGGCTTCAACCCGCTCAGCCGCCTGGACGACCTGCTTCCGCTCTACGTCGAGCTGCTGGGCAAGCTCGCCGAGGCCGGCGTCGAGTGGGTTCAGCTTGAGGAGCCTGCCCTCGTTGCAGACCAGGCGCTTCCTGAGAGTGAGGTAGCGGCCGCCGTCGAGCGTGCCTACGCAGTCCTCGCCACGGAGGCGCAGAACCGCCCGGCGATCCTGGTCACCAGCCAGTACGGTTCGCTCGGTTCGCTGCTGCCGGTGCTCGCGGGGACCGCTATCGACGCCCTGCACATCGACGTCTTCAAGGGCGCCGTTCCTGCCGCAGAGGAGCTGTCAAACCTCGGATCAACCATCCTGGTCGCCGGCGTCGTGGACGGACACAACATCTGGAAGGCCGACCTCGGGGCCGCCGCCTACAAGCTGGCCGAACTGGAAGCTTCCGTGCCCGCGCTAGCCGTGTCCACCTCTACGTCCCTGCAGCACGTCCCGCACGACGTCGAGGACGAGCAGCAGCTCGACGCACAGCTGCGCAGTTGGCTGGCATTTGCAGACCAGAAGGTGACCGAGGTCGTCACGCTCGCGCGGGCGATCGGCAACCCGGGAGCCATCGACGCCGAAATCGCTGCAACCGATGAGGTGCTCGCGTCACGCGCCGGGGCAGCAGGTGTGAACCGCAGTGAGGTGCGTGACCGCGCCGCCGCGCTTTCGCCGTCGGACTTCTCCCGCGGTGACTTCGCTGCGCGTCTCGCCGCCCAGGAAGAGGCACTGAACCTGCCCGCGCTGCCGACCACCACCATCGGTTCCTTCCCGCAGACCGCCGAGGTGCGCTCGGCTCGCGCCCGTGCCAACAAGGGTGACCTGACCGCCGAGCAGTACGAGCAGCTCATGAAGGACGAGATCAAGCGCGTCATCGACCTCCAGGAGGAGCTGGGCTTCGATGTCCTAGTTCACGGTGAGCCGGAGCGCAATGACATGGTCCAGTACTTCGCTGAGAACCTGGACGGCTTCGACGTCACCGTTCACGGTTGGGTCCAGTCATACGGTTCGCGCTGCACCCGGCCGTCCATCCTGTGGGGTGACGTCAGCCGCCCGGCTCCGATCACCGTTCCGTGGACGGAATTCGCACAGACGCTCACCGACAAGCCGGTCAAGGGCATGCTGACCGGCCCCGTCACCATCCTCGCGTGGTCCTTCGTCCGTGACGACCTGCCGCTGGGCGACACCGCGAACCAGGTTGCCCTCGCCCTCCGCGACGAGGTCTCCGATCTGGAAGCCGCCGGCATCAAGATAATCCAGGTGGATGAGCCGGCGCTGCGTGAACTCCTGCCGCTGCGCAAGGAGGATCAGGCCGAGTACCTCGAATGGTCGGTCAACTCCTTCAAGCTTTCGACGTCGTCCGCGGCTCCCGAGACGCAGATCCACACCCACCTGTGCTACTCGGAGTTCGGCGCGATCATCGATGCCATCGACGGGCTTGACGCCGATGTCACCTCGATTGAAGCGGCCCGTTCACGCATGGAGGTTGTGCACGACCTCGAGGAGCACGGCTTCAAGCGCGGCGTCGGTCCGGGCGTCTACGACATCCACTCGCCGCGCGTTCCCGGCCAGGAAGAGGTCGTCGAACTGCTCGAGAAGGCTGTCCAGCATGTGCCGGCACGCCAGCTCTGGGTGAACCCGGACTGCGGCCTGAAGACCCGCGGCTACGCCGAGACCGAGGAGTCGCTGCGGAACCTGGTCAACGCCACGGTGGCTGTCCGCTCCCAGCTGGAGGCTTCGGTCTCCTAGCAACTACCTCGCTGGAAGAAGCACCTGAAGCGCGGGCCGGTTTCCGGTCCGCGCTTCTGCATTATCTGATGCGCTGGAGATTACGCCGGACGGCTGCTCGTCCGCGGGGCGATCTGCCGGTCCTTCAGGACATCGGTGAGCTGGTCCATGAAGAGGCGCACCTCGGTGGTCTGCTTTCCCGCAATCTGCAGGGCGAAGATGCTGCGCGCGAGGCGGATCTCGGGAACGTCCAGCGCAACGATGCCCTCCGGTGAGCTCAGCATGGCAAGCTCGGGCACTAGCGCAGCGCCCATGCCGGCCGCCGCCATGGCCAGGCTGGCGTTGAAATCGTCGCAGTACGCCGCGATATGCGGATGCAGGTTGCAGCTGGCAAACAATCTCTCGATGACCGTTGCATCTGAGGTGCCGGGGTGGTGCATGATCCAGGGCATATCCGCCAGCTGCTCGGCCGAGACCGTGGAATCCTCTGCGATTCCCCATGCCGCCGGCAGCACCACGCGAAAATTGTCATCGCCGATCCACTGCCGGCTTACCGACGAGGGCCAGGCCAGCCCGCCCTGCCCCACCTGGAACACCAGGGCGAGATCGAGTTCCCCACCGGTGCGCAGCCCATGAATGGTCTGCGCCGGCTCGCCGACAAAGACCTTCAGGTTGATGCCGAGCTGTTTCCACTGCGGCGTGCCAATGAGGCGGGGGAGAGCGAAAGTGGCGAGGCTCGGGAAAATACCCAACCGCAATTCCTGCGTCGCTGCCGCTCCGGCCTTGGCCGTTGACGCCATGAGAGTGTCGATATCCGTCAGCACCTTCGAAGCGTGGCGTGACATTACGACGGCGGCCTCCGTAGGAATCGCACTCCGCGCGGACCGCGTGAAGAGAGTGACGCCGGTGTCCCGTTCGAGGGCCGACATCTGCTGCGAAACCGCTGATGCTGTGTACCCGAGCCGGGTGGCGGCGGACGCAAAGGATCCGTGCCGAATGACCTCAAGCAGGGTCCGCAGATGAACGGGATTGACCACGTCGACATCCTCTCACGCCTCATTTCGGCTTCGACCTGCCACATTGCGTGCCGGACCGTTTCCGTGTGGTTAGATCCTGCCCGATGGGTACAGCGACACGCCGAGCAGACACGACACGCACTCGATTTTCCTGTGTGGACAGCGCTCCACAGGCTGTGGACCGGGGTGCCTGAAACCGCGGGTTTGAGCGGTTTCCGATGCCTCGTGCATGTGGATTCCCTGTGGACGAATCGACCAGCAAATGACATACTTGTAATACATCATCTTGGGGTCGGCGCCGCCACGTTGCACTAGATGTAGTATCTAGATATCGAATCACCTGCTGGCGAGGCAGTCTCCGCATCGACCGTTTGACGGTCGGAAGAGCGGTATGAAGCTCACCAACATTAGCCGAATAACAGCACTTCACAAGGGGAGTCAGGGACATGACCGTCACGGTTTACACCAAGCCAGCATGCGTACAGTGCAACGCCACCTACCGGGCCCTGGACAAGAAGGGCATCGCCTACCAGAGCGTCGATATTTCACAGGATCCTGCGGCGCTGGAGCGGGTTCGTTCGCTCGGCTACATGCAGGCGCCCGTCGTCATCACCGACCAGGATCACTGGTCCGGATTCCGTCCTGACAAGATCAACGAACTCGCCCAGGGGTCGGTCAGTTCCGTAGCCTAGTTCGGGCTGCACCTTTCACCCATTCGCGAGGGCGGATGTAGTCGGCATGACAATACCAACCATCATCCGAAGTGCCCGCGGAAGGGCAGTTGGGGAGCCGTTGGAGACTGACGCGTCGCTTATCTACTTTTCGTCGGCGTCGGACAATACTCACCGGTTCGTCAGCAAACTGCCCGTCCGTTCCGCGCGTATTCCGCTCCTCACCAAGGAAGACACGCTGCACGCGCTGAGGCCGTTCGTGCTGGTTCTGCCCACCTATGGCGGAATCAGCGGCCAGGGAGCAGTACCCAGGCAGGTGATCAAGTTCCTCAACGTCGCGGACAACCGCCGCCTGCTTCGGGGAGTGATCGGCGCCGGCAACACAAACTTCGGAGACACCTACTGCCTTGCTGCGGATATCGTCGCAGCAAAGTGCGGTGTTCCCGTTCTGTATAGATTTGAACTTATGGGCACGTCCGAGGACGTTGACCGGGTAACCCAAGGATTGGAAGAGTTTTGGACATGACAGTCGCTGAAACAGAAGCACCCGCACTTCCCGAGCGTTTCAAGGGCCTGGGCTATCACGAGCTCAACGCCATGCTCAATCTGTACGGCCCGAACGGCGAGATCCAGTTCGAGGCCGACCGGGAAGCCGCGCACCAGTACTTCCTGCAGCACGTCAACAACAACACCGTCTTCTTCCATGACCTTGAGGAAAAGCTCGACTACCTCGTGAAGAACGAGTACTACGAGCGGGAAACCCTCGACCAGTACACGATGAACTTCATCCGTGACCTGTACAAGCGTGCCTACGGGAAGAAATTCCGGTTCGAAACCTTCCTCGGCGCGTTCAAGTTCTACACCTCGTACACGCTCAAGACATTCGACGGCAAGCGCTACCTGGAGCGTTACGAGGACCGCGTCTGCATGGTTGCCATGCACCTCGCACGGGGCAATGAGGAACTAGCCACCCGCATGGTGGACGAGATCATCGAGGGCCGGTTCCAGCCGGCAACCCCAACCTTCCTTAATGCCGGCAAGAGGCAGCGCGGCGAGCTGGTTTCCTGCTTCCTGCTGCGTATCGAAGACAACATGGAGTCCATCGGGCGCTCCATCAACTCGGCGCTCCAGCTGTCCAAGCGCGGCGGCGGCGTGGCCTTCGCGTTGACCAACATCCGCGAGGTCGGCGCGCCGATCAAGCAGATCGAGAACCAGTCCTCCGGTGTCATCCCCGTGATGAAGCTTCTCGAAGACAGCTTCTCCTACGCCAACCAGCTCGGTGCCCGCCAGGGCGCCGGTGCCGTGTACCTCCACGCGCACCACCCGGACATCAACCGCTTCCTCGACACGAAGCGTGAAAACGCCGACGAGAAGATCCGCATCAAGACCCTCTCACTGGGCGTCGTCGTCCCGGACATCACGTTCGAGCTGGCGAAGAAGGACGAGGACATGTACCTCTTCTCGCCCTACGACGTTGAGCGCGTCTACGGTATGCCGTTCTCGGACGTCTCGGTCACCGAGAAGTACTACGAGATGGTTGATGACTCACGGATCAAGAAGACCAAGATCAAGGCCCGCGAGTTCTTCCAGACGCTCGCCGAGATCCAGTTCGAGTCGGGCTACCCGTACATCATGTTCGAAGACACTGTGAACCGGGCCAACCCGATTGACGGCAAGATCATCATGTCCAACCTGTGCTCGGAGATCCTGCAGGTTTCGCAGCCCACCACGTACAACGATGACCTCTCCTACGCCGACACCGGCAAGGACATCTCGTGCAACCTGGGCTCGCTGAACATCGCGAAAACCATGGACTCGCCTGATTTCGGCAACACGATCGAGACCGCCATCCGTGCGCTCTCGGCCGTCTCGGACATGTCCAACATCACCTCGGTGCCATCGATCGCCAAGGGAAATGACTCCTCACACGCCATCGGGCTCGGCCAGATGAACCTTCACGGTTACCTGGCCCGGGAACGGGTGCACTACGGCTCCGAGGAGGGCCTGGACTTCACCAACATTTACTTCTACTCGGTGGTCTACCACGCCGTGCGGGCTTCCAACCTGCTGGCGAAGGAGACCGGGCAGACCTTCGGCGGTTTTGAGAAGTCGAAGTACGCGTCCGGAGAGTTCTTCGACAAGTACACCGATCAGGAGTGGGTCCCGCAGACCGAGCGGGTGAAGGAACTGTTTACCAAGGTGCACATTCCCACCCAGGATGATTGGCGTGAGCTCAAGGCCTCTGTCATGGAGCACGGCATTTACAACCAGAACCTGCAGGCCGTGCCCCCGACCGGTTCGATCAGCTACATCAACAACTCGACCTCGTCCATCCACCCGGTGGCAGCGAAGATCGAGATCCGCAAGGAAGGCAAGTTGGGACGCGTGTACTACCCGGCGCCGTACCTGACGAACGACAACCTGGAGTACTACCAGGACGCGTATGAGATCGGCTTCGAGAAGGTCATCGACACCTACGCCGCTGCCACCCAGCACGTGGACCAGGGCCTTTCGCTGACGCTGTTCTTCAAGGACACTGCCACCACACGCGACATCAACCGTGCGCAGATTTACGCCTGGCGCAAGGGCATCAAGACGCTTTACTACATCCGGCTCCGCCAGCTTGCGCTGGAGGGCACTGAGGTGGAGGGTTGCGTCAGCTGCATGCTGTAACGCGGTAGTAAGCCAACGACGACGTCGGCGGGCCGGCGTTCAAAAGCCGGCTCGCCGTCGTCGTACATTAGTTAATGGAATTCACCGCCCTTGAAAGGGCAGTTCGAACGAACGGGACAAGGGGTCACAATGACCGAGAAGGTTAAGTTGCTGTCGCACGTTGAGGCGATCAACTGGAACCGCATTCAGGACGACAAGGATGTCGAGGTCTGGAACCGTCTGGTCAATAACTTCTGGCTGCCTGAAAAGGTGCCGCTGTCCAACGACGTCCAGTCCTGGAACACGCTGACGCCAGTAGAGCAGCAGCTCACCATGCGCGTGTTCACCGGCCTGACACTCCTGGACACCATCCAGGGCACCGTTGGCGCCGTCTCGCTGATCCCCGATGCGATCACCCCGCACGAAGAAGCCGTGTACACGAACATCGCGTTCATGGAATCGGTGCATGCCAAGAGCTACTCCTCCATCTTCTCCACGCTGGCCTCCACCAAGGAGATTGACGAGGCATTCAGGTGGTCTACGGAGAACGTGAACCTTCAGAAGAAGGCCCACATCGTCATGGATTACTACCAGGGCGATGATCCGCTGAAGCGGAAGGTGGCCTCCACGCTGCTGGAGAGCTTCCTGTTCTACTCCGGCTTCTACCTGCCCATGTACTGGTCCTCGCGTGCCAAGCTGACGAACACGGCGGATTTGATCCGGTTGATCATCCGCGATGAGGCAGTTCACGGGTACTACATCGGGTACAAATTTCAGAAGGGCTTGGAGAAGGTTTCCGAGGAAAAACGCCAGGAAATCAAGGATTACACTTTCGAACTGCTCTTTGAGCTGTACGAAAACGAAGTTCAGTACACGCATGACCTGTACGACGGCGTTGGCCTGGCCGAGGACGTCAAGAAGTTCCTGCACTACAACGCCAACAAGGCGTTGATGAACCTGGGCTACGAGGCGATGTTCCCGTCGTCGGTCACGGACGTGAACCCGGCGATCCTGTCGGCGCTGTCACCGAACGCGGATGAGAACCACGACTTCTTCTCGGGGTCGGGTTCGTCGTATGTCATCGGCAAGGCAGTCAACACTGAAGACGAGGATTGGGACTTCTAGGTCCGTGTGAGATCGGAAGCTAGTTGGCGATTTGACGACTAGTTGGCGATACGGGACCGGATAACTGGCGGAAACAGAGCTTGTTGGCGATTACGGACATCAGGGCAACGTCCCAATGGGTCAGTCGGACTCGCAACAGTTACAGCGGTCAAGGCTTTCTACGCCGAAACCGGTTGGCATTGCAATCCTTGGCGTCTCCGTCGCTGGTAGTGGGGGTTGTTCACCTCCACCACCGTCGGCAACGTCGTCATGGAACGCCCGGTCAGGGAAGCTGCCGATGCTAAAAACCAGGATGACAGCATCGCTGAAGAACCGGGCAAGCATGCGATCTTCCCCCGAAGTTACTCATCAACTTCATCTCGATCGGTGAGGAGACAGGCGACCCGTCCACCTCGCTGACCTCGGTCGGCAGGCTCTACGACCGCGTCATCGATGAGATCACCAGTCGGATGGAGGCGCTCATCCGGACGTTCTTCCTAGTGACAATTGCCATCATGATTGGCGTAGTCGCGGCGGCAATCTACTTACCATACTTCTCGCTCGGCGACATCGTCAGCCATTACTGACTTGTTGTTGTCCAGTGCGGCGGAAAGTTAACAATTCTCGGCATAACTTTTCCTATCTCTAACAATTGTTAAAGTCGGGAAACCCAAAGCTCAAGCGGGTCGCTCCTGCCGAGATCCAACCGGCATGCATTTCTCGATCGTTTAGATGCCGAAATGCTGCCACTGTGCCCCGGTTGCTGCCTAGGCAGATGGCCACCTTACAAGCACTAGAGGAACTTCCTAACGCATGGGTGTAACCTGAAACGTCGGTTTGCGGACCGCTACTACAAGCTGGTGATACTCGTTAGCGGTGTCAGTTTGACTGGCTGACTGAGAACGTCCACTTTGACCCACCAAGGCAGACGGTCATCCGCTCCGTCGAGAGCAAGTTCGACTTCACCATCAGCAACGTCCTGGAACCAGAGGCCAGTGGAACGCGCCTCACCTACCGTGTCGAGGCCGGCAGCCTCGGCGGATTCTTTGGCAAACTCGCGGACCCGGTGTCCGTCAGCGATCTCAGTTGCGCCGTCCGTAAATACACGCGGGTCCTCGGGCTCCCGGGCGGTTCAGTCCTTGCTAACCCTTCGGTAGGGCGGCCTTCTCGGTGGCGGCCAGCATGTCGGTGAAGGTCGCCGTCAGCATCTTGTCGATCAATGGGCCGGTGAATCGGCCGATTGGACCACCCCTGGGCACATATCGGTAGTCGAATGTGGCTAACGTTCCGTCGTCGTCAGGTTCGAGCGTGAGCGAGGACTCGGCCTGCTTGAACGGCACCGACACGTTGGGCTGATTCTGAGTGTCGATCCTGCGACCCTCCTGCCATGTGGTGACGGTTTCATCCATGCTGCCGATCGGCTTCAGCTCGACGCGGCGGCGAGCACCCACGCCGCTGGTCTGGTCCCCGATGGCTCTCGTGGCTCTTAGGCCATCCCAATGGCTTGCGAGATTCGAGAAGTCTGCATACACGGCCCATACGGAACTCGGGGGCGCAGACATGCGGCGTTGCACCGTGATATGACGTTCGGGCATGAGAACCACTCCAAGTGTCGGGCTGGCTGTAGGGTAGTGCGCTGTACCCATCCCCATGGTCGCACCAGCAGATGCACCGCACAATCAGGTTGGACCGCACTGGGCTCTACCTGGCGGGGCTGCGCGGCGACTACAAGGACGACCTCGCCCAGGGGCACCTGGCCGCCGTGATTAGCGGTGTCGCGCTGGGTACACCCAGCGCAACCAAGCCTGTCCGTAAGGGGGCCGACTAGCGTGGCTGATGTGGAGTCTCTGCTGCACGGCGCCGTTTGGCATAAGAGATGGTGACCGCAGCTAGCAATGGGCCCCAAGCGACCAGGGGTAGGTACAGAAGGCCAACCAGGTTCGCTCCGGGCGCGGTCATCTCGGGGTGCGGGGTACTCCACCAAAAGAGCAGTGGAGTCCATAGGAAGGTCAACAAAGCTGCGCCGGTGAAGGCCACGGAAACCACCGGAATCGTGGGAACCAGACGACCACCAACCAGAGGCGCCCAGCGAGGTAGGACCTCTCCCCATGGCTTGATGAGAGCAAGGGTTAACAGAGCGAAGAACTCTGTCAGCACGCTGAGTACTAGAAGGTAAGCCCATCCCCATCCGGCTACATCGAGGTCGATTAATTCCTGCTCGGTGAATCCGCCCGAAAACCCGAAGATCAAGGAAATTCGCCAAAGAGCGGATAGAAGCGGCGTCAGTGCGGCAGCATGCGCGGCGACACGCGCTCATCTTGGGGGATTAAGAATGATCTTCGGGATCTTGGAACATTCGACGTCGAGGTCACGTCCTCAACCCTAGGTCGGCGCCGCGGAATTGACGCCAGCATTGAGGAGGAACCGGTAACGCTCAATGCACTGCTTCGGCTTTTTGTCACCATCCCATAAGTCGATCCGCGACGGCGTGCCGGTCAGCAGTTTTGAGCTATCCGAAACCAACATCCTGCCCAAGTGCTCACACCCGCCCGATTCCAGCTAGTCACCAAAGGTGTGGGCGGTTTCAGATGGTCGTCGCAACAGACGGTTTCGATGGGTCTAAGAGTAGCTTTTCGAGTGCTGCGGCGGGCGTGATGCCGTCGAGGGTTCTGCGGGGTCGCTGGTTGAGTTCGGTGGCGACGTCGAGGAGGTGTTCGGGGCTGTGTGCGTTGAGGTTGGTGCCCTTTGGGAAATACTGGCGCAGCAGCCCGTTCGTGTTTTCGTTCGACCCGCGCTGCCACGGCGAGTGGGGGTCGCAGAAGAAGATTGCTATGTCAGTCGCGACGGTGACCTCGCGGTGGCGGGCCATTTCGGTGCCTTGATCCCAGGTGAGTGAACGGCGTAGGTGCCGGCAGTGTGCTGATCGTGGCGACGAGGCCGTCCCGGACGTTCTCCGCACTGTGCCCGTCCGGTAGGTGCACCAGCATCAAATAGCGGGTGGTTCGCTCAACAAGGGTGCCGATCGCAGAACCTGATGCGGACCCGACGATGAGATCACCTTCCCAATGCCCAGGCACTGCCCTGTCGGAGGCTTCAGCGGGACGCTCACTGATCAGGATCTTGTCCCTGATGCGCCCTTTCGAGGTGAAGTGCAGGCCGCGGGGTTGACGTGCAGCCCGGCCCGTTCGAAGGTGTTTATGCAGGTCAGCGCGAAGGTGCCCGCGGCCTTGGACGAACAGAGACTGGTAGATCGTTTCGTGGGACACCTGCATTTCCTCCCGCCCCGCAAACACCCGGTTCAGGTCATCGCTGACTTGTTGCGGCGACCAGTTCTTCCGCAATCGTTCCTCGACCACAGCGACCAACCGGGCGTCGGTGAGCTTGCCGGGCTTGGGCCTGCAGGCTCGCTGATCACACCGTTTCTGCGCCGCGTAGGGGCGGTAAGCGCCAGTACCAGGCCTGCTGTTCCGGCGCAGCTCCCTGGAAATCGTCGATGGTGCCCGGCCGAGTTCCTTGGCGATATGACGAACGCCCGCGCCGGTCAGGCGCAGGTCCGCGATCTTCAACCGGTCGTCCTGGCCCAGATACCTACCCGAGCGGGGCCGCTCCGCGACAGGGAACCGGCCTCCAGCTGCTTTGATCCACCGATAGCCCTGAGTCCTATGCACCTCCACAGCCTCACACGCTGCCCCGGCCGTGTAGCCCTGCCGGAGGAGCCCCCAGAACCGATCCTGTCGATTCCTCGAAGCCTGATTTCCTCCCATAGCAACACCTCATCAAATAGGTGTTGCGACGACCCCTTGAGGCCAACTGTGGGTTGGAGTACACCCATACGCAACGGACCGTATCGGACCAATAGCGTCGCGTTGGGGTCCCATCCTTACTACTGCAACACATGATTGCTTATGCTCGCGACCGGGACACAGTTGTTGTCTCCTCCATGGATCGCCTCGCTCGATCGGTCGTGGATCTGAACCAAATCGTAGGGGAGCTGACCACCAAGGGTGTAGCGGTGGAATTCATCAATGAACGCGTGACCTTCTCTCCTGGAAGCTCGGACCCTTTTGCGGAGTTTCAGCTGAACATCATGGCCTCTTTCGCTCAGCTTGAGCGCGCCATCACGAAAGAGCGGCAAGCCGAAGGCATCCGAGCGGCCAAAGGCACGCGGCGTCTACCAGGGCGGAACACGAAAGATCACGGCCGAGCAGTTGGCGACGGGCGCGTGGGCTCGTGTCCGCGGGAGTGCCCAAGGCGGAAGTTGCCCGTCGGCTCGGTGTTGATCGATCAACCCTGTACCGGACACTCGCACACAAGACTTAACCTTCGCCCTAAGACATCGGACAAGCATTACGGAGGGTTTAGACGTGCGCGACGAACAGCCAGCCACGGGTCGGCGCATAGGGCAGGTCGCGGACCTCGACGCCCACGAAGCCCACCTCCGCTAGCGAGTGCCGCAATGCCTCTTCGGTCCTGAAGCGGAGCATTGAGGTGGAGTCGATGCGCTCACCATCGACGTGGAAGATCGTCGGTGAATCGAACGTTACAAACTCGCCATCGACGGCGGTCACCTGCACCCAGTCCTCTACTGCACCTTCACCTTCGACCTCCACCACCTGCCGGGTCAGTTCCTTAGTCCAACGTTCCCAGCCGCGGTCTGATGGCTTCCTTGTCTCGAAGGCGAGGTGTCCGCCCTCACGGAGGCAGGAGTGAACGGCGTGCAAGGTGGATAGCCACTCGTCATCGTCGAGAAAGACCTGCGCGACGTTCGCGGTCATCGTTGCCAAGTCATAGCGCTTCTGTTGGGCGGGATCAGCCGCCACATCAAGCACCGTCCCAACAACCCACTCCGCATGGTCGGAGTGCACCTTCGATCGTGCAACTGCCACAGATGCTACGGCGGGATCAACCCCCAGAACACGGATGCCCTTGGCCGCTAAACGGCTGGCGAAAGTACCCGTCCCGCACCCCACATCCAGAACGGTCCTGGCGCTGAATTCGTCCACCAGGTGGGTGTAGGTATCGAGATCGCTTCGATCCGGATCCAATGGATCGTAGACGCGAGCGAGGCGTGGGTTAGAGAAAACTGCATCAGGCACCCGGCAACCCTATGGCTGGGCAGCTATGACTCGCAACGAGCAATCCGAGCTAACCGTTCGAGGCGCCCCTACTGGGCCTTTACAACGTCAGCGATTGCCTGCGCCAATTCCTCGACTGTTTGCAACGATGAGTTGAGTGCGTGAATCCCCCCTAGAAGGGGTGAGTTCTTGATGACCTCGTCTTTGGAAACCATACGGGAAGAATCAGGTTTCCGCCGGACTCCATCTTCTTACCAAAGAGAGCATCCAGTTCGGCTTGCGTCCATTGTTTGCGGAAGAAGTCTGGGGAAACGATCACAACTCCGAAGCGACAGTTCGCAATGCCTGATTCGATCTCCTGCCTGATGCTCTGGCCGACCTTGATGCGGAGCTCGTCGAACCAGACGCTTACCCCTCGACCTTCGAGGGCGTCCATGAGAGGCCGGGCGATGTCATCTTTGTCTTCACTTGCATGAGAGAGAAAAACGTCGCGAGACGGTGTATCAGTTTCTTCGGTGATGGAGAGAGTTGGACGGGGCTGAGTCCTAGGGTCGAATTGGGCAGCGGCGCTGATGGTACGTCGAGTCACTTCATCGAGCGCTTTACGCTGGGCCTGGCGTTGATCCTTCTCGTACCGCTGAAGCGTAGTGTTTACTTTGCCCTCAGTCGCAGCGAGTTTCTTCTCGGCTTGTGCGCGTTTCGTCTCTGCATCATTGGCTGCTTTAGTCGCTCGTTGGGCTTCAGAAAGTTTGCTCTTGATGGTGGAGGGGTTCTTGGATTTGCCTGCTGCTTCGCTAGCGGTAGCGGCCTTTTTTCTTTGCGTTGCGACAACCGTGCTCGCACGTGCCACTTCTTCCCGAAGGCGGGAAGCCTCCGACCGCAGCCGTCGGAGCTCTGATTCATTGCTCATGTATGCCCCCTCATAAGTACTGACGCAACCATCCTGTCAGGTGGCGCCGACAAGAACTCCGCGTTGGTTACCCATAGGGTCCGGAAGGTAGACCGTGGAGGTAGTCAAGCTCAGCTGGGGTAGAACATCTCCAGGAACGCCGCTTCGATGGTGAGGAATTAGGCAACTTGTTGCATGACGCGTTCGAAGGTTTGCTCGTAGGAACTCCATTGGGCGTCTCTGTGCCCTTCGGGGTACCAGTCGTTGTTGTAGAGCGGCATGCGCCAGATGCCGGCGCGCGGCGGGGCGTAAAGCACTTCCTGGGGCCTCAGACGCACCGAACGCCGCAAAGACCGTAGGTGGGGGCATTAGCGACGTATTGGTTCCGGCCATGCGTCCAGTATGCCTGCAGGTCAGAGGCCTATGACTGTTGGTGAAGGTCGAGCACGTTCCAAACGAGTTCCCCGTTATCGTCCCAAACACTGTGGTCGCGACGTTCAGCCAGCGGGCGGCAACGCCAACGGCGGCGTTTCCAAGCAAAGCAAATACCCCTCCGATGTCTTTCTGTTCAAACGTGCACGGGCGCCCGCCGGGGAGGGGCCGAAGTCACTGACAGCACCTATTGACAAGTGCCTCCGGCTAAGAGCAACCTGAGAACCTCATACGCAAGTTCGGTTCAGCCCCTCTCCAGCACGTCGGTCCAGGCTCCGCCGGACCTGCATTCCCGGAGCACTCATAGAGCTTCCGGAGGAGCAGTTATAAACCACTCCCTGTTGAGGAGAACTGAAAATGCCCGCAGTAACTGTCACAAACCTTGAATCAAAGTCCTTCAATGAACCGGATGAAAAGCGCCGTCCGCCTAAGACAGAAGTCGACGTCGTCAACATTGGTGGTACCACGCTGGGCCGGTTCACCTTCGAGCCAGGTTGGCGCTGGTCCGAGACCGTTAAGACCGTTGTCAAAACCGACAGCTGCCAAAGCAACCATCTGGGTTTCTGCACCGCCGGGACGCTCACGGTCCAGCTGGAAGACGGGACGCGCAACACAATCCACGCCGGTGACGCCTACGCCATTCCTCCTGGCCATGATGCTTGGGTTGAAAACGACGAGACGTTTGTGGGGTACGAAATCATGAGTGCGGCCACATACGCCAAGCCGGAGTAGATGATTGGGTGGGGTCAGTCCCGACCGCTTGGGGCTATTGGTTCGAGGAGCAGATAGCTGTTGAGACTCCGGTTCCAAGGAAATGGGACACGTGATCAACCTGTTGAACGGCCCGCCCGGATGTCGGAATGCTATGGCAGAAGTGGTGAGGGCACTGCGCTTTGGAACGTAGCGCAAAGGAAAGCCTGTCGATTGGGGGAGCGGCAGGCTTTCCTGTCCTGAACATACAGCGCGCGAATCTCGACATCAAATGGAGGATCGCGGGGCTGCATTACCAATCTGGCCGTGCTCCGATCCGCCCGAATTGCTCCCGGCAAGAGGGAGACTCAAACAGCCTGTTTCTCATGATATTGGGGAATCATAAGGGGGCAGTCTTGCGGTGGCTGTCACTGGTCTGAAACATCCGTTACTTAGCGGCCTTCAACGGCAAACAATGAAGAGCTTCGCTCGTCAAAAACGACCCTTTTGCCTCGCTTCCTTCGCTTGCACAAAAAGTGGTGTGTTCCGTAGGCGTAAGTTAGGTACTAAACATCAGTCGTGGCGATTCCGTGCCGGAACGAGAATTGACACTTCTGCCGATTGTGATCGGTGGTGTGTCAAAGCGCAAGAAGGCCGTGAAGGCCGCCGGGGCCAAGGTCGTAAAGACGGTCTTGAGTCGTTGCTCTTCGATGAACCCAAGAAGCAGCTGCTGGGCGCGCTGGGGGAGCCGGGTGTGAGGCCCGTAGCGTGGAGGATCGAAAAGTTTGGGCACACCACTGGACCCCCAGCCGGGAGGTTCACTAAAGTTTGAAATGACGTAAACGGCAGAGGCGCTTTCGGCGCCTGGGAGGGAGTGGCATATCGACCTTGACGGATACCAGATGTTAAATACCCAACCGGATGAAAGCCCCTCCTGAGGGGCTTTCTCTATCTGTCGGCTAGGTACTGACTCCGTCTCTTGCTTTCCGACAACGGGGCGGTATCCCTCGGGTAGGTAGCAATCCATTGTTGGGCGTCGAGGTGGGCGATTCGCCGGTACAGAGTAGCTCTCGACATGCCGAGGTCACGTGCGACGTGGGAGGCGGGCTGGCCTTGTTCGATGAGCCGGCGAGCATCGGCGATCTGGCTGTCGCTGAAAATCGGGCGTCGGCCGCCGAGGTCGAGGCCAGCCTCGCGGCGCTTGGTATTGGAGTCGTTGACGCGTTCACGCTTAATCTCGAGTTCCATCTGGGCGAGAGCAGCCATGACGGTGAAGACCATCGAGCCCATGGGTGTGCCGGTATCGACATTTCCGCCGCCAAGGTTCAAGACCCGCAGATTCACCTTCTGCGCCCGGAGCTCATCGGCCAGGGAGAGCATGTTGGAAGTGGAGCGGCCGAGATGATCAAGGGTAGTGACGATTAGGGTGTCACCTTCATGCAATGCGTCGAGTGCCTTGTCGAACTGGGGTCGTCGAGCATGGGCGCCACTGACTCCGTGATCGACATTAGATCGTCGCGGCGAACGCCGGCGGCGAGTAGATCGGCAACCTGCCGATCGGTGTCCCTCAGTAGGCGCAGCAGAAGTATTAGTGAGACGCCAACGTCCTTACCCCCATAGCCGGAAGTTGGCCATCGCCAGCTATCTCGACTCCTGCGCACCTCGGGGAGCAGGTGATGAGAAGCCGCAATGAGATACGCATCAATTCATCCCCCTGAGGCACGGCATCGCTAAGCTCTGCGCCCCTAGCCTTACTGCCCTTCGGTGTGCCGCTACTCGGCCTTGCCAGCGCGGATAGGCTTGAGGAATCAAATTTATGTCAAGAATTGAGCGGGAAGGTCAGGGAGTACCTATTCAAGGCTTGTCGCTGTTTCCGCGGGTCAGGGCGTAATTTGGGGAGCTATTGGGAAGTTCCGGGAACTCCTGCTTGTAAACAGAAGGTCAATGTTATGCCGACCTCGGCACAACATTGATTGTTCCGATTTCCAGACTTTTTTGATGGCTGCTTGAACGGCTCTGCAGTGCCGTGGCGTTATGGCATCGTCACGGGTGCTGCTGATTTACGGAGGACCTGGGCCGCATCGAGCTTGGCCGCACGCCAGAGTGTTATCACCAGCAGGATGGTTGCCGGGACCCAGATGATGCGTTCGATAAGCGACGGGGACGCGATGTTCAATGCCGCTCCGATGACCATCAGGGCGCTGGTCCCATACATGAAGCGGCGCCGGATCCCAACGGGCACCCATGACGTTCCGGCAACGGCCGCCAGGGCCAGATAGATCGCGGCGGTAACCGCGCTGCTGGCACGCAGGGAATCGGGCAAGACCCCGGAATTCGCTCCTCCATACGCTGCCGCGGCCCACGGTGCGCCGCCGGCCAGTGATGCGTGGAAGCCGGCAACGACCAGAAGGAGGGCCGCCGCAGCTTTTCCGGGTCGGGACGCAGGACAATGTTCTCTGGTGAGTTTCATGGTGTTTCCTTATTTGGTGGGTACTGCCG
>NZ_JBZCNL010000007.1:0-226132 GCF_058269305.1 Arthrobacter sp. TJ-170 | reverse complement strand
GCCTCAAACACACCCAGGCAGAGTCCCTACCCTCGACAAGACCGGAAAATACGGCAGAATAACCAGGGTCAAAGTGGCTCACTTTTCAACCCACAAAACGGCTCACTTTTCGACCATCGCTGACACGGTTGCTGAAGGTCACTCAAGGCGTCTCCCTCGAGTCCGGGTATACGAGCATTCGATAGGGTGGATCCTGCCCGTTTCCCAAATCTCTGGAGCTCCCCGTGGACACCGCCGTGCTGCATGGTCGCCTGAGCAACTGGTTCGACGACGCGGCCCGCGACCTCCCGTGGCGACTCCCCTCCCGCACGCCCTGGGGAGTTCTGGTCAGCGAGTTCATGCTCCAGCAGACTCCGGTCTCGCGGGTTCTGCCCGTCTGGGAGGACTGGATGACCCGGTGGCCGACACCGGCAGACCTTGCCGCAGCACCGTCGGGGGAAGCTCTGCGGCACTGGGGCCGTCTGGGTTACCCGCGAAGGGCCCTGCGCCTGCATGCGGCGGCGACCGCCGTCGTCGTTCGCCATGAGGGTGAGGTACCCGGCTCGTATGAGGATCTGCTCGCGCTGCCGGGCGTCGGCACCTACACCGCTGCCGCCGTCGCTGCCTTCGCTTTCGGACGCCGGGAAACGGTGGTCGATACGAATATCCGCCGCGTGCACGCGCGGCTGGTGGTTGGAGCGGCACTGCCCGCGCCGTCGCTGAATGCAGCCGAAATGAAGCGGGCTGCAACCCTCCTGCCCGACGACGCCGCCGCCGCCGTGCGCTGGAACGTGGCAGTGATGGAGTTGGGGGCACTGGTGTGCACCGCGCGGGCTCCTGCCTGCGAGCGCTGCCCGGTGATCGACCGCTGCGCCTGGGTAGCGGCGGGAAAGCCCGCTCCCACGTATGTGCCGAAGGGTCAATCGTGGGCGGGCACTGACCGTCAGGTGCGCGGCGCGATCATGCACGTCCTTCGGCACGCCGAGACACCGGTGCCTCGGCCCCTGATCCACGAGCGCCCGGTTGACCTGGCGCACGGCACACCTGCGGCGCTCGAGAAGCTGTATGGGCTGAACGCGCCGCTGGAACAGCTCGAGCGCGCCCTCGACGGTCTTCTCGCGGACGGACTGGCCGAGGAAACACCGCGCGGCTTCCGGCTCCCCGCCTAACCTCCCCGGAAGTTTTCCGCACCTTTGGCGGCTTCAACCGTCCGGAAGTCGCCAGAACTGCGTAAAGCTCCGGGCCGGGAGCGGATCGGTATCTGATCGTTTCCGGCGGCCGACGGGAAAGCGCCTATCCTGCTTCCATGGGAGGCTTCCGGGCAGCACCTGGAATCACCGGCGTCGTGCTGTGTACAGCCTGCGTGGGCGGCGGCACGGCCCCACTGGCGTGCACGGAGATTGGTGCCGAACCGGGCATATCAGTCACCGTCGCAGAAAACATGGCGGACGCAATCCTGGACCCTGTGCTCGAGGTCTGCACCGATGGATGCCGGACCTACGACCTGGAACTTCGCCCGGGAAGCGAGACGGTCGATCTCGGCTGCGATTCCGCCGAGCCGGAGGGCAGCTGCTCCGCAAGCGTGCGGCCAGACGGCACCCTGGTTGGCTTCGTCAATGTTGATGAGCTGGACGTCGAAGAGGTTGGCGTGACGGTGATATTCGACGGCAAGTATTACCGCACCTCGGGCACACCGGAAAGGGTCTATCCGAACGGCCCCGATTGCCCTGGCGAGGCTCTACAACTGTCTCTCACGCTCGACGACGGCGCGCTCACCGCCTGAACACCGGACACCGCCTGAACCCCTGAACTTTCGTGCAGCTACGGCGGCTCTCCATCTGGGAAGCCACCGGAGCTGCATAAAACTTCCGCTAGAGCTCCCCGAAGCCCGCCTTCACTTCACCGCCGATGTACTCAATGGCTTCCTGCGCCTGGGGGCCGGTGGCCTCCGCCTTCAGCTCCTGCCCCTCGCCGAGCGCGAGCGACATCAGCAGCATCACTGATTTGCCGTCGACGCCGTTGACGTTCACTTCAGCGTCCATATCCGTCAACGCCCTTGCGATCACAGCCGCAGGGCGGGCGTGCAGGCCCATCTTGTTCAGCAGCGTCCACGCACCGGTCACAGGGGGTCCCGTTGGCTCCTCCGGCTGTGCCGACGGGCCGGGAGCCGCAGCCCCGTGGGACACGAACGGCTCGAGAGCTTCAGGGTCTATGGACACGATGGCGCGTTCGGCGGACGAAGCAACCTCGTCCACTGTGCTGCCGGACTCCGCCTGCACGGCTGCCGCGACAGAGCCCTCGACCAGCGCAGCCCGGGGTAACCGGATCCGCGATCTGGCCTCTGCCGGCAGGAACTCGAGCGTCATTTCCGCCGTCATCACAGCCGATCCAAGGTCGGTGAGGACTACGACGCCGTCGCCCTGGTCTGCTTCCTCAAGTGCCGATTGCACCTTCTCGAGGCTCGTGCCGATGCGGGACGGTGAGTCGCTGGTGCCGCCGGCAGCTACCATCTGGACGTTGGGCGCCATCTGCGCAGCGAGCTCGACTACTCCTTCGGCGATCTTGCTGCTGTGCGAGACAATCACCAGACCGACCGTCATTGCTCCGGCCTCGCAGTGTCAGCCGCCGCCTGGAGGATCAGCGCGGTGGACTGTGCACCGGGATCACGGTGACCGGCGCTGCGCTCACCCAGGTAGCTGGCCCTGCCCTTCCTGGCGATGAGGGGCTCTGTGGCAGCGGCACCCGCCTGTGCGGCATTGGCTGCAGCTTCCAGCACCTCTACGCTCGACACGTCCGCCGAGTGCGCCGTTTCGGCCGCCTCAACGGCCGGGGTCCAGGCATCGATCATGGTTTTGTCACCCGACTCGGCCTTGCCGCGCGCCACCACTCCGTCGCGAGCCGCGGTGAGGAAAGCGACGACGGCGGGAGGATCGATCTCGGCTGCGTCGCCCAGCGCCGTGGCCGCGCGGAGGAAGGCGGTGCCGTACAACGGGCCGGCAGCCCCGCCCACGGTGGACATCAGGGTCATGGCCGTCAGCTTGAATACCGCCGCCGGGGTGTCCTGGCTGCCGTCGTCGAGCTTGGCCGCCACAGCAGCGAAGCCGCGCTGCATGTTCTCGCCATGGTCGGCGTCACCGATCGCACGGTCCAGCTCCATCAACTCAGAGCGATGTTCCGTGAGGACACGCGAACATTCCCGGATCCAGGCTTCAGCCCATTGCGCAGTCAACGCCATTTACACTCCCCATCGCAAAGCCGGTGTCCACACCGGCGTGTCCCAGAGTTCCACCATTTCATCGTCGAGCTTCAGCACGGAAATTGATGCTCCCTCCATCTCGAGGGCAGTGATGTAGTTGCCTACGAGGGATCGCTCCACTGAGATGCCGCGTTCACCGAGCACCTGCCGCGCACGACGGTACACGATGTAAAGCTCGCTGGCCGGGGTGCCGCCCATGCCATTGACGAAGAGCAGCACGCGGTCGCCCTCGGAAGCTTTCAGGTCACTGAGAATGGGCTCCAGGAGGCGATCCGTGATGCCGTCCGCGTTCTCCATGGCGATCCGGTGCCGGCCGGGCTCCCCGTGAATACCGATGCCGATCTCGATCTCTTCCTCGGTCAGCTCGAAACTGGGTACGCCTGCATGCGGGACCGTGCAGGCGGAGAGCGCCACGCCCATCGATCGGACGTTGTCGTTGACGCGTTGGGCGATCTCAGCTACGCCGTCGAGCGAATCACCGCGCTCCGCCGCTGCCCCTGCTATCCGCTCCACGAGCACCGTCCCGCCGACGCCCCGCCGTCCGGCGGTGTAGAGCGAATCTTCCACAGCGACGTCATCATTGATCAGCACTGACCGGACCTCGACGCCCTCGGCCTGCGCCATCTCCGCCGCGGTTTCGAAGTTCAGGACGTCTCCTGTGTAGTTCTTGACGATGTGGAGCACCCCGGCACCGCCATCAACGGCAAGTGTGGCCGGAATGATCTGGTCCGGGGTGGGCGAGGTGAACACCGCGCCGGGGACGGCAGCGTCGAGCATTCCGCGGCCCACGAACCCGGCGTGCAGGGGTTCATGGCCGCTGCCGCCGCCCGAGACGAGGCCGACCTTGCCTTTCACCGGTGCGTCCTTGCGGGTGATGAACAGCGGGTCAGAATGCACCTCGACCAGATCAGCGTGGGCGGCCCCGAATCCCTCGACGGATTCAGTTACCACTGACTGCGGGTCATTGATGAGCTTCTTCATGCGACTCTCCTTGACGGTGATCGACGGGTGGATAACCGGTTCGCCATTGATCGGCCCGCTTCGTGTCCTGATACGGAAAAGGCCACACCCGGCAGGCCGCAAGGGTACTTGAACAGTACTCTGCGGCAGCGACGGTTGCCCAGACCCTCCCGGGCCCTAACCGTCAGACACAGCTGTGGGAAGGACCCACAAGGGTCCTTCCCACAGGTGATGGTCTAAAGGCGCCGAATCCGATGCCGACTATTTCTTGAAGGCGTCCTTGATGTTTTCGCCAGCGTCCTTGAGATTGGCCTTGCTCTGGTCCTGCTGACCTTCGGCTTCCATCTTCTTGTCACCGGTAGCCTTGCCCAGACCTTCCCGGACCTTGCCGCCCAACTTCTCGGCCTTGTTCTGTGTCTTGTCGTCCGCACCCATGGCGTTCCGCCTTTCGTCGACGTTCCGTCCCCCAGTTGGGAGGACTCACCTGGCCTTCAAATACCAAGCACCCTTAGTTTATCGAGAACTGCCCGTCTCTGGCCAGGTGGGTCCTTAGAGATCGCAGATCATCCTGGTATTGCCGAGGGTGTTCGGCTTCACCCGCGCCAGGTCCAGGAACTCCGCCACGCCCTCGTCATGCGAGCGCAAAAGCTCCGAGTAGACCACCGGGTCCACGGCCGACTGGTCCTCCATCACCCGGAACCCGTGGCGGCGGAAGAACGCCTCCTCGAAGGTCAGGCAGAAAACCCTCCGCACTCCGACGGCGCGTGCTTCCTCCAGCAGCGCAGTAACGATGGCGCTGCCCACTCCCCTGCCCCGCGCCGCCTCAGCGGTTGCCAGGGTACGAATCTCCGCGAGGTCCTCCCACATGACGTGGAGGGCTCCGCACCCCAGCACGCCGCCGCCGTTGTCTTCGGCGATCTTGAACTCCTGGAGGCCCTCGTAATAGGCGACCGTTTCCTTGGCGATCAGGATGCGCTCCTCCGCAAGCGGGGCCACGAGCTGCTTGATGATGGGCACGTCAGCGGTGGTCGCGCGGCGGATACTAAAGGATTGGCTCACCCGATCCAGTCTAGAGACCTGCGAGGCTTCTACAGTCCGAGCTCAGCAGGCAGATCCACCTTCTCGCCCAGTACGTGACGGGCAAGGAAGTGCTCGACGACGGAGTACCAGATTTTTGCATGCTGCGGCTTGAGGATCCAGTGGTTCTCATCCGGGAAGTAGAGGAACCGGTGTTCGGTCTCTCCGTCAGGCCCAGCGGGAAGCTGTGATCGGGACAGGAGCTCGTACCAGAGCCTCAGGCCCTCACCGATCGGCACACGGTAGTCCTTGTCGCCGTGGATGACGAGCATCGGCGTGCTGATTTTTTCGACGTGGGTGTGAGGAGAGTTGGCGAGCGCCATCTCGGGCGTCATCTCCTTCTCCCAATAGAACGAGGCGTCAGTGGTCGGGCCGAACTGGTCCAGCGCCCACAGGCTGGCATGGGTGACGATCGCGTTGAAGCGGTCGGTGTGCCCAGCCACCCAGTTGGCCATGTAGCCGCCGAAGGAACCGCCCATCGCCGCCGTCCGGCTCTCATCGATGTCATCGCGGGCAACTACTGCGTCTGTTGCCGCCATCAGGTCCGTGTAGGGCGCGTCTCCCCACGCACCCCACCCACGTTCAATCATTGCCTGCCCGTACCCCGTGGAAAGTGCCGGATCCGGCAGCAGCACCGCGTACCCCTTCGCCGCCAGCAGCCACGGCGACCAGCGCCACGTCCACGCGTTCCAGGAGCCCAGCGGCCCTCCGTGGATCCAGAGCAGCAGCGGCACCGGATTGGAGTCACTGGCGCCTTCCGGCAGTACGAGGTAGGACTTCACCGGGTGCCCGTCCGCCCCTGTGGTCTCTACCCGCTCAAGCGTTCCGGGAAGGGCCGGGCGCTCACTCGGGGCGGGAAGTGCCGAAACCGTTCCTGTGGCCAGCTCAATCCGGACCGGCTCCGGCGGGAACTCATAGGAGCTGCGCAGCGCGTAGGCCGTTGCCCCACCTGGTGAGACGACGACGTCGGTGTACGACGCCGCGTCCGCCGTTACCCGCCTGACCTGGCCTGTGGCGACGTTGATGGTGAAGACCGGGGACGCGCCGTCCTCGTCGGCGGTAACCACCAGTGCGCTTCCATCCGGCAGCCATGCCGCGGGATCGGGCCAGCGGTCCCAGTCGGGCGCGAGCGGCGTGAGCTGTCCGCCGGTCGCGGGAAGGAGACCGAGCTCTACATCGGGCGGAGAATCCGGTCCGGTCCGGTGCCGCACCACTACGACGGCGGTGGAGCTGTCCGGGCTAATGGGGCCGGCGTCGTAATTGAAGTCAGGATGATCGAGAATGACGGTGCGGTCCCCGGTTGCAGCATCGATGCGCACGAGCACCGAGCGCTGGTCTCCTCCTCTGACGGGCACTGTCTGCGAGGTGAGCAGGAACGTGCCGTCCGGACTGATGCGGGGAGTGGCGTTCCGCAGGCCGGTTCCGATGTCCCCGGTGACGTTGCGGAGCGTGAGGGGAGGTTCGTCGTCGACAGTGACCGGCTGCGTCTCGCCCTGCTCGCCGTGCTCGGCGAGGAAGTAGCGGGGCTCTGCCGGGCCCAGATCGGCATCCCAGCGGCGGACGGGATAGCCCGTGTGCAGGATCGCGGCGACGCCTGCTTCCTTGCGTGCCTTACGGCGCTCCTCGTCATTCTCCTCGTCAGTCGATCCCGCCAAAACCTCCGCCACCACGACGACGGCGTCCGCCTCCGCTGCAGCGATGACCGACTGCACTCCTCCCGTTCGGGAATGCACAACACGGGCTTCGCCGCCTGCGGCAGGAATCTTCCAGAGCGCCGCGATGGGCTCTTCGTCCGAGTTCTCCGGGTCCGGCCGGGCGGAGGTGAACAGCAGGTCACCGCCTGGAAGGAAGGCGGCACCCGATTCGCCCTTTGAGCTGCGGGTGATGCGTCGGGCTGGTTGGCGACCAGCCGGATCGAGCTCCCAGAGGGCAGACGCGTACGCCGTGCCCTTGGGATTGGGAGTAGCCACCGAGGTAACCAGGCGTGTGCCGTCGGCGCTCAGTGAGAGCCCGCTCAGGCGCGGCAGGGCCACGAAGCGATCCAGGTCATGGAAGGCAGAGTCGGGGTTCGCGGGGGTGGGCGAATCGGATGCGGAAGTCATGAACCATCTTTACCACCCGATGTGGGCCACTTCACAACCCTGCCGTGCGGGGCGCGCTCATAAAGCCGTGCGAAGTCCGCGCTTAAAGCGGTCATGCCCGCACCGGCAATCCGGTGCGGGCATGACCACTTGATGAAGTTCCGGCTTACTCGGGAACGACCGCCTCGATAGCCGGCGGCACGTCCTCGATCTCCTTGGGGGCGCCGCGTCCCACGAAGGTGAAGCGAGCTTCGTCGCCCTCGCCCTCGACGTCGACCGCGACGATCTCTCCGGACTTAATGTCTCCGAAGAGGATCTTCTCGGACAGCTGGTCCTCGATCTCGCGCTGGATGGTCCGGCGCAGCGGCCGCGCGCCCATCGCCGGGTCGTAGCCGCGAGTTGCGAGCAGCACCTTGGCCGCGGGGGTGAGCTCGATGCTCATGCCCTTGTCCGCCATGCGCTTGCTGAGACGCTCGAGGAACAGGTCGACGATCTGGATGATCTCGTCCTGGGTCAGCTGCGGGAACACCACGGTGTCATCGACACGGTTCAGGAACTCTGGGCGGAAGTGCTGCTTGAGCTCCTCGGTGACCTTCGCCTTGATTCGGGTATAGCTCGTGTTGGTGTCGGTGCCCGACTGGAAGCCGGTCATGACGCCCTTCGAGATATCCCGGGTACCGAGGTTGGTGGTCATGATGATCACGGTGTTCTTGAAGTCCACCACGCGGCCCTGGCTGTCGGTCAGGCGGCCGTCTTCCAGGATCTGGAGCAGCGAGTTGAAAAGATCAGCGTGTGCCTTCTCCACCTCGTCGAACAAAACCACGGAGAACGGACGACGACGGACCTTCTCGGTGAGCTGGCCGCCCTCTTCGTAACCCACATACCCGGGAGGCGCACCGAAGAGACGCGAAACCGTGTGCTTCTCCGAGTACTCCGACATGTCCAGCGTAATCAGGGCGTCCTCGTCGCCGAAGAGGAATTCGGCCAGCGCCTTGGCGAGCTCCGTCTTACCGACGCCGGTAGGACCGGCGAAGATAAATGAGCCACCCGGACGCTTGGGATCCTTGAGGCCGGCGCGGGTACGGCGGATGGCCTGGGAGATCGCCTTGATGGCGTCATCCTGGCCGATGACCCGCTTGTGCAGCTCATCTTCCATCTTGAGCAGACGAGAGGACTCTTCCTCGGTGAGCTTGAAGACGGGGATGCCGGTGGAGTTGGCGAGGACCTCGGCAATCAGTTCCTCATCAACCTCAGCGATGTCATCCAGGCCGCCGGACTTCCAGCGGCGCTCCTTGTCCACGCGCTCGTCGTGGAGCTTCTGCTCACGATCGCGCAGGCGGGCGGCACCCTCGAAGTCCTGGGCGTCGATGGCGGACTCTTTCTCCCGCTTCACGTCGGCGATGCGCTCATCGATCTCCTTGAGCTCCGGCGGGGCCGTCATACGACGGATACGAAGACGCGCTCCGGCTTCATCAATAAGGTCAATGGCCTTGTCCGGCAGGAACCGGTCGGAAATGTAGCGCTCAGCCAGGTTCGCAGCGGAAGCGAGGGCGGCATCAGTGATGGAGACCCGGTGGTGCGCCTCGTAGCGGTCCCGCAACCCCTTCAGGATTTCGATGGCGTGCGCTACCGAAGGCTCCTGGACCTGGATTGGCTGGAAGCGGCGCTCAAGTGCGGCGTCCTTCTCGATGTGCTTGCGGTATTCATCCAGCGTGGTGGCGCCGATGGTCTGCAGCTCGCCACGGGCGAGCATGGGCTTCAGGATGGAAGCGGCGTCGATAGCGCCTTCAGCTGCGCCGGCACCGACCAGGGTGTGGATCTCATCGATGAACAGGATGATGTCGCCGCGGGTGCGGATCTCCTTCAGAACCTTCTTCAGGCGCTCTTCGAAGTCACCGCGGTAGCGGGAACCGGCAACGAGCGAACCGAGGTCGAGGGTGTAGAGCTGCTTGTCCCGGATGGTCTCGGGGACATCCCCGCGGACGATGGCCTGTGCCAGGCCCTCCACCACGGCGGTCTTGCCGACACCGGGCTCGCCGATGAGCACCGGGTTGTTCTTGGTGCGGCGCGAGAGGACCTGCATGACGCGTTCCATCTCAAGCTCGCGCCCAATAACCGGGTCCAGCTTGCCCTCGCGGGCAGCCTGAGTGAGGTTGCGGCCGAACTGGTCCAGGACAACGGAACCGGCAGGAGTGCCCTCCTGCTGCTGACCGCCGGACGCCACGGGCTCTTTGCCCTGGTAGCCGGAGAGCAGCTGGATGACCTGCTGGCGGACGCGGTTCAGGTCAGCGCCGAGCTTGACCAGCACCTGCGCAGCAACACCCTCGCCCTCACGGATGAGGCCAAGGAGGATGTGCTCTGTGCCGATGTAGTTGTGGCCGAGCTGGAGCGCCTCACGCAGAGAGAGCTCAAGCACCTTCTTGGCACGCGGAGTGAAGGGGATGTGACCGGAGGGAGCCTGCTGGCCCTGCCCGATGATCTCCTGCACCTGCTCGCGCACCGCTCCCAGGGAAATGCTGAGTGATTCGAGCGCCTTTGCGGCGACGCCCTCACCCTCGTGAATTAGCCCAAGCAGGATGTGCTCGGTGCCGATGTAATTGTGGTTGAGCATGCGGGCCTCTTCTTGGGCCAGCACTACAACTCGACGGGCACGATCCGTAAATCTCTCAAACATGAGGCACACTCCTAGCTAACGCGTAATTCGATGCTACGTGCCTAGGAAGGGCTTGTGGGGCGTGTTCGCCACAGGCGAGATAGCCCGCTTGCGGCAGGAAGCCCGGACCGCTGGCGAACGGACTAGCGCTGGGCCGCCCGGTATGCCTCAATAATCTCGGAATTGACCCTGCCCCGTGCGGAAACGTTGTACCCGTTCGCCTTGGCCCATTCACGGATCTGGGCCGCTTCCTGGTTCCGCGCAGCAGGAGCATTCTGGCGCTGCTTGGGCTGGCTCTCCCGCCGGGCAGCGGAAACGTAGCTTGAGAGAGCACTCCGCAGTTCCTCAGCGTGCGCTGAGGAGAGGTCTATTTCATACTGGGTACCGTCGAGGCCGAACCTCACGGTTTCATCTGCCTCGCCGCCATCGAGGTCGTCAATCAGAATGATTTTGACTTTCTGCGCCACGATAATCTCCTCTATCGGCTCGGACAGGTATTCAACAACAATTATCGTCCGTATTAAAGCCAAACGTCAAAGAGAAAAAGTCCCCCGAAGGGCTTTACTGCTCCCCCGGTACATCATCCTGCGACGGCGGCGGTTTTGTAATTGCATTCTCCCTGCTGCTCCGTTCCGCAGATTCTGCTTCACGCTCCGCGCGGTCCGCGTTGAAGATCGCCTTCATGACGAAGTAGAAGATGACGCCAACCGCAAGGGAGGGCAGGAGAACAGCCAAATACTCCATGAATTATCCAAGCTCCGGCTTCAACAGGGGGAAAAGGATGGTTTCCCGGATTCCGGCGGAGGTGAAAAGCATGACAAGGCGGTCGATCCCCAATCCAATCCCACCCATCGGCGGTGCTCCGTATTCGAGGGCGCGAAGGAAGTCCTCGTCCAGCTGCATGGCTTCCTCATCACCGGCGGCTGCCCGTCGCGATTGCTCGGTGAGGCGCTCGCGCTGGATCACCGGGTCAATGAGTTCGGAGAACGCCGTACCCCGTTCCATGCCTCCGATGATCAGATCCCATGCCTCGATCAAGTGTGGCTGATCCCGGTGCTGTCGAGCCAGTGGCTGCGCGGAGGGCGGGTAATCGTAGACGAACGTCGGCTGCAACAAAGTCGGTTCGACAATTTCTCCGAAGAGTTCCAGGACCAGCTTTTCCTCGCCCCAGGCGGGATCGACTGAAATGTTTCGCTCTCCGGCGATCTCCAGGAGCGTTTCCTTGCCGGTTTCCGGAGTGATTTCACGGCCTACTGCTTCGGAGAGTCCGGGGTAAACCCCGAGCCAGCGCCATTCCCCGTCCAGGTCAATGGTCCCGGCCTCGGTTTCAATCTGCCTCGATCCGAGGAGGTCTGCGCAATTGAGGATGATCTCCTTCATTCGTTCAGCCATCACGAACTGGTCGGCATAAGCTTCGTAGCACTCCAGCATGGTGAATTCCGGGCTGTGCGTGGAATCAACACCCTCATTGCGGAATATCCGCCCAATTTCGTAGACGCGGTCGATCCCGCCAACAACTGCGCGCTTCAGATAGAGCTCCAGCGCGATGCGGAGGGTCATTTTCTGGTCGAACGCATTCACGTGCGTCTCGAATGGTCTTGCCGCCGCGCCGCCGTGAATCAGTTGGAGGATTGGCGTCTCGACCTCGATGTACTCACGGGAGTGGAGTGTCTCGCGGATGCTGCGGGTGATCATTGCCCGCGTTCTGACCATTTGCCGCGCTTCCTCACGCACCAGGAGGTCAACGTAGCGCTGCCGTACACGGGTCTCCTCATTGACGCCTGCGTGCAATGTGGGCAAGGGACGCAGCGCCTTTGACGCCATCTGCCATCTCGAAGCCATGACGGAGAGTTCACCCCGGCGCGAACTGATCACCTCGCCGGTGACCTGCACGTGGTCGCCGAGGTCAACAGTTGCCTTCCAGTCCGCCAATAATTCCTCACCCACGGCCGCGAGACTCAGCATGGCCTGCAGGCGCGTACCGTCACCCTCCTGGAGCGTGGCGAAGCAGAGCTTTCCGGTGTTGCGGAGGAAGACCACCCGACCGACCACGCTGACGTTCTCACCGGTGGAATCGCCGGGCTCCAGGTGCGTGAAGCGTTCGCGGATTTCACCCAGAGAGGCGGTCCTCTCCGGCTTGACCGGATACGGTTCGTGACCGCGCTCCAGCAGGCGTGCGCGCTTTTCCATGCGGATGCGCATCTGCTCGTTGAATTCTTCGGTGGTGAGGATCTGCTCAGTGGTCACGGTATCTAAGGTTACCGGTTCGGCCTTGCGCTCCCGCCGGGACCGCTTTCAACGGCTGGTTGTCGATGAGCCTGACGCTGCCCACACGGGCGGCAATCAGGGCCAGGCCCTCCCCCGAGAAGGGAGCCTCCCTGCAGCTGAAGGCGAGCGGCTCCAGGGTGTTGGGGTCCACCACGTCGAAGTACTCCAGCTTCACGAGCGGCTGACTTTGAACCAGCGCGACGGCGGAATCCAGGTCCAGCGGTTCACAACGGGAAGCGCGCCCTGCCAACAGGCGCAATGCACGGGACAGAACCAGGGCTGCGTCCGCCTCTTCCTCGCTCAGGAACCGGTTCCGGCTTGAGAGGGCCAGCCCTTCGGTCGACCGGACTGTAGGCACCGCCCGGATGTCGGCCGGGAAGTTGAGGTCGCGGGCCATTCTGCGGATCAGGGCCAGTTGCTGGGCGTCCTTCTGCCCGAAGTAGGCCCGGTAGATTGCATCCGCGGCCGGCCACGCGAGGTGCAGCAGCTTGGCCACGACGGTGAGCATGCCGTCAAAGTGTCCCGGCCGGAACTCACCCTCGAATTTTTCCCCGAGGCGTCCGGCCGAGACCCGAACCAGCGGCTCGCCTCCCGGGTACACCTCATCCCTGGACGGCGCGAACACCACGTCCACTCCGCACTCTCCGAGGAGTTCGACGTCGGTCTCGAGCGTCCGCGGGTAGCGCTCAAGGTCGGTGGGGTCGCCGAACTGGAGGGGGTTCACGAAAATAGTGGCAACAACGACGTCGTTCTCCTCTTTGGCCGCGCGGGCGAGCGCAGCATGGCCCTCGTGCAGGGCGCCCATGGTGGGAACAAGGCCCAGGCTGGCCTGAGCGGGGCCTGCAGCGCCCAGCAGCTGGACCGTAGCGGCGCGTAGTTCAGCGGCGGTCGTGAGAACCTGTGGGCTCATTCGATTCCTTCCTGCCCGGGCACCGCGAGTGCGTCGGCGATCACCCGTGCCTGTTCCGCGGTGAGCACCCCCCGCTCCACGGCGCGGCGGGCGGTCACGGCAGCCAGCCGGGTGTAGGCCAGATGGATGTCTTCGGGCGCATCGGCGAGAGCAGCCGCGTGCGCCGCCACCGTCCCGGCGTCACCGCGTGCAACGGGACCGGTCAGCGCGCCCTCACCTGCAGCCAGGGCGTTCTCCAGGGAGGCACGCATCAGCGGCCCCAGCAGCCTGTCCGGCCGGTCCACTCCGATGCCCGCGAGCAACTGGGTTGACTGGGCGGCGAGGGTGACCAGGTGATTCGACGCGTGCGCCAGCGCCGCGTGATACAGGACCCGGTCCTCCTCCTCGATGACCACCGGCTCCGCCCCCATCTCCACCACGAGTGCCTGCGCCACGGGAAGGACTGCAGAGGGTGCGGTGACGCCGAAGGTACAGTCGGGCAGCCGAGTTAGGTCCAGGCTCAGGCCCGTGAACGTCATCGCCGGATGCAGCGCGAGCGGGATGGCGCCAAGCTTCCGCGCAGGCTCGAGCACCGCCGTACCGAACCGGCCCGAGGTGTGGGCCACGAGCTGCCCGGGCTGCCATGCGCCCACGGCCGCGAGGCCGGAGACGAGGTCCGGGAGGGCGTCGTCGGGCACTGCCAGCAGGACCAGTTCCGCGCGCTCGATGATTTCCGGAATCTCAAGCACCGGGACGCCGGGCAACAGGTTTTCGGCCCGTTCCCTGCTGGCCTCAGAGACGGCAGAGACCCCGACGACGGCGTGTTCAGCCGCGCGCAGCGCGGCGCCAAGTACCGCACCGACCCTGCCTGCGCCGATCACGCCGACACCCAGCCTCCCCGGCTTCCGGCGCGATGCTCCTGTCCGACGGGCCGGATACTCAGGGACGCTCATGGGCTGGACCTTCCAGATAGGACGGCGGTGGGGGCATGACGGGCGTTTCAGGCGATTCGCTCGGCTCTTCGACCGCCTCCTCCGCCTGTACAGGCCGCATCCACTGTTCGGGACGGCTGCGTCGGCGGGCATCGGCTGCCCGCACTGCCTGGTCCTGAAAAAGTTGCCACGCATCCTGCTCGGCGATCTGGCGGACGCGGGGCGACACCGGTCCCGGAGTGGTGTGGAAGATGAGGTCGGCAACGCCGAATCTGCGCGCCAGCGGCCCCTGGTGCAGGGCCAGTGACTGCGTGCGCTCGTGCGGTATGACGGCGAGCTGCCGCCACCATGCACCGGAGCGCGCCAGTAGCGCAGTCCGCGTCACCGCCACTGCGTTGCGTCGCCATGCCAACGGTGCAATCAGCCGGGCACGCCGTGGAGTGGTGATGAATCCGGCGTGGGAATCGCGCCCGGCGAGCCCAGCGGAGAATACCTCGACCGGCGAATCGGTGCCGGGATCGGGAAGAACCAGCGCGATGACCTGAAGAACCTCATCGAGTGTTCCCACCGGAAGGAGGGTGGCACGTGCCTGCGCCTCACCGCTCGCGGAGGCGCCGTAACCGGCAACGTTCACGGTGACCTTGTACCAGCCCTTCAGGCGCCACAACGGTGACTGGACCACGCCGACTGCCTGGACCCGTCCGGGCGGCACTGTCTGGGTTCGTGTGTCCAGAAGACCGTAACGGATCCGGATGCCGTCCGGGGATATGGCCGCCCGGAAGTTGAACCCGGTGTTCAGGACGTTCCAGTAACCGCTGATCACTCCGATCAGGATCGGAACGAAACCGGCGAGCAGCACCCCGGTGTCCAGGACGATTGCGAATACCACCACAGCGATGAAACTCAGAAGGACCGTCACCGTGTTGCCGGATAAGGCGGCTGCGCCCAGGACGCGTGCAGGGGTGAGAGCCAGGACCTCACGTTCGGGCGCTTCGGGAATGTCCTGCGGGTGCTCGGGGTCGACGGCGACGCCGGCAGCACGGGCCAGGATGGTTGCACGCAGTTGCTGGGCCTCGCCGAGCTTCAGGAAGGAGAGCCGCACAGCCGATTCACCGGCGTCGGCTACATCGAACTTCAGTTCCGCGAGTCCGAAGACCCTTGCGAGGAAAGGCTGCACCACGTCAATGGCCTGGACCCGGTCCAGCCGGGCCTGCCGGTTCTGGCGGAAAATCACGCCCGAGTTCACCCGGACATGCTCCTCGGTCACCTGGTAGCGCGTGTAGTACCAGGAGAGGAAGAACCCGGCGGCGATGAGCAGCACAACGCCCACCGCGAGCGCGATCGCAATGGGCAGACTGCCCGCTGCTTCTCCCCGAAATCCCCTCGGCTCCCCTATCAGGAAACCTTCGAACCAGTCACGTCCCCCGAAGAAAATCAGAGCCGCAATCGCGATCCAGCCCCGGACCAGCGGCGAGATGATGTGGACGCGCTTCCATTCATCCGGGGAGCCGGACAGCATTTCCGGGTCAGGGGCTGAGCCGGTCACAGCCCCGCCAGCTTCGCTTCACCGCGCGCCGAGAGCTGCTCGCGCAGACGCGCTCCCTCGCTGGAAGGAAGCCCGGGAATTTCGGCATTGGTGCCCGGAGATGCTGTGTGCAGCTTGAGGGTGCACAGGCCCAGGGCCCGCTCGACCGGGCCTACAGCAACGTCCACGTACTGCATGCGCCCATAGGGCACCACCATGGTGCGCTGGAAGAAGATCCCCTGACGGATCAACAGGTCCTCGTTGCGTTCCGCGTAGCCGATAGCGCGCACCTGCCGGGGCAGCAGGAGACCGCGCCACGCAGCGAAAACAACGACGACGGCGGGCAGCAGCCATGCGAGCAGCGACGGGAAACGCGGCAGCACCCCGGTCAGCAACAGCACGAGCGGCACCGAAACGATGACCAGGAAAATGAGGCTGCCGATCGCCCACCCCGCGAGGCGGACCCACAGGTACTTCGGCGAGACCCGGGTCCATTCGATTCCGGTCGGATCTATTGGTTCCCTACGCATACTCCCCCTCGCCGCTCTCCCCCGATGATGTGGATCCGGCGTCGTCGTCAGGGGGAAGCTTGCAGAAACTCTCCACGATCAGACCGGTTCCAATCATGACTATGCCACCGGCGATCACTGCCAGCGAACCCCATACCGGACCGAGGTTGCTGCGCACGCCAATCAGCGTCAACTGGTCCGCGAGGACACCGACGTGCCACCCCGTGGTCAGTGCACCGGCATACGCGGTTGCCTGCGCGAGAACGACCGTGCGCGCGGCCAGTATGGGGTCCAGGATCCGTTTGCGGTTGCCGGCACGCCAGCGCCGCACCCGGAGGCCGAACACAAGGGTTACGGCGACGACGGCCGCCATGGTCAGAAGCGAGCTCAGCGGAAGCGACGGCGTCGGGAATCCATTCCGGGTGGCCCACCAGTTGATCAGCCATCCCGCGGCGCCGAACACCAACCCGATAAGAACAAGCCAGGCGATTCTGATCGAGGCCACGGCTCTGCTCAGACCCCCTCGAACGGAACGAGCCCGGGAAGGTCCTCCGCCTGTTGGACGAGCTCGGAGACCGGGCGACCGGCAAGGGTGGCCGACCCGTCCATCCACGCCCAGGGCTGCAGCACAAAGGCGCGCCCAGCTGCGCGCGGATGCGGAAGGGTCAACTTCTCATCGTCCGACACGAGGTCGCCGTACGTGATGATGTCGACGTCGAGCGTGCGGGGTCCCCACCGGACGGTACGCACCCGGTGATGCTTGTTCTCGACCGCCTGGCAATGTTCCAGCAGCTCATACGGTCCGAGATCCGTTTCCACCTCGACCACCATGTTCAGGTAGTCCGGCTGGTCCGGGCCGCCGACTGCCTTGGTCTGCACAATGGGAGAGACTTCCCGCAGCCGGACGTTCGGCGAGTCAACGAGGTCCGCGACGGCGAGGGAGAGTGTATCCCTGCTCTCGCCGAGGTTGCTGCCCAGCGCGAGGATGGCGCGCACACTCGGGCTCATGTGCGTTCCCGGTAGATGGAGACGGCGACGTCCCCGAAGGGCACCTCGATGGGCGCCTTGGGTTTGTGCACGGTCACCTCAACGGCGTTCACCGCGAAGGACGCAAGGATATGGGCGGCGATGCGCTCCGCGAGTGCTTCGATCAGGTTCAGGGGATCACCCGTGATGAGTTCAGTCACCTGTTCGGCGAGTTCGCCGTAGTGGGCGGTCCGGGTCAGGTCGTCGCTCTGTCCTGCCGGCTGCAGGTCGAGATACAGCACAACGTCCACGGTGAACGGCTGTCCATCACGTCGTTCATGTTCAAAAACCCCGTGGTGCCCGACGGCGGTAATCCCCGTCAGGGAGATTGTGTCCTGCCGCGCGGGGAGGGTGTGTGACATGACCCGCCTACCTCGTCCAGGCTGCGGCGACCTTGACCGCATCCAGGTTCGGTGCGACGTCATGTACGCGGACGCACCACGCGCCGTGGGCAGCAGCTAGCGCGGTGACGGCGACGCTGGCATCCCCGCGTTCGCTGGGACCGGCGGCCTTCCCCGCAGAGCTGAGCAGTGTTCCGAGGAACCGCTTGCGGGAGGCGCCGACCAGGATGCGGTGACCGAGGATTTCGAACCGCTGCAGTGAGCGCAGCAGCGCCCAGTTATGGTCTTCCTTCTTGGCGAACCCGATTCCTGGATCGATGATGATCTGCTCGGGGGATACTCCGGCCGCGTAGAACTTGTCCCGGATAGCGGTGAGTTCCGAAATCACCTCTTCAACGACGTCGTCGTAACTGGCGAGTGAATCCATTGTTTGGGGATTACCCCGCTGGTGCATGAGGACATAGTGCACTCCGCGTTCAGCGATCAGGTCCGGCATTTCGGGGTCGAAGTCCAGCCCGGAGACGTCATTGACAATGGCGGCACCGGCGTCGATGGCCTTCGCCGCAGTGGAAGCATGCATGGTGTCGACGCTGACCAGCGCACCGGCTTTCACCAGTGCGGCGACAACGGGAAGGATGCGCTTCTGCTCCTCCTCCACCGTGATGCGGTCTGCGTTCGGGCGCGTCGATTCGCCGCCGACGTCTACGATGTCGGCTCCCGCGTAGTGCATCCGGAGCCCCTCGGCGATGGCGTTATCCGTCGTGACGAATTTGCCTCCGTCACTGAAGGAGTCGGGGGTGACGTTCAGGATCCCCATCACCAGCGCCCGGTCGGTAGGCAAATCTGCGAAAGATTTGCGGACCCGGGTTGGCCGCAGGACGGGAATAGGTGATGTTGCCGGTCCGGTCCCTGGGGCTGCCGCGAGTGAATCCATAGAGTTGCTGTGTCCTATCTTCCGAGTATCAGGCTCATGGCCTCGGCGCGCGTGGCGGCTTCCCGCACCTGCCCGCGTACTGCCGAGGTGACGGTTTTCGCCCCCGGCTTGCGGATGCCGCGCATCGACATGCACATGTGCTCGCATTCGATGACCACAATGGCGCCCTTTGGTTGCAGATGCTCCATCAGCGCATCCACGATCTGCGTAGTGAGGCGTTCCTGGACCTGCGGGCGCCGTGCGAAAATCTCGACCAGCCGCGCCAGCTTGCTCAGGCCAGTGATTTTTCCGTCCTCAGAGGGAATGTACCCGATATGGGCCGTACCGTGAAACGGAACGAGGTGATGCTCACACGTGGAGTAGAACGGAATGTCCTTCACGAGGACCAGCTCTTCGTGGTCCAGCTCAAAGGTGGTGGAGAGGACGTCCTTGGGGTCCTGTTGGAGACCCGCGAAGAATTCCGCATACGCCCGGGCCACCCGTCGTGGCGTTTCCACCAGACCGTCTCTGTCCGGGTCCTCTCCGATAGCGGCAAGGATCTCCCGAACGGCTCGCTCGATTCTAGGCTGGTCCACCACGGAACCACTGGCCGCGAGAGCGGCCTCAACCATCTGATCATCAAAATCGGTCACGCCAAGAATCCTATCCCGGCCCTTTTAGCCGTCCAGCTAGTCGTTACGAGACTTAACCTGGCCCGTTGGCGCCACCATCTGCGGTGTTCCCGGTTGTTCCGCCCTTGTCATCCGGTTCGGTTTCCGGCTGCGGCAGGTTATCACTCGAGACGTCGAAGTCGCTTGGCAGGTTTGCGTCGGCGATCTGATCCTGTGGCGGAACGCTGTCCGGGTCCGGTTCTCCGGCAGCCTCCGCCTGTTCGCGTTCCTTCGGGGTGACCACCGGCGGCAACGAGTGCACGGGCCGACTGTCCTTCGAGAGCCAGATACTGCGTGCGTCGCGCTTGCGGATGTCGGCGAAGACCTCCGCAATTTCAGCCTGGTTCAGCGTCTCGCGCTCAAGCAGTTCGAGCGCCAGCCGGTCCAGAACGTCTCGGTTCTCGGTAAGAATTGCGTAAGCCTCGTCATGGGCGTTGTCGACGAGGCGTCGCACTTCCTCATCGACGATGTACGCGATGTGGTCGGAGTAGTTGCGCTCATGGCTCATATCCCGGCCAAGGAACGGTTCACCACCGCCCTGTCCCAGCTTCACTGCGCCGATGCGCTCACTCATGCCGTACTGTGTGACCATTTTCCGTGCCGTCGCCGTGGCCTTCTCGATGTCATTTGACGCACCGGTCGAGGGATCGTGGAAAACGATCTCCTCAGCCACGCGGCCGCCCATGGCGTATGCGAGCTGATCGAGCAATTCGTTGCGGGTGATCGAATACTTGTCATCGGCGGGCAGCACCATGGTGTAGCCCAGGGCGCGACCGCGGGGGAGGATGGTGACCTTCGTGACCGGATCGGTGTTGCGCAGCGCCGCGGCAACCAGGGCGTGACCGCCCTCGTGGTAGGCCGTGATCTTACGCTCCAGCTCTTTCATGACGCGGCTGCGCTTCTGCGGCCCGGCAATGACGCGGTCGATAGCCTCGTCAAGCGCCCGGTCATCGATAAGCTGGGCATTGGAGCGCGCAGTCAGCAGCGCTGCCTCGTTCAGCACGTTCGCGAGATCAGCACCGGTGAACCCGGGGGTCTTCTTCGCTACCGACTGGAGGTCAACGTTGGGCGCCATCGGCTTGCCCTGCGCGTGGACCTGCAGGATGCGATGGCGTCCGCCCATGTCCGGTGCCTCGACACCGATCTGGCGGTCAAAGCGTCCCGGACGCAGCAGAGCCGGATCCAGGACGTCAGGACGGTTGGTCGCTGCGATGAGGATGACGTTGGTGTTCGCGTCGAAGCCGTCCATTTCAACCAGGAGCTGGTTCAGGGTCTGCTCGCGCTCGTCATTGCCGCCGCCCACGCCGGCACCACGGTGGCGTCCGACCGCGTCGATCTCATCGACGAAGATGATTGCCGGAGCGTTCGACTTGGCCTGCTCGAAGAGGTCACGGACTCGCGACGCACCCACACCGACAAACATCTCCACGAAGTCCGAGCCGGAAATCGAGTAGAAGGGCACTCCAGCCTCACCGGCCACGGCCCGGGCGAGGAGGGTCTTACCGGTGCCGGGAGGGCCGTAGAGAAGCACGCCCTTGGGGATCTTTGCACCGAGAGCCTGGAACTTGGCGGGCTCCTGGAGGAATTCCTTGATCTCATGGAGTTCCTCGACGGCTTCATCCGCGCCGGCGACGTCGTTGAAAGTCACCTGCGGCATGTCCTTGCTGATGAGCTTTGCCTTGGACTTGCCGAACTGCATCACCTTGGATCCGCCGCCCTGCATCCTGCTCAGCAGGAACCAGAAGATGGCACCGAGGATCAGGATGGGAAGGATCAGGCCGAGAATGCTCGTGAACCAGTTGTTCTCAACCGGCTGGTCGGTGAAGCCTTCGACCTCAGAGCCGTTGATGGCGTCGACGATGTCCTCGGCGCGGGCCTCGCTGAAGAAGAAGGAAACGCTGCGCCCGAGGTCCTCGTAGTCCTCGCGCAGCGTGAGATCGACGCGCTGCTCGCCGTCGTAGATTTTGGCTTGCTCTACCTGATCGTCGGCGAGGAGTTCCAGGCCGACGTTCGTGTCCACGCGGGCACCGCTGGTGTCGAACACAGAGGGCAGGATGACCAGAAGCGCGGCAACCGCCAGCACTATCCAGAAAATGGGTCCTCTGAAAAAGTTCTTGAATTTCATTCAACTCAGGGCTGGGTGCCCTGTCCCTCCTGCTTAACTGCCAAATGGCCCTCGTCCGCAACTGCGGATCGCCTAATGCGGTGCGCCCCGAACGTGTGTACCAGCTTTACATTCTCTGCAGAATCCACGCGCACCCGCGGTGGAAAGTTCCCTCTGGGCGTACAGGACGGGGCAGGGGTTACTCGTAAACGTGCGGCGCGAGCGTACCGATGAAGTCCAGGTTGCGGTACTTCTCGGCGAAGTCCAGACCGTAGCCCACCACGAACTCATTGGGAATGTCATAGCCGACGTACTTCACGTCGATGGCGACCTTCGCGGCGTCCGGCTTGCGGAGGAGGGTGCAGATCTCCACCGATGCCGGTCCGCGCGAGAGCAGGTTGGCCTTGAGCCAGGACAGCGTCAGACCCGAATCGATGATGTCTTCCACGATGAGGACGTGTTTGCCCATGAGGTCCGTTTCAAGGTCCTTCAAAATTCGGACGACGCCGGAGGACTGGGTTCCCGAGCCGTAGGAGGATACGGCCATCCAGTCCATGGTGACGTGCGAGTGCAGGGCCCGGGCAAGATCCGCCATTACCATCACGGCTCCCTTGAGCACACCCACGATGAGCACGTCCCGGTCGGCGTAGTCACGGTCGATGTCCGCGGCCAGTTCCTGCACCCGTTGCTGGATCTCTTCCTTGGTGTAGAGAACGTGCTTGAGGTCGGACTGGACGTCGTGTGAATCCACCAATTACTCCCGAATTTAGAGGTTTTTTCTAAGGACAAGACTGCCATAGCTTGGGTCACCTTGGGGAACGCGGGGTCCCCTGACCTGCCGGTAGGCGCTCACCTTGCCGCCAAGCTGCACAGGACCCGCCGATCCCCTGCGCCGGAGCAGGTTCTCGGCGGCCAGTAACCGCTCGAAACTGGGCTGCACCCCGCCAAGTTCGACGACGGCGAGCGCCAGGACCCGTTGCCGCAGCGCAGGCGGCAGGGCACGAAGGGCGTCCTCGGACAAGAGGAGGGTGCCGTCGTCGTGCGCGGTGTTGTCCGGTTTCCTCCGGAGCCGGCCGTATTCAGCCAGTGCGAGTTCTTCCAGGTAGGCGGCGTCCTGCGCGAGGATCCGGGACGTCCGGTACAGGGACTCGGCGATGCCGGGACCCAGCGTGTCCTCAAGGTAGGGCAGCACCTGGGTGCGGACGCGGGAGCGGGTCAGCGCGGGGTCGGCGTTGGTGGGGTCATGCCACGGCTCAACAACGCTGACCCGGCAGATCTCTTCAGTCTCTGTACGTCGCAGGGCAAGGAACGGACGCAGGTACACGCCCCGGCGCGACGGCATGCCGCTGAGCGATCGCGTACCGGAACCACGGGAGAGGCCAAGCAGCACCTGCTCGGCCTGGTCGTCGAGGGTGTGGCCGAGCAGGACGGCGGACGCTCCGTGCTCTGCCGCGGCGGCGTCGAGGGCCTCGTAGCGCGCGGTTCGGGCTGCCGCTTCGGGACCCATCCCCGCGGTGGCCACCTCGACCCGGCGCACCTCAATCGGTTCGAGGCCCAGTCCCGACAGCTGCTCACCGGCCTTCGCCGCCACTTCCGCGCTGTCAGGCTGCAACCCATGGTCGACGACGACGGCACCCACCCGGTACTGCCCGCTCTGCGCGAAGTAGGAGGCCGTCGCGGCGAGTGCGAGCGAATCCGTGCCGCCGCTGCAAGCGACGAGGATGAGCGATCCGTGGGCGACCCCGGCTTCCTCCAGCGCAGCGCGGACGAGATTCCGTGCCGTGCCGACGGTAGAGCTCAGTCGTGGCCGGCGGCTCACAGCCCCATCCGGTTGATCCACTCCTCGGGGGCGTGGATCTCCTTCTCGGTCGGCAGGTTCTCCGCCCGCTCCCATACCCGGTTGAACCCCTCCATGCCCACGGCGTCCACCACCGCACGGACAAAGCGGGCTCCATCGCTGTACTGGCGCATTTTGGCGTCCAGGCCCAGGAGCCGGCGGATGAACTTCTCCACCGGTCCGCGGGACTTGCCTCGGGCATTGAACCGGCGGCGGATAGTTTTCACGGTGGGCACGACGCTGGAGTCAACGGCGTCCATCACCACATTGGCGTGCCCTTCGAGCAGGCTCATGACAGCAGTGAGGTGGGAGAGCCGGGCCTTGTCCTCGGGTTCCTGGAGCAGCGACAGGATCCCGCCGTCGCCTTCCGGCACACCGTCGTCGTTCTGTTCCTGGCTGTCCTGCCGGCTCCCCGACGGGAGGGACTTCAGCGCGTTGGCGAGCCGTTCGGCGAGCGTATCGGCCTTGTCGGCCAGCCCGACGGTGAGCTGGGAGATGTGCTCCATCATGTGGTCCCTGAGCCACGGTGCGGCAGCGAACTGCACGCGGTGTGTCTGCTCGTGCAGGCACACCCACAGCCGGAAGTCGGCGGGCTCGAGGTTCAACTCCCGCTCCACGGACACAATATTGGGCGCCACAAGCATCAGACGCCCTCCCTTCCCGCGGGAGGAGGCGACGAAGGGATCATACTGGCCGAGGACCTTGCTGGCGAGGAAGGCGAGAATCGCACCCATCTGCGCACCCGTGACGGTGCCGCCCAGTGCGGCGTTCGCGGCTTTGAGCTGCTCCGCCTTGGTTTCCAGGAGGTGTTCAAGTGCCGGTGCCATCAGCGTCTTGAAACTCTGGGTGTTCGCCTTGGCCCACGACGCGCGGTCGACGATGATCAAATCCGAGTCCCGCAGGTCCCGGGCGGCTTCGAGCCCCGTGATGCGGTGGACGTGCTCAACCGAAAGGTCGGCCAGTTCCCGGAGGTTCTCCACGACGGCCTGAACCTCTCCGGCGCTGAGCTTCGGACCCGGCGGCGTCAGTTTCGCGGCGGAAGTCGCGGCGAGATCCCAGTTGACGAGCTGAAAAGGGGCGTTGCTGTCCATGGTGGCCATTCGACCACATTAGTCTGGGAGGCCGCTTGAGGGGCATCCGGTCAGCCCTCGATTCAGGGCTCCCGGCAGCCACAGGTGGCGAGGACGGCCGCGGCGGCGTCCATCGCGCCTCGCGCCGGCTCGGTGGTGCCGTCGAGGCCGCTCGCGATGAATGAGAAGACCAGCAGGCGGCCGTCGGCCGAAACCACGTGACCGCTCAGCGCAGTCACGGCGTTGAGGGTCCCCGTCTTGGCCCGCACCAGGCCTGCTCCGGAAAAGGCAGGGGCCTCGCCGTCGTTGAAGCGTTCGGTCAGTGTTCCCGACAGGCTGGCCACAGGCAGGCCATGCAGCACATGCCTCAGCGAACGGCTGTCCGACCGGAGCAGCGTGCGGATCACGTCGGCCAGTTGGCGGGGAGCGATGCGGTTTCGCGGTGAAAGGCCCGCAGCGTCGCCGAGCACCATGCCCTCGGTCGGCACCTCCAGCCGCTCGATGACCTCCGCGATCGTCTCCAGTCCGCCTCCGAACGACGCCGGCCTCCCGCTGGCCTGCGCCGCAAGACGGGCCAGTGCCTCCGCGAGATAGTTGTCGGAGGTCAGGAGCATGTGCTCGACCTGCGCTTCGACGGTGGCTGATTCGACCGACGCCAGCACCACGGCATTGTCGGCGGCGGCCTGCCGCTCGATGCCCTCCTGCACTTCCACCCCGGCAGCGATCAACGCCTCCCGGAACGCCGCGGCGGCGGCGAGGGCTGCATCCGGCGCCCTAGCCCCCGACTGCTTCGACTCGTCGAGCCAGGAGGAGTTGACGGCGAGGGGATAAATCGGCGCAATCTCGCCGGCCTCCACATCGCCGGGCCGCCAACTGGCGTTCAGGACGTCGCCCACAAAGAACGTGTCGTCGAGGACGAGACGGTACGGGCCTTGGCCCGCGAGCTTTGACGCGGTCTGCTCGGCGAGCGTTGCGAGGCCGGCGTGGCCGACCACGCTCTCCGGGTTCGACTCGCCCGATCCGAGCAGCACGTCCCCTCCCCCGCGCAGCACCAGGACATCCTCCGTTCCCGTGCCTCCCGCAAGGACGGACGTGGTCAGGCGGTGGTCGGGCTCGAGTTTCGCCAACACCGCGGTAGCAGTGAGGATCTTGATGTTCGACGCCGGCAGCTGCGGTTCGCTGCCTCCCTGGTCGAAGAGGACCTCTCCGGTCAGTGCATCCAGAACGACGCCGGCCACGGGGGTACCGCCCGGAACCTCCAGTGCCGTGGTGAGCAGCGGAGCGAGAGCCTCCGGCGTGGGCATCGGCGCCTGCGCGCTCAGCTGGCTGACGAGTGCGGGGGCCGCGACGTCGTCGGGCGTTTGCTGGATGCGCGGAATCTCCGGCTCGGCGTCCGCGTGCGGAGCGGCGACCAGTTCGGCGATCTGCGGACCGTAATGCAGGCCGAATGGAATCGCCAGGACTCCCAGCACGACGGCAAGCAAGAGGGCAGTGAAGACCCTGGCGCTGCGCTTCATGTGGCCCTCTCCCCAAAATCCGATCGACTGCCGCCGGTCATGAATCGATGATGTCGGCGGCGGCCTATATCTTTAACAGTAGATCGGGGCCGTGGGTGGTGGTCACGCTGGATCGACACGTTTGAGTTACGTTCCGGCAGCGTCGTTTGCCGCGCGGTGCCCCACTGACGTCCCATCGCTTTCCTACCGCTGACTGCAGGAGTTCCACATGGCCATGAAGCTCGACGTAACCATCGAGATCCCCAAGGGATCACGCGTCAAGTACGAGATTGATCACGAGACCCACCGGCTTCGCCTGGACCGGGTGCTTTTCACCTCGATGCAGTACCCCACGCACTACGGCTACTTTGAGAACACCCTCGGGGAGGACGGCGATCCGCTGGACGCCCTGGTGCTCCTGCAGGACTTCGACCTCATTCCGGGCGTTCTCGTTGAGTCGCGCCCCATCGGCGTCTTCAACATGGTGGACGACGGCGGCGGCGACGCAAAGGTGCTGTGCGTCCCCGTTGATGCGCGCTTCGATCACATCCAGGACCTCGGGGACGTCTCCAAGTTCCTGCTCGACGAAATCGAGCACTTTTTCCGCAAGTACAAGGACCTGGAGCCGGGCAAGTGGGTCGAAGCCGCTGACTGGGAGGGCCGTGAGGCTGCAGAGGCGGAGGTCGAGGCGTCACTGAAGCGCTTCGAGGCTCTCGGCGAGCCCAGCGAAGAGGACGAGCCGCAGGGCCGTGCCGTTGAGACCGACGCGGACAACGCCGACGTTCAGCCGCAGGGCCGCTAGTCCCCCGCGGATACGGCACATCGAAGCCTCCGAATCAACGCAAATCGGTTGATTCAGGGGCTTCCTCCGTCATACTGGGGTCATGCTGTTCGTGGTGACCATCAACCAGCGCGACTCCCGCGAGGTGGGCGACCTGGTGCCCGAACTGCTGCGTGAATTCCGTTTCATCGACGCCGTCGTGCCCTTCCAGCGCTCGGTGGGAGACGAACTGCAAGGCGTTGTCGGCAGTGCCAAGGTGGCCGTAGATGTAGCCCTCAAAGCAATCCGGTTCCGCCGCTGGCATGTGGGAATAGGGGTCGGAGAGGTCCACTCGCCTATCCCCGAGCGGATCACGGACGCTGAAGGGTACGGGCTCGTGTACTCCCGCAGAGCTGTGAACCGGGCTCAAAAAACCGGCGAGCGGATCCCGCTGGCGATCGAGGGGCCGGACTCGGAAGTCGCGGCCGAAGCCGAAGCGGTGCTCCGGTTGCTGGGGCAGATTGTCTACACGCGAACGGACGCCGAGTGGAACGTACTCGACCTCATGACGCCCGGAGCGCGGGGGCAGCAGAAACTGATCGCACAGGAACTGGGAATCACAACACAGGCGGTGAGCAAGGCCGTCATCCGGTCCCACTGGGTGGAAGAGTGGGCTACCCGTCCCGCGGCGGCCAGGCTTCTTGACCTGGCGTACGGCCCGGTAGCGCTCCCGCCGGCAGCACTGGCGTACTAGCGCACATTCGAACTACGCGAGCGTCTAACGCTCGTTCTGGGCCCCGCGGGCGAGGGAGCGCAGAATTTTGGCCGCGCCGTCGTCGTACACCGACGCCGTCACCTCCGACGCGGCGGCGAGCACCTCTTCCGGGGCCTGGCCCATGGCTACGCCGCGAGCCGCCCAGGAAAGCATCTCGATGTCATTGCGGCCGTCACCGATGGCAACCGTATCCGACGGGTCAACACCGACTCTGCGGCGCACCAGCTCAAGCGCACTGGCCTTTGTGACGCCCGCGGCCGCGATATCCAGCCAGGCCGTCCAGCCCACCGAGTAGGTGACTCCGTGAAGGCCGATCGATTCGACGGCGTCGCCGAATTCCTCCGCCGTACTGTCGGTGCTGAAGACCACCACGCGTACTGCGCGTGCCCGGAGCATGCGATCAAAGTCCACGCTCTCCGCCTCCGCGCCGAAGCTCGCGTCCTGAAACCGTTCCGTCGAAAGGAAGCGGCCCTCGTCGTCTTCAAGGGCGAACTTTGCTGTGGGAAGGCTCTTCCGGAGCGCCACCAGGGCCGGCCGCGGGTCGAAAACCACCCGGTTGACTATCTCGTAACCGTCTTCGAACTCGTCCACATCGATGCGGAGGGTGACACCGCCGTTTGAGCACACAGCGTGTCCGCGCGTGAGGCCGATCTTTTGGATGATCGGCAGCGTTGCCCCGAGTGACCTGCCGGTCGCGATCACCGTTTCATGGCCCGCTTCGACGACGGCGCTGGCCGCCGCGCGGACCTCGTCCGACATCTGGCCCTCGTGATCCACCAGGGTTCCGTCAACGTCGAGCGCAATGAGTTTTCGTGTTATCTGCTGCTGGTCCTCGGTGCCAGCGTGAAATGTAGTTGTCATCGTTAAAGTGAACCAGAAACCGCGTACGCGCGGGAAAGTTTTTGGTCACAGCTAGGCAAACGTGAGGTTACGGACAAATGTAGAAACCAGCAGGAACCGCAGGGAAACAGCGAGCCTACAGCACCGGGAGAAGCTCAAGCCCACCCAGATAGGGTCGCAGCGCCGCCGGCACGTTCACCGAACCGTCGGGGTTCTGGTGGTGCTCAAGGATGGCTACGATCCACCTCGTCGTAGCAAGCGTTCCGTTCAGCGTCGCGACTGCGCGGGTGGACTTTGCGCCCTGCACGCGTTCACGGATGTTCAGCCGGCGCGCCTGGAAGCCGGTGCAGTTCGAGGTGGACGTCAGCTCGCGGTACGCGTTCTGCGTGGGCACCCAGGCCTCGCAGTCGAACTTGCGCGCCGCTGACATCCCGAGGTCACCGGCTGCCGTGTCGATCACCCGGTAGGGCAGCTCGACCTTCGCCAACATTTCCTCTTCCCAGGCGAGCATGCGCTCGTGTTCCGCGTGCGATTCCTCAAGCGTGGTGTAGGTAAACATCTCCACCTTGTTGAACTGGTGCACGCGAATAATTCCGCGGGTGTCCTTGCCGTGGGATCCAGCTTCCCTGCGGTAGCACGAGGACCACCCCGCATACCGGAGCGGCCCGACCGAGAAGTCCAGGATTTCGTCGGAGTGGTACCCGGCGAGTGCAACCTCGGACGTACCCGTCAGGTAGAGGTCGTCTTCGGGGAGGCGGTAGATCTCCGCATCGTGGGCAATATCGAAGCCGGTGCCCTGCATGGTTTCAGGGCGCACCAGCGTGGGCGTGATCATCGGGGTGAATCCGGCCGCAACTGCCTGGTCCATGGCCATATTCAGGAGCGCAAGCTCAAGCCGCGCTCCCACGCCCTTGAGGAAGTAGAAACGGGACCCGGACACCTTGGCGCCACGTTCCATATCGATTGCACCGATAAGCTCGCCGATTTCAAGGTGATCCCGCGGTTCAAAGTCGAACTGCCGCGGCTCTCCTACGGTCTTGATGACGACGAAGTCATCTTCCCCGCCGGCCGGCACGCCATCGAGGATGGCGTTGGGCAACCGACGCAACAGGGAGTCAGCCTCTGCCTTCGCTTCCTCGGCTTCCGCCGCTGCAGCCTTCACGGATGCGGCCAGTTCCTTGACCTCTGCGAGAAGCGCCTGCTTTTCCTCGCCCTGAGCTTTGGCGACCCGCTTGCCGAAGGAATTCTGTTCGGCACGAAGTGACTCTGCACTCGTGACAGCCTCACGACGCCGGTAATCTGCCGCAATGATCGCATCAACCAGAGACTCATCGGCCTTCCGGGAACGCTGGGAAAGGCGGAACTTTTCAGGATTGTCGCGGAGTTCGTTTACGTCGATCACTCCCCAAGACTACCGAACGCGACCTGCGCGCCCGCACTCCCGCGCGGAAGGATAGTCTGGGGAAATCATGCCCCTCGAGTGGATTATCGTCGCCCTTGCGGTTATCGCCGCAGCCGCGTCAGCGTTCAGCTGGTGGGGAGTACGAAAGCTGCGCCGCGAACGCTCCCCCCACTGGGAAGAACCCCGTGCCGCGCTCCAGATAACCGGTGAACGTCAGCGGGTGGCACTGATCCTCAACCCGGTCAAGATCAGCGCTCCGCTCGCGCGCGAGCAGGTCGAGCAGGCCTGTTCCGACGCCGGCTGGGAACCTCCCCTAGTACTGGAAACCACAGTGGCGGAGCCCGGCGCTGCCCAGGCAAGACGGGCGGTCGAGGAGGGCTGCGACGTCGTTATTGCTGCCGGCGGCGACGGCACCGTCCGTGCCGTGGCGGCCGCCCTGGTTCACAGCAATGCCGCCCTCGGACTACTGCCGCTCGGGACCGGCAACCTGCTGGCCCGCAACCTCGGTATCGCCGTGAATGACGTACCCCGCAGCGTACAGCAGGCACTCCATGGTGCCGCCCGGCGGATCGACATGGGCCGGGTCGAGCTACGCAACGAGCGCACCGGCGTGAGCGGTGAACACACGTTCCTGGTGATGGGCGGCGTCGGGCTTGATGCGGTGGTGGTTGCCGCCACCAAGGACACGCTGAAGAGGAAGTTCGGTTGGCTGGCGTACAGCGAGGCGGGTGTGCGGAGCCTGCCCGGCAAGCGGCAGCGAATGTCCATCAGCCTCGGCGGCGAACCGGCGCAGACGCGCAAGGTCCACAGCGTCCTCTTCGCGAACTGCGCGAGGCTGCCGGGAGGAATTACGTTCATTCCGGACGCCTCGATCGACGACGGCTACCTCGACGTGGTCATCACCAGTCCGCGCAGTATCCTCGGCTGGCTCTGGGTTGCAGCGAAGATTCTCTTCCGCCACCCCGGTCCAATCCCGGTAATTACCTACCACCGGGTGAAGCGGGTTGACGTCGAGGTTTCGGAGGCAACGGGAACACAGCTCGACGGTGACACTTCCGGCGATGTCACAGCGCTCAGCGTCAGTGTGGTTCCGGGCGCACTGATGGTCCGGGTCCCTGGCAGGGCGACCGGACCATCAGCGGGAATGTTCAGCGATTCTGCAGCGAACTAGGGACGCTGAGTCCCCTCCGCGTCTCCGCCCTCCTGGAGAGAAGGCACGGAGTCAGCGTCTGTGTACTCGCCCTGCAGGTCTGAGTCGGCGTCCGTGGTGCCGTCGACGTCGGTGTACTCGCCTTCATCCGGCTGGTCCTGGCCTTCGGTGTAATCACCGGCGTCACCAGCGCGCTGGGCATTGGTGTATCCACCGCGGCCGCCCGCCGCAACTCCCTCAGTGTCCTCGTTCTGCGCCTGGCTGTTGATCAGCTGCTGCTCCTCTGCGAAGCGCAGGTCATTGGCCTGGTCTCCAGCGTCGCCGTGCCAGTTTGGGTCCGACGTTGATCCGTCACCCTTATTCGGGTTGACCTCACTGTTGTCTGGCTGCTCGCTCATGGTGCCTGCCTTTCATCAAGGGTCGCGCCACTGGCCGGGCGCTCTCTATCAGCCTACTTAGCAGTAGAGCCCGAGGAAAGGATTCCTAGTCTTTAAGCAGCTCGCGAACAGCCTTCTCCGACGCTGAGTAGCCCGCCACCGGAATGACCTCCCCGGACATGAAGCGATCAACCACGCGCGGGTCCACGTAGGAACTGCGGGCGATCGCCGGAGTGTTGCCCAGGTGCTCGGCGACGGATCGCATGGTCGCAGCGACTGCCTTCTGCCGCGCCGTTCGGCTGGTCGCTTTCAGGTCCATTCGGGCGAGCTCCATGGATGCCACGACGGTGGCCTGCCAGGTGCGGAAGTCTTTCGCGGTGAACCCTCCACCTGTGACCTGACGGAGGAACTCATTGAGTTGAGCTGCATCCACAGAGTGCCAGGACCCGTCCGGCGTCCGGTACGCCAACATGGTCCCCGCGTCCTCCCTGCGCACCATCGGGCGCAGGGCCGCAGCGAGGTCCTGATCCTCGATTGTGGTGTCCCACTGCTGCCCGCTCTTGCCCGGGAACCGGAGCGTGACCATCGGCCCGTTGATCGTGACATGGTCCGTGCGGAGTGTCGTTACCCCGAAGGAGCCGTTTTCCGCAGCGTACTGAGCCGAGCCGATGCGTAGCGCGCCGGTGTCCACAATTCGCAGTGCCGCAGCGAGGGCACGTTCCTTGCCGCTGCCGTTGCTGCGCAGATGCTGGGTGATGACCCGCCGGGCGCCGGGCAGCCTTTCGCCGAACTCCAGTGCGCGGTCGAATTTCTCGCGGTCCTTCTTCTCCCGCCAGGCAGGGTGATAGATGTATTGGCGGCGCCCGGCGTCGTCCGTGCCTACTGCCTGTATATGCCCGTTCGGGTATGGACTGATCCAGACATCACGCCAGGCAGGCGGGATCACGAGTTCCCTGATCCGCTCGATCTCGTCCGATTCCAGGGGCTCGCCGGACTGATTGCGGTAGCTGAAACCTTTTCCATGGCGGCGACGCGCATATCCGGGCTTGTTGCTGTCACTGCGTCTCAGTCGCGGCACGCCGCCTCCTCTGATCGGCCCCGGCGGGGGAAGACTAGCCTATGTCCCCGGCGTCCGGCGTGGGGGAATGCAGCAGGGAGTCAACCCACTCCTGCGCCGCCCGGAATGCCTGGTCCGAGGTGTGCCGGGCTACTTCGTATTCGCGCCGGTCGGCACGAGCGTATGAGCCGAGGAAGCGCAAGCCGGGACTGATCCGGTGCAACCCCTGCAGTGCGTCAGCGACCCGCGCATCGGCGACGTGCCCGTCGGCGTCGATACTAAAGAAATAGTCGCCGAGAAACAGGCCGGTGGGGCGGGATTCGATCCTGCTGAGGTTGACCCCCCGTGCTGCGAACTGGTCCAGGATTTCCATCAGGGCGCCGGGATGGTCCTCAGGGAGGGGGATCACCAGCGTGGTCTTGTCCGCACCCGTCCGCTCCGGCAGGGAATCCGGCTTGCTGACCAGGATGAATCGCGTCACCGCATCACCAACGTCGCCGATGTGCTCGGCAAGTACGCGGAGGCCGAGCCGGTTGGCGACCAGCGGAGAACAAATTGCAGCGTCGTGGCCGGCGCCGTCGTCAAGCAGCTCGTGGGCGGCGGCTGCAGTGGAAGAGGTCGGCACATATTCCGCAGATGGAATGTTCTGCTCCGTCCACCCCCGGCACTGCGCCCAGGCGTGGCCGTGCGTCCCCACGAACCGGATATCGTTCAGTTCCACGCCGACGCGGGCGACCAGCACAAAGGAAATAGGGACAAGCACCTCGCGGATGATGCGCAGCGGTTCCCCGTTTGCGATCGCGTCGAGAGTGGCTGACACGCCGCCTTCGACCGAGTTCTCGATCGGAACCATGGCAGCTTCCACCCGGCCCTCCCGCACCATATTGAGCGCCGAATTCACCGTGGTTGCAGGTACCCGGTCGGCGTGCTCGGCCCCGGGGACCTGGAGGAGGGCAGCTTCGGTGAAGGTGCCCTCGGGGCCCAGGTACGCGTATGCAGTCATAGGACGCGGGGCTCGGCGTCGGTTTCGGAGACCATCGGCTTCGACGCCTCGACCCAGGCATCCATCCCGCCGCTGACGTTCACGGCCGAGTATCCGTTGGCCACCAGCCATTCGGTTACCCGGAAAGAGCGGCCACCGGTGCGGCAGATGACGTGCAGGTCCTCATCCGGATCCAGTTCATCGAGCCGGGCCGGGATCTGGTCCACGGGAATGTGCAGGGCACCCTCAATATGCCCCGCTTCCCACTCATAGTCCTCGCGTACGTCCAGTACGGCGGTGTCCTCGCCGATCGCCTCAATGGACACGTTTTCACTGTTGCTCATTGCCAGTCCCGTTCATATTCTTCGTTCGATTCCCCAACTTGAACCAAGCCTATAGTGGGGACCGGACTCAACCCATCAGTGCGGAAGGCATCCTTATGAGCTCCCTGCATGAGCTGACTGCCCTTGACCAGCGGGACCGGCTCCGGAACGGCGAATTGAGCTCGCGGGAGCTCACCTCGCACTACCTGCAGCGGATCGAGACCCGGAATCCGGAGCTGGGCGCCTTCATTGCGGTGACCGCCGATGCCGCAATGGCGGAAGCGGAGGACGCGGACCAGCGGCAAGCATCCGGTGGGAATCTGCCAATGCTTCACGGGCTGCCGCTGGCTCACAAGGACCTGACCGACGTCGTTGGCGTTGTGACTACGCACGGCAGCGCCGCGCTGCAGCATACGGTGGCCGCCGCGGACTCACCGCTCGTGGCCGTTCTTCGCCGTGCAGGAGCGGTCAGTGTGGGAAAGACACAGGTGCCCGAGTTCGGGCTTAGCTGTTACAGCGAGAACCTGATCGCGCCGCCGTCGCGCAATCCGTTGAATCCCGCGCTGAGTTCGGGCGGCTCCTCCGGTGGCAGCGCCGCAGCCGTTGCGGCTGGACTGATTCCGTTCGCACCGGGTACGGACGGCGGCGGCTCAGTCCGGATACCGGCTGCCGCCACCGGGCTCATCGGCCTCAAGCCGAACCGCGGCAGGGTCCCCTCCGGTTCGGGACAGAGCGACCTCGGCCAGTTTGTGGTGGCCGGGCCGCTTGCACGGACGACGGCGGACGCCGCCCTGCTGCTCGACGCCATGGTGGACGAACCGAATTACCACGCAACCAGCGCGGCCGCACACGGCCCCTTCCTTGACGCGGCAGTCCGGGCGGAAGGACGGTTCAGGATCGGCGTGAGCACCGTTTCTCCCTTCGCTGAAGCTTTTCCCATCGAACTCGACGACGACGCGAAGCTGAGCTTCGAGGCGGGCATCCAGGCGCTCAGCGCGGTGGGGCACGACGTCGTCGAGGCGGACCTCCGATACGACCCGCGGTACCACGAGGCTTTTCAATCGGTGTGGACGGCCGGGCTTGCCGTCGCGCGCATTCCGTCCGCCCGGGAAGGGGACCTCACAACGCTGGCCCGCACCCTGCGGCGCCGCGCGCAACGCAAGTCGGCAACCGATCTGGCGACCGCCGTCGACATCCTCCGGCAATTTGAACAGGACACGATCCAGCAGTACTCCGCGTTTGATCTCATCGTAACGCCCGCGCTCGGCATGACGCCCCGCCCGATCGGCTGGTACACCGACGCCGATGCGGACACCGACTACATGCGCCAGTGCCAGTACTCCCCGTACACGTCCATGGTTAACGTGTGTGGCCTGCCCGCCATCTCGGTACCCGTATTCACCACGGCCAGCGGACTCTCCATGAGCATTCAGCTCATCGGCCGGCCCAGCGCTGAAGCAGAACTTCTCACCGTTTCGGCCCAGCTCGAAGACCACCTCGGGCAAAACCGACGAACCTAACTGCTTGAGCGCACCCTTTTTCCAGGAACGATGACGGCGCGGTTCTTTCGGGGAGCGCCGTCGTCGTTTGGCTTGTGCTGGGCCTAGGAGCCGTCTTTGCTCTTGCCGGTTTCATTCTCCGGTCCGGGCCCGCCGTAACCGGATTCATCCAGAGCGTCGGCAGCCTTGTCCGCGTCCCGCTCCAATTTTTCGTCGTCTGCTTCGTCGATTTCGTCGCTTGTGGGGTTATCGCTCATGACACAACCTTTCGTTGACGGGTTTTTCAAACGTACCGCCCGCCAGGCGTGTGCACTAGGGCGGGGCGGTGCCACACTGGGCCTGTGGGGAAATACGGACTCGTCCTGGCACTTGCGTTCACCCTGGTCATAGCGGCATGCAGTGCACACATTGCATGCCCGGCGATCGGCTGGTCGAACATATTGCTCGTCGAGCTAAAGGGAAACCACTCCCGTGTTGGGGAAGTGCAGGCTTGTGTTGACGGCGTCTGTTCGAGTCCGGCACCGCAACCCGTGAAAGGGCCCACTCCTCCAGCTGGTTCCCTTACCCCTGATGCCAAAGGTGGGACGGGCGGGGAACAAGGCGGTTCCCCGGGTGCTGCTCCGGACGCCACCGGGCGAACAATCGGGCCCTTCCTTTCAACCCGCATAGAGAGTGACCGCTGGAGAATCGACGTCGGCATGACGGCTCCGGAGAACGTTACGGTGCGGGCTCTCGATACGGCTGGTGAGGTCCTCACCGAGGAAGAGTTCGCGCTGGAATGGCGTCGCGTCGGCGGATCCGAGGAGTGCGGCGGGCCCGGTGAGGCAGGGCCCGTCGTCCTCACAGTTCCGTGATCACCTGACTAGAGCCAATGAAGAGCAGCTCCCCCGTAGCGCTGGGGAGGGTGCGGGTACTCAAGCTGCCTTCCGTTGACCACCAGCGGTGGTGGAACGTAGACCAGCTCGCCATAATCACTGGCTGCCCGCCGCAGCATCGGCTCCAGCTCCACCGACTGCGCATGGTCCGGCGTCGGGATCTGTAGCAGTTCAGCTGCCGTGTGCGCCAAAGAAAGATGCGCGGAACCGCACAGCCCTCGACGGCGGGCAGAGACAAGTGCGACGGCGGCGGCCGCCATCCCGAGCCCGGTTGCGTAATCGAGCGCCTGAACCGGGAGGGCTCCCGGCTTGAATTCCGGCCCGGAGCCGGTCCCGTAGACGTGGGCGATGCCGGTTGCGGCTTGAACGATGCTGTCGAATCCTCTCCGGTCAGACCACGGCCCGTGTTCTCCCCAGGCATCGAGGGAAACAACAGCGAGCCCGCGGAAGTCCTGCCGTAACGCTGCGACATCCAACCCGTACCGGGCCAGCGCCCCACCGCGGTACGCGCTAAGCACTATGTCCGTCGCGGGCAAGAGGGCCCGCAAGCGTGCGAGGGCCTCCGGGTTATTCAGGTCGGCCACGGCACTTCGCTTGGCGAAGCCGGTCTCCACGTGCTGGTGTTCCAATTCGGGGAACGCCGGCGGGTCCACCCGCAGAACGTCCGCACCCAGTGCACCGAGGAGTCGGCTCGCTGAGGGACCGGCGATAACTCGCGTGAGGTCCAGGACGCGAAGGCCTTCCATCAGCCCTCCGTCACCACCGAAGATCCCAGCCCGTACACCGCGCGGCACTTCAGGGCTGGCCGCGACCGAGAGTCCCATCCACGGCTCGCCGGCAACGGCTTGCCCTGCCGGGGTCGCACTCCACTCCTGTGGCGTCCTGACAGCCGAGGCCAGTCCCCCCTCGAGCGGTGACGGCGTCCTCTATGACGCCGACCGGTAGCTCCCGCAAGGCGGCGTCGACATCAGCGGCCGCGACCACACCGAGCACATCCAGAAGTGCACGCTCATGGTGCGGATAGTTCCCGTGGATGCGAACCCACCCGTCGGCAGCCCGGCGGAACCCGGACAGCGGCCCGAACCCCTGGATCGGTGAACCTGCTATTCGGAGGTGAGTAAAGGAATCGAACCAGGCACTGACCCCCGATGACGTGAACGAAACTTCGAGCCGGCGCCCGTTGGACGATGAACCATAGGCAAGGGCCGTGGCGACCGCCTGCACGGAGGCGAGCGCGAGTCCCTCCACATCCAGTGGCCCGGCCCACCACCAACGAGGCCCGGACCACGACACCGGTTCATTCGCCTGCAGCAGGAGCTCGTCCAGAAACCGCCAAAGCGTAGGGACCGGGTGGCCGGAAGGATCGTCGCCTGCTTTGCCTGCCATCTCTGCATTATGTGCATCATGTGCATCATGGAACGAACTTTGAGCCGTCGTATCCCGATTCAATCAACAGAAATTGCTCGGTTCGGCGAAATTTCCAGTCATTTCTGCTGACTTGTCGGACGTGATGGCATGCTGGACCCATGGCTAATCGAGCAGGCACCGTTGCCCAATCCAGCGACCTTGTTGATGTAAGCGCCCTTCTGGACGCGTATTTCGATTCCAAACCCGACCTGTCGGACCCGGCGCAGCGAGTGGCTTTCGGCACTTCCGGTCATCGCGGATCGTCGCTGAAGTCGTCCTTCAACGAGGGGCACATCGCCGCGATCACGCAGGCGATCGTCGAGTATCGGGCCGGTCAGGGCATCACCGGACCGCTCTTCATGGGCAAGGACACGCATGCCTTGTCCGAACCCGCACAGAACACCGCCCTTGAAGTACTCGCGGCGAACAACGTGGCGGTGCGGATTGACGCCCGCGGTGCCTACACGCCCACTCCGGCACTCTCGCACGCCATCCTGGCCTACAACGGGTCACGGACGGACCAGTCGGACGGCATCGTCATCACGCCGTCGCACAATCCCCCTGCTGACGGCGGCTTCAAATACAACCCTCCCCACGGTGGTCCTGCGGACTCTGACGCCACCAACTGGATCGCCGCCCGCGCTAACGAACTGCTTGAGAACGACCTCCGCGACGTCAAGAGAATCCCCACTGCCCAGGCGCAACAGGCCGATTCCATCAGCGCCTACGACTTCCTTCAGCACTACGTCGAGGACCTCCCCAACGTGCTGAACCTCGAGGCCATCCGGAGCGCCGGCGTGCGTATCGGCGCTGACCCGATGGGCGGGGCGTCAGTTGATTACTGGGGTGCGATCGGGGAGCGGCACAACCTCGACCTCACCGTCGTCAACCCCGCCGTCGATCCGCAGTGGGCGTTCATGACGCTGGACTGGGACGAGAAGATCCGCATGGACTGCTCTTCACCGCACGCCATGGCGTCGCTGATTGCGCGCGCGGGTGACTACGACATCTCCACAGGCAACGACGCCGACGCCGACCGGCACGGCATCGTCACCCCGGATGCCGGCCTGATGAATCCCAATCACTATCTCGCCGTCGCAATCGATTACCTCTACCGGAACCGTCCGCAGTGGCGCTCCGACGCGATGGTCGGCAAGACCCTCGTGTCGTCGTCGATCATTGACCGGGTGGCGACGGACCTTGGCCGGGTGCTCGAAGAAGTTCCCGTCGGCTTCAAGTGGTTCGTACCAGGGCTCTTATCGGGGCAGGTTGCGTTCGGCGGAGAAGAATCTGCCGGGGCGTCCTTCCTCCGGCACGACGGATCCGCCTGGAGCACCGACAAGGACGGCATTCTCCTCGCGCTCCTCGCGTCCGAAATCACCGCCGTCTCGGGACGCACACCATCCCAGCATTACGAGGGTCTCACCCAGCGGTTCGGAGCTCCGGTCTACGCGCGTATCGACGCCGCTGCCACCCGGGAGCAGAAATCCGCGCTCGGCAAGCTGTCGCCGTCGGACGTCACAGCCACCACGCTGGCGGGCGAAGATATCACCGCGCGCCTGACGGAAGCGCCCGGCAACGGTGCACCGATCGGCGGCCTCAAGGTCACCACCGAGAACGCGTGGTTCGCCGCACGCCCATCCGGAACCGAGGACGTCTACAAGATCTACGCCGAATCGTTCCTCGGTGCGGAGCACCTCAAGCGTGTGCAGGAAGAAGCAAAAGCTCTGGTGGACGGAGTCATCGCCTAGTCCGCCGAAGTTTTTGTCGCCTATCTGCTGTCTCATCGGCGTTTAGCAGCAGATTGGCGACAAAAAGTGCAGGGTAAGATTTCCGGAGATCCCACCATCTCTGGAAGGCCCCGCCATGAGCAGAATCGGAACGAACTGGACGCTGCACGGAGACGGGCGGAACGTCCGGCCGGGGCGCTTCGTGGCACCGGATGAGAGGCTGAGCTGGCCCCGTACCGTGGGCATTGGTGCACAGCACGTGGTTGCGATGTTCGGCGCCACGTTCCTCGTCCCGCTGCTGACCGGCTTCCCGCCGTCCACCACCCTGCTTTTCTCCGGGCTCGGCACCATGCTCTTCCTCATCATTACGGCGGGTCGGGTGCCCAGTTACCTGGGATCAAGCTTCGCGTTCATCGCGCCGATTGCCGCTGCGCAAAGCCAGCACGGCCCTCCGGGGGCACTGGGTGGCGTTATCATGGCCGGCGCCGTGCTGGCGCTGATCGGTCTGGTGGTGCACTCGGCAGGCGCGCGGTGGATCCAGGTCTTGATGCCGCCGATCGTCACCGGTGCGATCGTTGCCCTGATCGGCCTGAACCTCGCCCCGACCGCTAGAACTAGCTTCGAACAGGCTCCCCTGACTGCGCTCGTTACCGTGGTGTCAATCCTGCTGGCCACGGTGCTCTTCAAGGGGATCCTGGGACGCCTGTCCATCCTTATCGGCGTCCTCGTCGGATACCTCGTGGCAGTGCTGCGGGGCGAGGTGGACTTCACCGCCATCAACGACGCCGCCTGGTTCGGACTGCCGCCGTTCATGGCGCCGGTGTTTCATCTTTCCGTCGTGGGCTTGTTCGTGCCGGTGGTTCTCGTGTTGGTGGCCGAAAACATCGGCCATGTGAAGTCAGTTGCTGCCATCACTAACCGGGACCTCGACCCCGTCACAGGGCGCGCTCTCATGGCTGACGGCCTGGCCACCGTCCTTGCAGGTTCTGGCGGAGGCTCCGGTACAACGACCTATGCCGAGAACATCGGCGTTATGGCCGCCTCCAGGGTTTACTCGACCGCTGCCTACTGGGTGGCCGCCGTAATCGCTGTTCTCCTCAGCCTCTTCCCGAAGTTTGGTGCACTGATCGCTACGGTTCCCGCAGGGGTACTGGGCGGTGCCGGCGTCGTTCTCTATGGCATGATCGGCATCCTCGGGGTGCGTATCTGGGTGCAGAACAAGGTCGATTTTTCCAACCCGATCAACCTCTCGACAGCGGGCGTCGCCCTCGTGGTGGGCATTGCAAACTTCACCTGGACCGTTGGCGCCCTGACCTTCGAGGGGATTGCCCTGGGCACGGCTGCGGCGCTCATAATTTTCCACGGAATGAGCGGAATCGCGCGGCTTCGCGGCAGCGAGCACGTGGCCGGCCCCGATGAGCTTGAGGCCGAAGACCACGGAAGCCGCCCATCGAAGCTCGGGTGATTCAAGTACCCATCCTCCACGCTGTCTGCGCCGAACCACCGGTGACCAAGGCCTCTTGAGGCGAGAGAACCGACGGCCAGAACATGTGTTGGCACACTACTCGATCTGGCCGCCGGCTCCGGTCGGAACACCATATCGCCGCGGCTCCGCACCCTTACAGATGCGCAATCAGCGTCGCGGGGTTCCCCCATGCCTTTCGCACGCAGGTAGCCGGCAGCAACACCTGTTCCGGTGATGAGCAACATAACCGGCTAGCTGCTGAACCGGACCATGACCGCTCGTATCCATTCGAGCACTACCGGCGCAGCGTGTAAACCAATCATCTATGACGGCACCCTAGTAATAAGCATGCTTCCTATTTGAGTGGATTTGTGGTTAAGGTGAGTGCACACCAACTCGGCGAGGAGCACAACGCTCGCTAAAGCTCATCAGCTCGGAGGCATAGATGGAAGAAACCCTCAGAAGTGGCCTAGCCACCGTCGTCGAATTCATTCCGAAGTTGCTGCTGTTTTTGGTCATCCTGATTGTCGGCGTGATCATCGCGAAAGCAATCTCGAAGGCGCTGTCCAAGCTTCTGGAGCGGGTTGGCTTCGATCGGGCCGTAGAGCGCGGCGGAGTGAAGAAGGCGTTGGCGAAGTCATCTCTCGATGCGAGCGACATCATCGCGAAGATCCTCTACTACACCCTCGTCCTCTTCGTGCTGCAGTTCGCCTTCGGAGTCTTTGGACCTAACCCGGTCAGCGACCTCCTGCGCGGCATCATCGCATTCCTGCCGAAGATCATCGTCGCGATCATCATCGTGATCATCGCCGCAGCAATCGCCGCTGCGGTCAAGAGCCTGATCCAGAACGCCCTCGGCGGACTTTCCTACGGCAAGATCCTCGCCAACATCGCGAGCATCTTCATCCTCGGCATCGGCATCATCGCAGCCCTGAACCAGGTGGAAATCGCCACTACGGTGACCACCCCGATCCTGATTGCCGTGCTCTCAGCGATCGTCGGAGTCATCATCGTCGGTGTTGGCGGCGGGCTGATCAAGCCCATGTCCCAGCGCTGGGAGACCTACCTCAATAAAGCTGAAGAGGAAGCTCCCCGGGTCAAGGCCGAAGCGCAAAACTCACCGTCTGCATCACAGCAGCTCAAGGGTGTGGCTGAGCAGGCGAAAGCCAGGACCGATTCAACCGAATCCGGCGCACACCGCGTCTGACCCAAGCACTCCCATCCAGTACGAAATGCACCACAACTGATAAAGGAGAACACCATGATTTCCCAGGACAACATTTCCCAGATCCTCGAATCCGGCGGCAAGGTCATCGATAACGACGGCGACAAGGTCGGCTCCGTCGGCCAGATCTACGTCGACGATCACACCGGCAACCCCAGCTGGGTCACCGTCAACACCGGGCTCTTCGGTTCCAGCGAGTCCTTCGCACCGCTCGAAGGCGCAACACTTGAGGGCAACGACGTCCGCGTCGGATACTCCAAGGCCAAGATCAAGGACGCTCCCAATGTTGCTCCTGACGGTCACTTGAGTGAGCAGGAAGAGGCGGAGCTTTACCGCTACTACGGCCTTTCGACCGGGACCTACGACGCCGACACGGCCGATTACAGCACCGGAACCACCGGTGACTATGACTCGGACCGCGCCACGGTCGGCCATGACACCTCCGGCCCGACCACGGACGATTCAATGACCCGCTCGGAAGAGCAGCTCCGCGTGGGCACCGAACGCCGTGAAGCCGGCCGCGCCCGGCTGCGCAAGTTCGTCGTCACGGAGAATGTCACCAAGACGGTCCCGGTCCAGCGCGAAGAGGTCCGCATCGAGCGTGAACCGATCACCGACGCCAACCGGGATGAAGCCCTCGCCGGCCCCGACATCAGCGAGGAAGAGCACGAGGTCGTCCTCCATGAGGAGCGCGCAGTCGTGGACAAGGAAACTGTGCCGGTCGAGCGGGTCCGTCTGGACAAGGAAACCGTCACCGAGCAGCAGACCGTCACCGAGGAAGTCCGCAAGGAGCAGATCGACACGGATGACGTCGACGGCATCCGTGATGGACGCTAACTAGCAACTCGCGTTCCAGGCAGCCGGCCCATCTCCCTCGCGGGAGGTGGGCCGTTTGTGTGAGTGGGGACTGACACCGCTCCGGGAGACTGCCATGATGGGGCCATGTTGCGCATTGGAATGCTGGGAGGTATGAGCTGGGAGAGCACAGCCGCGTACTACCGCCTGGTCAATGAGATGGTCAGGGACCGCCTCGGTGGCCTCCACTCAGCGGACTGTCTGCTCAGGTCGATCGACTTCGCATCGATCGAGGAATTACAGACACGAGGGGACTGGGAGGAGGCCGGTGCCGCGCTGGCGTCCGCCGCCGTCGAACTTGAACGCGGCGGCGCCGAGCTTCTCGTGCTGTGCACCAACACCATGCATAAGGTAGCGCCCGCAATCGAGCGGTCCGTGACCATCCCCTTCATCAACCTCATCGACGCGACGGCCGCCGCGGTAACGGCGGCCGGTACGACGACGGTGGGCCTGCTCGGGACGGCTTTCACTATGGAGCAGGACTTCTACCGCGACGGACTGTCCGCCCACGGGCTGAAGGTGCTTATCCCGAATGCCGAAGACCGCGCCACGGTTCACCGGATCATCTACGAAGAACTGTGCATCGGTATCGTCTCGGACGATTCTCGGAAGGAACACCGGCGCATCATCGCCGAACTTGCATCCCGCGGCGCCGGGGGCGTCATCCTCGGCTGTACGGAAATAGAACTGTTGATCTCGCAGTCAGATGCGGACATCCCCCTCTACCCAACGACGTCGATCCACGCGCGGGCTGCGGTCGACGCTGCCCTGGCAGAGTGAGGTCCCGAAGGATCCAACGGCTCGCGACTGCCCGTATGATCGAGGAACTCGTACTTGAAACTTGAACTATTGGGGGAACCGTGTTCACACCGGTTGGCAACAAATGGTGTGCAATCGCTGCTGCCATCGGCGCGTTGTCCGTCACAGCGTGTAGCCCATCTGCAGATGCGACTACTGGTCGCGTAGTGCGCGTTGTCGACGGCGATACGTTGGTCGTGAGCATTGCAGACGTCCAGACCACTGTCCGCCTGCTCAACATCGACACCCCGGAAACCAAGCACCCTGACGAGGCGATAGAGTGCTTCGGGCCGGAGGCGACCGCCTTCCTTGAGGACACGCTTCCGCCAGGCACCGAAGTGGGGCTGGATTTCGACATCGAGCGGGAAGATCAATACGGCCGAACACTTGCTGCCGTATTTTTGGAGGACCGGACGCTGGTCAACGCCGAGATCGCCCGCCAAGGCCTGGGGTCGGCAGTCATCTTCGAGCCGAACAAAAAGTACTACGACACTGTCAAAGCCGCTCAAAGCAAAGCACAGGAAGCAGAACTGGGGGTATTCAGCGCTGAGGCTGAATGCACACTCCCCGCAGAGGTGGCTGCGACGGTTGACTCGGTGACGGCCGCTCTCGAACAACCAGTCGCCTCAACTTCTGCTGGTGCGGCCGCAAGCGCAGCCGCAATTGCTGCAGCTCTGGCAACGGCCGAAGCGCTGCATGCGTCAGTGGAAGCAGGGGAAGACTCGGTTCGCTGGGCCGCCCTGGGGACGGCGGCAACCTCTTCCCTCGCTGCCAGACTCATGACGTCCATCGACATTGGTCGCGGAGCGCTGGACAAGGTGAAACAGGATGCATCGCGCCTCAAGGCCGCGGAGGATGCAGCCTTGAAAGAAGCGGCGGAGCGAAAAGCTGAGAATGAAGCAGCGGAGCGTGTGGCAGCTGAAGCAGAAGCAGAAGCACGCCGGGTCGCCGCCGAAGCGGCCGCACAAGCGGAGGCGGCAAGACTGGCCGCTGAAGCAGCAGCCAGGGCTGAAGCAGAGAGAATACGGAATCTTCCCGCCCCGGCGCCCTACGTACCTCCAGCTCCAGCGCCCGCTCCGTACGTGCCACCAGCGCCGGCGCCGGTCCCGCCCGCTGAACAAAACCCGTATCCCGGTTATAACGGACCACGCTGCTACGCGCCCGGCGGCAAGACGTGGAAGCCCTGCGGCTGAAAAGATCACTACAGGGCCATAACGCGTGCCGGTTTTGCACGGGCTCTACGGGAGGTTACCGCTCTGGGACCAGCACGGACAGCCGCTACCCGGCACAAAGCCAGACACAACAGGCCGAGAGTTGGGCAATCCGGAACGCGCAAGATGACGGTGACAGAATGATCCGGTGACCTCCCCCGCCCTTCATCCCACCGAACTATGGAAAAGCCCTGCCTGGCAATCGCAGGTGCAATCCTGGGTCTCGCAGGTCCTGGGGACTGTCAACATTGAGCAGACGGGACCTGTGAGTGAGCCGAGGATCCGGTTCTGGTCGGTACAGCTCACCGTTCCCACAGACCACGGACGGCTCTGGTTCAAGGAGAACAACCCGGGGCAGTTCCAGGAGGCGTCGATCGTGGCGGCTCTGGCCGGGATCGCCCCGGAGTATGTCGTTCCGCCGCTGGCCATCGAGCCGACCAGGGGCTGGATGATCTCGCCGGATCACGGAGCCACCCTCGCCACCCTCAAGTCAACGGATTACGCCCTGTGGGCCCGGGTGGTGACTGATTTCGCTGAGCTGCAACAGCAAGTAGCTCCGCACGGCAAGAAGCTGATGGAGGCGGGGCTGGCATCTCTGAAGCCCGGCATCGCGGGCAACTTCGTCAGCAACCAGCTCCTCCTCCATACGGGCCTGCCGGAGGAGCACCCGCTGCACCTCAATGCCGAGCAGGCGGACGGGATCTACGGCGGCGTGCCCGCGATCGAGAACGCAGCCGCGCAGCTGAATGCCCTCGGCGTGCCGCTGTCCCTCGAGCACAACGACCTCCACCCGAACAACGCCTTCATACCGGGTTCGAGTACGGACCCGTTGCGGTTCTTCGACTTCGGTGACTCCTACTGGGCCCATCCGTTCAGCTCTCTCTACGTTCCGCTCGGCGTCATGATGGAGAACTGGGATGCAGGCCCTGAGGACGCCCGCATCCGAAGGGTGCTCACCGCCTACCTTGAGCGGTGGACGGGCTACGCACCGCTGCCCCGGCTCCGCGAGGCCCTGGAACCGGCACTACAGCTCGGCCGCCTCAACAGGTACGCCTCCTGGCTGCGTCTGCTGATACACGCCGATGACCAGTCCATGCGCGAGTACGGCCCACACGCCCTCGGATACCTGCAGACGGTCACGCAACCGGTTCTCTAGCACCCTCAGGCGCGCTGCGCAGCGGCAATCACTTCACGCATCATCAGGTTAAGCTCCTCCGCCTGCTCGCGGGAGAGGCCCAGCTTCGCCAACATGGTCCCCGGTACAGACAGCGCTCGTTTGCGCAGTGCGCCTCCCTCAGCGGTGAGGCCGACGGCGAGTGCACGCTCATTGCCGACGACCCGTTCGCGGGTAACCAGACCGCTGGCTTCGAGCCGCTTGAGCATCGGCGAGAGAGTAGCCGGCTCCATGGCGAGCGTGTCGCTGAGCTCACGGACAGTCCGGGGACTGTTCTCCCACAGGGCGAGCATCACGAGATATTGCGGATGGGTGAGGTTGAGCTGCTCCAGCACCGGCCGGTAAGCGCCGATAACGCTCCGTGAGGCCACTGACAGGGCGAAGCACAACTGCCGTTCAAGGAGCAGGTCCTCCCCCTCAGAAATTTCCTGGGAAGCCTCCCCGAGAAACTCCCGAGAGGCCGTCACTCCCGCCCTCCATCGCGCTTCACCAGGTACGTGGAGCCATCAGCGTTTCGGACAACATCCCACTGCTTCAGTTCCTGCTGGCGCTGTTGATGAGCGGCACCGTCGGCGTATTTGATCGGTCCGTCCAATCCGCCCTGGTCTGCGGGTCCGAAGAACATCCGCAGTTTACCCGTGGCGCTCATAAACCGATGTGACAACGGTTTTTTGCCCGTCATTTTTCCAAGCCTCCCGCGATGGTCATCAAATCACCCACCGCAAAGCATAACGGCAAACGTTAGTGCACTAACAATCGGCTGGCCAGTGCCCCAGCGCGCGCATCACGGCAGCCAGTGTGTCCGCACGATCGGACACCAGACCACCCACGCCCTGTTCCAACAGGGTTTCCATCACGGACCGCTCATTGATCGTCCACACGTGAACCGGAATCCCCGCAGCCTTGCATCGCCTGATGAAGCCGCTGGTCACCACCGGAAGTCCGCGGTAGTACCGCGGAACCTGCAGGCAGTCGACACGGGCCACCCGAGCTACCCAGCGGATGAGGCCGGGCACGGACAGCACCTTGATTACCGCGTTCACGGCCATACCAGCGGACGACGCCGTCGGCCGGCTCAGCCGCTTCAGTACCCGCAGACGACGGCGGTCGGAAAACGAGGCAACCAGCACCCGGTCATGAGCTCCGGCCGCCTCAATCACATCAACAAACGGCTGCACGGAGGAACCGTCCTTGATATCCACGTTCAACCGCGCATACGGCCACCGCTCAAGTACCTCGGCAAGGGTGGGAATGCGCTCATTCCCGCGAACTCGCACGGAGTCCAGTTCCGCCAGGGAGTGGTCAGCGAGCCGGCCGGCGCCGTCGGTGACGCGCTCAAGGCGCTCGTCGTGGAAGACCATGACGACGCCGTCACGGGTGGTCCTCACGTCTATCTCCAGATAACGAAAGCCCAGCTCCAGGGCCGCCTCCATGGCGGACAGGGTGTTCTCCCGGCCGTCCAGTGAAAAGCCGCGATGTGAGAAGGCAATAGGGCCTGCATTCTCCAGGTACGGCTTGCCCACGGAGATTCAGGCCGACTTCAGCGCAGCGAGCCGTTCCTCAAGGACCTGCGCCACGCCGTCGTCATCGAACGCGGGTGCGCGAAGATTTGCCGCGGCGAGTGCATCGGGGTGGCCGGAAGACATGGCGTAGCCGTGGCCCGCCCACCCAAGCATCTGGATGTCATTGGGCATGTCACCGAAGGCGATGACGTCCGCCTGGTCGACGCCCAGTTCGGCAGCATACTTGGCGAGCGTGACGGACTTGTTGATTCCCGGCAAACTCATCTCCAGGAGGGGCACGCTCGGCGCCGAGTGCGTTGTAGCGACGAGGTGTTCAACGGCGGGCGCCACCCCGTGCAGGAACTCATCCGGAGTGATGTCCCGCTCACGGGCCAGGAACTTGATCACACCGGAGCCGCTGAGGGACTCACGCAGCGGCCGCGGCTCAGCGGCACCGAGCAGCTCAACGGACCCTGGCTCCGCGAAACCGGGCTCGATCAGGAAGTTGTCCACGGTTTCGGCGGCGAACCGTACTGCCGGGTAGAGCTTCCGGATGATGTCCTGGGCCTCGAAGATGCTCTGATCGTCAAGCAGGTGCGACGCGACGACTTCCTCCCGGCCGAGGTCGTAGGTCAGCGCGCCGTTGGAGCAGATGACAGTTCCCTTGAAGCCGAGGTCCCGTAGGGGCTTGAGCCAGCGCGGCGGACGTCCGGTCACGAACACCACCTCGATGCCGGCAGCCAGACATGCCTCGAACGCACGCACTGTCCGGTCAGAAATCCGCCCGTCGTGCCCGATGATGGTGCCGTCCATGTCGCTGGCGACCAAACGCATGCGCAAACTCCTTGCTTGGGTAGGTATCCAGCCTACCCAAGCGGCACCGGGTCAGCGCGCGCCGGATGAAGCCAGAGCGTTCTTCTCGCCCCTGGATACCTCTGAGGTGATGCCGCAGTACGCGCAGGTCCGCGAGTAACGACGACTGGTAGTGAAGACCGGGATGAAGAAGACGGTGAACTTCGAGGCGCGCTCATCAACGCGCTGGGACGCGTTCTGGCCGCAGTTCGGACAGACAGCCTGCCGGCGGAAAAGTTCCTTCACAGCGGTCTTGAATCCAAACAGAATCAACATGACGTTCCTCCCGAGGGCCTTGGCGATCCTAGTGCTCGTAGGTGCCCACGATACGCGCGCGTCCGAGGGTGTGGGAGAAAAGATTGAAGCCGAGGTAGGCATTCGAGGCCTCGGCGGGCACATCGAGCTGTTCAATGTCGACCGCGTGAACGACTACGTGATAGTGGTGCGGACCATGCCCGGGCGGAGGTGCCGCGCCCACAAAGCCGGGGAAGCCGGCGTCGTTCTTCAACTGGACAGCCCCCACAGGCAGCGCAGCGCCGTCCTCTGTGCCGGCACCGGAGGGCAGGGATGTGGTGCTGACAGGAATGTTGGATACGGCCCAGTGCCAGAAGCCGCTGGCCGTCGGCGCATGCGGATCATAGACCGTGACGGCGAAGCTCTTGGTTTCCTCCGGAAACCCGCTCCAGCTCAGTTGCGGTGAGATGTCCTGACCGCCGGCGCCCATGCGCCCCGACGCATGCTTGATGTCCAGGGGCTGGTTGTGCGCTATGTCGCTGCTCGTAAGCTCGAACGACGGAACGTCGGGAAGATCTGCGTAAGGATCGCGGGTCATGCGTACACTCCTTGTGCTCTCAGTTCATCTCTCGTGGGCGGGTTGGCACCCGCGCGTGACACCGTCACTGCCGCAGCCGCAGCGGCGAACGCAAGGACGCCTCGCATCTGCTCAACGGACAGCTCGCGCAGCTCATTCCGTCGCTGGGCCCCATCCAACTCCCGGTCCACGATAGCGCTGAGCAGCGCCGCCATGAAGGAGTCACCGGCGCCTACCGTGTCCACCACGGATGTCGCCGCCGCCGAAACCTCACACTCCCCGCGGTCAACAACCGCCCACGGACCTTTGGAACCGCGCGTGACCACGACGACGGCGGGGCCGAGCCCCAGCCACCGGCGCGCCGATTCGCGGTGGTCCTGTCCCGGATACAACCACTCGAGATCCTCATCGGAAGCTTTGACCACATCCGCCAGGGCGACGAACTTCTCCGCCTGCTCCCGGGCGTAGGTTGCGTCCTTGATGATGCTCGGCCGGCAGTTCGGGTCATAGGTGACCGTTGCGAAGGGCCGAGCGTACTGGATAGCGGTCAGGACATCATGCGCGCCGGGAGCCAGCATGGAGGCGATGGACCCCGTGTGTACAAGGGTGGTTCCGTTGAAAATTTCATTCCGGGCGGTCAGGTCCGGCAATTCCCACGTTAGTTTGAAGGTGTAATTGGCTCCTCCAACGGGGTCGAGCCTCGCTGATGCCACGCTGGTCGGGTGGGGGTCCGGCGGCAGCGGTGCAAGGACGGAATTGTCGGAGAGGTGCTGATGTATCCGGCGGCCGAATTCGTCGTCCCCGAACCGGCCGAGGAACTGGGTTGGGTGGCCGAGCCGGGACAACCCCACGGCTACGTTGAGTGGGCTCCCTCCGACGTGGGCACGCGGTGGGGCGGTGTCGCTGATGACTTCGTCGATAAGGGCTTCGCCGATTACTGTGAGCACGTCTCAACCTAGCATTTTGCGCCACCGGGGACGGGTTGAAGTGTGTTACCGGAAGCGGTGGATGCTGTAGCCGAGCAGCGTCAGCGCAATGATGGCGGACAACACGAGACTCAGCCCTGTGCCCCACCCGCCGAACAACCACAAGTCTCCGTTGAACGGCCACCAGTCGGGTATGGGCGGCTGAAGCATCCAGATTATCCCGAGGCTCATGAACCCCAGGGCTCCCAGCGCACTGACGGCTATCCGGGGCCAGGTTTTCACACCGATCCTGGCCGCCTTGAAGGCCTGTTTCTTGACCGGGTGCAGCTTACGCTCAGCCCAGACATACTGCTGCGACAGGACTGCCAGGCCGCCGACCAGCATCAACAGGCCCGGTCCTGGCAGCACCAAAGCGGCGATTCCGAGCACGACAAGGGTCCAGCCGATGATTTCGAGGCCGGTGCGGTGGGCTACCCGATGGAAGCGGGATCGCTCGCTCATTGGTGCAGGATTTCACACTTCCGTGAAATCCCCATTAACACGGCTATGTGAGACGCTCAACGGCGGCCGTAACGCGCGCCCACGCATCCGTGCCCGGGGTGATCATCGCGTAATGGTCTCCGGGGATCTGCTCGAGTTCCGCCCGCGCCCCAACTGCCTGCGCGGCCTCGACGTACGACTGTGACTGGCTGAGCGGAACAGTGGTGTCCTCCTCCCCGTGAAGGGCAAGCACCGGCACCGGAAGCGGAAGTGCCGTCATCGGATCCGCCAGGCGGTACTTCTCTCCGTCCGGTTCACCAAGAAAATCCCGCACGGCTCCGTTGCCCAGCTTCTCCTCGTGGGCCCGCTGCAGGTTCAACACCCCGGACTGACTGACGACGCCGGTGATCGGCACCGCCGGCACGCCGCCTCCCGGTGCGTCCCCCGGCAGCGACGACCGCCCGGCCGCCCACACCGCAAGGTGGCCTCCCGCGGAGTGGCCGAGCGCCGTCGTCGTGCTGGTGTTGAGGCTGTGCTCCTGTGCGGCGGCAGCGAGCAGGTCGATGCCAGCGGCGACATCCTCGAAGGTCTGCGGCCAGCCACCGCCGTTACTCACGCGCCGGTACTCGAGGTTCCAGCAGGCGAAACCGCGCGAGCTGAGGTCTTCGGCGAGCGGGGCGCCGAGGTCCAGCGTGTACCGGCTGCGCCAGAACCCGCCGTGGATAATGACGACGACGCCGTCCCGTGCCTGCCCGGCCGGCAGGTAAAGCTCGGCGAACTGGCTGGGGTCTGTGCCATACGTGTAGCGCTTGGGTGCCATGGCTTCCTTGGTGTCCTCTCCTGGACCCGCTGAGCGCCCGGAATCGCAACCCGCGACGGCGGTCGCGCCCAGCAGTGCCGCGCCGAGGACTGCGCGTCGCGGGAGGCCGATCATCCTCGACAGCGTAGCCGGTGTCCGCGGCGGGTGTTTAGATGGGTTGGTGAGTGCATGGGATGAGTTGGACGAGCGGCTGCGGCCGGCCGTCGAGGAGAGCGTTCGGGAGTATCAGCGTGTCCGGCCTGCGCTTGAGGCTGTTGCGGCGGATGCCCGGGAAAGAATCGAGGGCATCTTCACCGGCACGGACCTCCGGCCGCTGTTCGTCACGGCGCGCACCAAGAGCGTCGAGTCGTTCCGGGACAAGGCTTCGCGGATGCTGGTGGATAGTGACGGGCCGCCCAGCCTGGTTTTCCCGGACCCGCTGCGGAACCTGACGGACCTCGTCGGCGTCCGCGTCATCACCACGCTGCCCCATGAGGTGGACATCGCCGCCAACCTCGTCAAGCGCCAGCGGCACGAGTTCGACTGCCGCGGTGACCGTGAAAAGGACATCGGCTCCATTGAGTCGGGTACCTACGGTTACTCCAGTCGACACCTGATCCTGCGGACCATCCAGAACGACGCCGTCCGCGCCTACCAGCAGCTGCTTGGTTCCGATTCCGGCAGCTACCTGTTCGAGACGCAGATCCGCACGGTCCTGGCCCACGCCTGGTCCGAGATTGAGCATGACATCCGCTTCAAGTCGTTCAACCCGAAGGCATGGAGCCCCTATTTCGACCGGCAGTTCACCGCCACGGCGGCCATGCTGGAGAGCGTCGAATCAACCTTTGCGGATCTGCATTCGCGGTATCAAAAGGTCACGGGGTTCTGGGATCCGGAGCGCGAGGGAGGCGTGGAGCTGTCACCGGACCGAATTCGTGAGGTGTGGCAGACGCTGCTGCCTCACGTGGACCGCAAATCCGACGATGACTGGCGCTGGGCCGCCGAGCTGCTGTCCGCCCACGGCCTGACAACGACGACGGCCCTCGCCTCCCTGCTGCAGGCCGACACCATCACGTCCGTTCGGCGCGCTCTCGATCACCGCTATTCGCCCGGCCCAGACCGCCTGCTGGACGACGTGCTGCTCTGGAACTACGGCGAACGGCACATCGAGCTCACGGCTGACCCGTCGTCGGAATCCGGGGCTTCGCGCCGCGACAGTCTGGTGCGGAGGTTCCGCCAGATCAAGACGTTCCGGTCGCGGGGCTAGGCATTTCACCCGGGCCGCATCAGCGCGAGCTGACCCGCCCGAACAGTCCGGCAATCGGCGCCAGCACAACCGGTCGGGCTGCGACCCAGGCACCGATCACGAGCAGCAATGACACAAAGAAGATCCAGAAACCTGCCCAGTTCACGGCATCCTGTCCGCCATACATGTGGTTGAGGTTGCGTAGTGCACCTGTGGCGAATACCAGTGCCACGTGGGCGATGATGAAGGCCACGAAAAAGAGCATCGTTGGGAAATGGATTGCCCTCGCCCACTCGACCGGGTAGAGCCGGTTCAGGGTCTTGGCGTCCTTCGGCCAGGCGCCTGACATGCGCACGCCGCTAATCGCGGCGAGCGGCGCTGCAACGAAGATGATGACGAAGTACGCGAGCATCTGGAGGCTGTTGTAATTCACCCAGCCGTTCTCGGTGGGCCAGTCCAGCGAAAGGTACTGGATCAACGCCGATAGGGCGTTGGGGAACACCTCCCAGGTGGTGGGCACCAGCCGCGCCCAGTGGCCGGTAATAAACAGCAGCACCACGAATATCAGCCCATTCAGGAGCCACAGGATGTCGAGCGCCTGATGGAACCAGAGATTGATGCTGATCTTTCCATCGCCGCCCTTGGACCACTTCGGCGTCCAGTATCCCGGCGGCCGTGTTTCCCTGCGGACCTGCAGGCCGGATCGGATGATGAGGACAATCAGGAAGAAGTTGAAGAAGTGCTGCCACTGCACCCACGCCGGGAAACCGGGCTCAGTGCCGACAGGCAGGGGCGTTTCACCTGGATACGTCGCCAGGAAGTCCTGTATGAAGCCGAGAGTGACGAGCCACCGGGTAAAGAACACCGCCGCCAGCGCAACCACCAGGAGTCCTCCTGCTCCGAGAAGCAGTTTGGCTGTGCAGCTCGGCGCACGGCGCGACCGCGCGACTTTAGTCCGGTCATCGCGGACCGGCGGTTTCGGTGCCGGCTGGGCTTGGGTTGCTGCAGGGGCGGGTTCGATTGGCGTGGGTTCGACCGCCTCGGGTTCAGCACGCACAGGTTCGGTTGGAGCGGATACAGCAGGCGCCGGTTCAGTTGATGCGGCGCTCCCCGTGGGGCCCGCCGGCACGCTTGCCGCGGCAGCGGGAGCGGGTCCTGCGGATTCGGGTGCCGGTTCGACGACGACAGCCGCCTCCGCCGGCCAGGCTTCGCCACCCGGGACGCGGGGCAGTCCGCGACGCAGCAGCCGCGTGGAGCCCGCCCCTACCCTTGCTGCGGCAGGAGCAGCGCTGGAGGAGTCGGATGCTGGTGTCGGTTCAGTCGTGGATGCAGCAGCGGCAGGTACCTCGGGGCGATCGACGGGCTCGGCTGCCGGAGCAGGTGCACTCTTGGCCTGGGGAACGGGGTCCCCAGCCGACGCTGGCGGAAGGGTCGCACGCAGACGGCCGGCGGGGGGCCATGGCTCGCCTCCGGGAACCCGGGGAAGACCGCGGCGAACCGTACGGGCCGCCGTCGGTGCCGCTGACGCCGTGACCTCCTCAGGAGGCGCCGCCGTCGTTCCTTCCGTCGTGAATGCCGCCGACGGGGTTTCATCCGGAGAAGGGCGGGAGGACGGCGCGGTGGGGACAGAATCCGCCGTCGTTGTGTCCGCGCCGGCGCCGTTACCGTTGCCAGCAACAGTGGCCGGATCGGCAGCGGGATCCCGGGTGACGCTGTCGTGCAGCTCGGCGGGCATGGCATCCGCAGGAGGCCACGGTTCCCCGCCGCTCTGCCGGGGCAATCCCCGGCGCATTGTGCGACCGTGCGTCGCCATGCCCTACTCCTTCCGCGCCGAGAGCGACTTGATCAGCTGCGGCACGACCTCAAAGACGTCTCCGACGACACCGAAGTCAGCGATTTCGAAGATCGGCGCGTTCGGGTCCTTGTTGATGGCGACGATGGTCTTTGCCGTCTGCATGCCCGCCCGGTGCTGGATGGCGCCCGAGATACCGAGGCCCACGTACAGTTCCGGGGAGATCGAGACGCCGGTCTGCCCGATCTGGTAGCTGTTCGGCACGTACCCGGCGTCGACCGCAGCACGGGAAGCACCGACGGCTGCGCCCAGGACATCGGCCAGCTGCTCAACGAGGGCGAACTGCTCCTTGGAGGTGAGCCCGCGACCGCCCGCCACCACTCTGGCGGCGCCGCGCAGTTCCGGGCGGGTGGACGTCATCGTCCGCTCCTCAAACGACTCGATCGAGGCTGCGGCAGCTCCGGACGGCGGGACGTCAAGCGACTCGACTGCGGGGCTTGCAGCCTCCGCTCGGGCATCGACTGCACCTTCGCGGATGGTGATCACCGGCGCACCGAAGGTGGGCGCGCTGTCGACGTTGTAGGCGCCCCCGTACACAGAATGGCGGGCTACGATGCCCTCTTCGTCACGCGCAACCCCTACAGCGTCCACGGCGAGCGCGGAACGCGTGCGAGCGGTGAATCGTCCAGCTACGTCACGCCCGTCGATGGAGTTGGAGATCAGGATGGCGTCCGGCCGAACGAGATCCGCGGCGGCGGCCAGTGCATCGACCGTGGGCACTGCAAGCAAGGAGGACGCTGCTTCAGGCTCTGCTACCAGCACATACTGTGCCCCGAGGGAGCCCGCAGCCTGTCCCGCCTCAGCTCCCTTGCCGGCCCCGGTCACAAGAAGCACAACCGGCGTGCCGACCTGAGCGGCTGCACCGAGCAGTCCCGCCGCGCTCCTGGCCAGCTCTCCCGAGGGCGTCGTTTCGAGGAGGACGAGAATTGAGTTGTCAGGGAATGTGGTCATGGTTGTTCCTTAGGCGAGTCGGTTCTGAATCAGGAACTCGGCGAGCTTCTCCCCGCCGTCGCCCTCGTCGATGATCTTTGTTCCGGCTGATCGGGCGGGCCGTTCGGAGACTGCAAGCATGATGGACCGGGGAGTGTCCAGGGCTTCCGGATCGATGTCGAGGTCGGAGGCCGTCAGGGTCTCGACCGGCTTCTTCTTCGCCGCCATGATGCCCTTGAAGTTGGGGAACCGCCCGGTGGGGAAACGCTCCGTAATCGAGATGACCGCCGGCAGAGGAGCCGAGACTGTCATGATCCCGCCGTCCGTCTCCCGTGTTCCGCGTGCGGCATCAGCCGATAGTTCCATCGTGGCCAGGGTGCTCGCATGCGGTACGCCGAGCAGTTCGGCGATCATTGCCGGGAGCACCCCGCCGTAACCGTCAGTGGACAGGTTTCCGGCGATCACAAGATCGAACCCGGTACGGCGAATCGCCGCTGCAAGCACCTCGGCAGTGAGGCCCAGGTCGGCACCCACGAGTTTCTCATCGGCGATGTGGACCAGCTTGTCCGCGCCCATCGCCAAAGCCTTGCGCAGCGTTGACGTTGCTGTTTCAGGAGCCATGGAGACGACGGTAATTTCCACGTTGTCGATCGAGCCCGTCTGCGACAGTGCCAACTCGAGTGCGCGCTCACCAATCTCGTCGAGGACGGTCTCGCTGGCGCCCCGCTCAGCGAGTCCCGTCTCGAGATGCAGCTTCCGTTCCCCGTAGGTGTCCGGCACCTCTTTCATGAGAACGACGATCTTCATTGACCCTCCTAAGTGTCTGACGCATTCCCGCAGCACCTCGACCACTTAAGTGAAGGAGCGTTAACCGAAACCGTCTGCACAGAGGATACCGCGAGACCGGCTAGGCGTGGGTTTCCGAGGGCGCAGCAGGTGAAGGCTTCGTGCCGTCGCTTCCCCAGTTGCGCAGCATCCCGACAGCGTCGAGCCCGGTGGTGTCCTTCAACAACTGGAGGGTCTGCTGCAAACCGCCGCTGACGTTCTTGCTGAGCTGGCTGGCGCCGTCTGTGGAGATGACCGTCATGTTGTCGATCGAGGACATCGGTGCGGCAATTTCGCGCGCCACCAACGGCAGCATCTCCATGACCTTGTTGAGGACGGCGGCGTCGTTGAACTGCTCGTAGGCGCGGGCCTGGGCCTCGATACCCTGCGCTTCGGCGATGCCCTTCTGACGAACGACGTCGGCCTCGGCGACACCCCGGACCTGGATGACCTCTGCCTCGGCTGCACCGTTGGCACGGGTGACCGCTGCGGCAGCGTTACCCCGGGCGGTGCTGGCGGCGGCCTCGGCTTCGGCGGCGACCCTGTCGCCCTCTGCGGTCAGCCGGCGCTTGGTCAGCAGGACCTCGGCTTCAACCTGGTCTGCCTCCGACTGGCGTTTGCGCTGCTCGAGTTTACCGGCCGCTTCCTGTTCCACACGGTACTTTTCGGCGTCGGCGGGCTTGCGGATCTCGATGTCGAGTTCCCGCTCGCGCAGTTCCGCCTGGCGGGAGGTCACCTGCTGCTCCTTGAGCAGGATCGCCTCCTTCTGCTCGGCAGCGGCAAGGGGGCCCGCAGCGTCGGCCTGCGCCTGGCGTGCGTCGGCGACTTCCTTCAGCTCGGCGCGGCGGATAGCAAGGCGCTGTTCGGCCAGCGCTACCTGCTCGTCGGCGATCGCGGCAGCTTCTGCGGCTTCCTGTGCGGCGTTGGCCTCGGCGATTTTGGCCAGCTTTTCGGCCAGGGCGGCCTCGGGACGTCCGAGATTCGTCAGGTAGCTGGAATCGTCATTCACGGACTGGATCTGGAACGTGTCGATGACCAGGCCCTGATTGTGCATCGAGTGCTCCGCCTCTTCCTTCACGCTCTTGGCGAAGGAAGCACGGTCCTTGATGATGGAGTCGACGGAGAGCGTGCCCACGATCGAGCGCAGTGAACCGGACAACGTTTCCTGCGTGTAGTGGTCGATCTGCTCCTGCTGGTTGAGGAAGCGCTGGGCCGCGCGGCGGACGGCTTCTTCGTCGCCGCCGACCTTGATCTGGGCCACGCCGGTCAGGTGGAGCTTGATGCCGTTTTTGGAAATGCCCTCGATCTGGAGGGTGACCTGCCGGGAGGCCAGCGAGATGGAGAACGCCCGTTGCGTGAACGGGTTGATGAAGGTTCGCCCGAAGACCACCCGCTGACTTTCCTGGGCACCCTTCCCGGTGATGATGAGCGCTTCCGACGGGCTCGCGATCCGCAGGGCCATACGGGCGACGATGACGGCGATCAGAGCAAGAACAACAACGACGCCGGCAATCACCCCAAGCGTGATTAACAGACCAATGTCCACAATTTCCCCCATTTATGAGACTGACTAGTGACGGCGGTTACTCGCCGACACCGACGCTACACGATGGGGAAAGGGAGCCTCGTGCGCCGTCGTCGCCCCGGTTTCTCAGGCGCCTTCGCGCCGGGCGTCAGCCCAGCTTTCCACAGCAGCGAGATGCCGTCGGGCGGCTGCCACCACGGCGTCGGGCCGAGGGTTCCGCCATGCCTGCTCAAGGTCGAAGAGCGCCTCGGCAACGGCGCGGCGCGCGGCGGCCAGAGTAATGGACTCCTCCGCCGAAGTGCTCTGTGTTGCCTGGTTGATGCTCATGACCCTTATTCGTACCTGCGCGGTCTTAGGACTGTGTATCCTGCAACGAATTTAGACGTCGGGTGGTGCGAGCTGCCAATCGGTCACGACGCCGATGTCCTTGCCTGCGTCCCGCGTGTTCAGATTTCGACAACGACGTCGGACGGTCGCTTGTCCGGTCGCCACCCCCGCCATACCGGGTGGCGCAGCTTGCCGCCCTGTGTGCGTTCGCTGAACTGGACCTCGCCTACGAGCGCCGGGCGTACCCACCGGGCATCCGACGCGTCAGGCGCCGGAACGTCATCGAGTGGTGGAGTCTTGCGGCCCATCTTTTTCAGCCGCGAACCGATCTCGGCCAGTTCCCGCTCCGTCAGGCCGGAGCCGACCCGCCCGATGTACTTCAGCTCCACACCGTCGGGGATCGCCACCAGCAGTGAACCGACCTTGTGCGCACGGCTGCCCTTGCCCGGCCGCCAACCTACGACGACGACCTCCTGGGTCAGTGAGTGCTTGATCTTGACCCACGATTCGGAGCGGCGGCCCGGCGAGTAGGGACTGTTCACCCGCTTGGCCATGATCCCTTCAAGGCCAAGTTCCTTGCTCGCGTCAATGGCTTCGTCCAGGGTCGCATCCAGGGCAGGCGGTACCTGGATGTGGCCGTCCCCGAGTGCGTCGACTGCCTGTTCGAGGACTTCGCGGCGTTGGGAGTACCCGAGGTCAAGCAGCGAGTTGCCGTCGAGGTGCAGCAGGTCGAAAAGCAGGAAGTGAACCGGCGTCCGCTTCCGTGCCGCATCGATGTCCGACTTCTTGGTCAGGTTCATGCGCCCCTGGAGCATCCCGAAATCGGGCCTGCCGGCTTTGTTGATGGCGACGATTTCGCCGTCGAGCACTGCCTGTTCTCCGTTGACGTAGCTGCCTAGGTCGGCCAGTTCAGGGTAGGCGTTGGTCAGGTCGTTGCCGTTCCGGCTCAGGAGCCGGGTTCCGTCCGGCGTGACGGTCGCGAGGGCCCGGATACCGTCCCACTTCATCTCGAAGGCCCAGTCGTCCTCGGAACGCAGCAGCCCCGGAGACCCCGTGGTCGCCAACATGGGCTTCAGCTGAGGCAGGTCCTCTGCCGGCCGGGGCGTGAACGCCGGTGGTGACGCCTGACCGGGCTGTTCCTTCATGAGGTGGATCAGCCAGTTCTTCTCGGCGGAGTCGGTGGAGCCGCCGGTGTGAATGAGGGCGTACCTGCGCACAGCGTTGCCGCCCTTGGCAAGGCCGCCATCCTCGCGGCCGTGCAGGGTGCAGATGACTTCCTTGCCGGGCCGCCATTTCTCGGCTTCATAGGTGCCGGAGTCCCAGATGTGGACCTCGCCGCCGCCGTACTCACCTTTGGGGATGGTGCCTTCGAAGGACGCGTAGTCCAGCGGGTGGTCCTCGGTCTGGACGGCGAGGTGATTCTCACCGGTGGAGGTCGGCGGCCCTTTCGGGATGGCCCAGGAGACCAGGACGCCGTCGCGCTCCAGCCGGAAGTCGTAGTGCAGGCGCCGCGCGTGGTGTTCCTGGATGACGAAAGTGTTGCCGCCGGACTCCCCCACCTTGTCCGGGACAGGCTCGGGCGTCTTGGAGGCGTCCCGCATGGAACGGTACGTGTGCAGCCGGTCCGGGCCGCCGTCGTCGTGTGAGCCCAAGGCAACAGCCGCCCCGTCGGCCTGTCCGGGATACATGTCGGCCAGCAGGTCCCCGTACTCCCGGATGCGCTCAACGACCTGCTCGAAGTCGACGTGGGCAAGATCAGGATCGTCGAGTTCCTCCCAGGTCCGCGGCGCCGCCACCATCGGGCGCACCTTCCCACGGAGGGAGTAGGGCGTGATCGTGGTCTTGTTGCGGTTGTTCTGGCTCCAGTCCAGCAGCACCTTTCCACCGCGCAGCGACTTCTTCATGTCGCTGACCACCAGATCCGGATGGTCAGCTTCAAGGACCCGCGCCAGTTCCTTCGCGACGGCGGATACCTGATCCGAGGTCTGCTTACGGTCGAGCGCGGCGTATAGGTGGATACCCTTCGACCCACTGGTAACCGGCCGGGGATCCAGGCCCATGTCGTTGAGGATCTCCCGGGCCAGCCGCGCCGCCTCCGCGCATTCAAGAAGCGAAGCGCCCGGGCCAGGATCCAGGTCCAGCACCATCCGGTCCGGGTTGTTAATTTCGCCGTTGGGCCCGAACTGCCACTGCGGGACGTGGATTTCGAGGGCGGAAATCTGTCCCAGCCACGTCAGCGTCGCCAGATTGTTGAGCATCGGATACACGTTGGTGTGGTCACTGTGCTCAATACCGCGCCGCTCCACCCACGACGGCGCCGACTTGTCCAGGTTCTTCTGGAAGAACACTTCCCCCGGCTTGTCCTCGGTTCCAACGCCGTTGACCCACCGCTTGCGGGTCACCGGGCGGTTACGGGCGTGAGGAATAAGGCAATCAGCGACGGCGGCGTAATAGGCCAGGACGTCGGCCTTCGTGGTGCCGGTTTCGGGATACATCACCCGGTCCAGGCTGGTCAGCTTCAGGCGGCGCCCATCGACGGTAACCGTCTGCTGCGCGTTGCCGGTGGCCATTTCCCCAGTCTTGTAGGGATGCGCCGTTTTCGCCAGTGGCGGCAGCGGGCACAACCGCCCGGTCAGTCGCCGAACTGCTCCTCGTACCGGGCCACGTACTGATCCCACAGCGCAGGGTCCTGCCCGAGGGAGCGTTCATTCAGGTAATCGTCCAGGCCCATCAACGTCAGGTGCCAGCCTGCCGCCGACCGGGCGATGTCCTGGCCCTCCTGAATGGTGTTGGTGAGCGTGAGGAGGCTGCCGCCGTCGTCGTCGTCCTCAATTTCCCAGCGCAGGACTTCCTCATCCCAGGTGTAGGCGAGCAACCGGGGCTTTTCCGCCTCCAGGACGGTGCCCTCCATGGCCTTCTGGCCGGGGAATTTGAAGGTGACCACGGCACCCGGCCGCGGCAGGATATCCAGCTGGCACGGGAACCAGTACTTGAGTTTCTCGGGCTCGGTGAGGTGCTTCCAGAGCACCCTGGCCGGTGCGTTGAAGCGCATTTCGAACCAGAGGGCGGGTTCTCCATCGGCAAGCGTCTTGGTAACCATCGGTTCGGAGTTCACCTAAGCAATCGTAGACCGGCACGGGCAACACTGGTTCACTAGGAACATGAGAGCGATCTGGAAAGGCGCAGTAGCGTTTGGGCTGGTCAACGTCCCTGTGAAGGTTTACAGCGCCACGGAGGACCATGACATCAGCCTCCATCAGGTCCATGACAAGGACGGCGGCCGAATCCGCTACCAGCGCCGATGCGAAATCTGCGGAGAAATCGTCGAGTACAAGAACATCGACAAGGCGTACGACGACGGCGAGCGCACCGTCGTCCTCACCAGCGAAGACCTTGCGTCGCTCCCCGTGGAAAAGAGCCGCGAGATCGAGGTGGTCGAGTTCGTTCCCAGCGACCAGATCGACCCGATCATGCTCGACCGCGCCTACTACCTTGAGCCCGATTCAAAATCGACGAAGGCGTACGTCCTGCTCCGGCGCACGCTGGAAGAAACTGACCGGACTGCGATCGTGCAGTTCTCTCTCCGACAGAAGTCACGGCTCGCGGCGCTGCGCGTGCGCGGTGACGTACTGATGATTCAGACGCTCCTCTGGCAGGACGAGGTACGGGAGGCCACCTTCCCGTCCCTCGACGAGAAGGTGCGTATCTCCTCCAAGGAGAAGGAAATGTCCGCGGCCCTGGTCGAGTCGTTCTCCTCCGACTTCGATCCCGAGAATTTCAAGGACGAGTACCAGGAACAGCTGCGTACCCTGATCGAGGCGAAGCTCGAAAAGGGCGAAGCTCTCGATACCGAGGAAACGTTCGGGGAAGGTGAAGAGGGCGACGGGTCAGGGAACGTGCTCGACCTCATGGAAGCACTCCGCCGCAGCGTCGAGAAGAACCGCGAAAAGAAGACCGCGGCGGGTACTAAGAAAACATCGAAAGCAGCATCAAAGAAAGGCGCATGATGGGATTCATACGGAATGATCTGGGGCAGCAGACAGTGGTGCGCCCGCCCAACGCTCCCATCATTGGATGGGCGCTCCTGGGCGCGGCATCCATGATGGCGCTTGAGGAAAAGAACCGGCAGGCGCTCTCGGCAGCCAGTAAGGGGTGCCTAATGCTCTGGGCGGCGCTGGAAGTGACGCAGGGAGAGAGCGGCTTCCGCCGGACCATGGGCAGCCTGACCTTGGGCTGGCTGGCCCGTAATCGTTAGTCAGGACGCCTGGCCCCCGACCAGTGGGTCTTCGGGCGCTTCTTCGCGTTCCTTCTCCAGGAGTTTTCGGTCCCGTACCAGCCGGAGCGCTGTGACCAGCAGGATGCCCCCGACGACGTTGAACACCACGGTGTAACTGAACCAGCCCAGCCAGTCCTGGTAACTGATATCGGCACCGGTCTGAATGGCGCCGAAGATCAGCAGCGAGTCGAGGATCGAGTGGAAGAGTTGCAACCCTGACAGCAGGAAGCCTCCGACGACGGCGGCGGCCAGCTTGCCGCTCATCGCCTCGGTCCCGTGCTGCATCCGCGTCATGAGCGTGATGGTGCTGCCGCCAAGCACGGCCAGGCACACTGTCTGCCAGCTGAAGCCGGCGCCGACGTAGTGTTCGGCCGCAGTGACGACGGTCGGGGTCCACTGCGGGAAGGCTGTCATCACCAACGCCATGAAGAGCCAGCCGCCCGCGAGGTTAGCGAACAATGTGCCAGCCCACAGTTTGCCGAGTTGGCCAATAGTGGCTTGCTTGGCAGTGACGGCAGCAATCGGGACGAGGAAACCCTCAGTGAAGAGCTCACTTTTCGCGAGGAGAAGCGCTATCAGACCGGCGCTGAATGCGACTCCAGCCAGCAGATGACTATCCGTCTGATGGAGTACCGCCAGGTAGGCCATGACGCCGATGCCTATTTCAAAACCACCGAACAGCCCTGTGATGAGGACATCGGGGAAAGTGCGGTGCAGGCGCTGGGCACCTTCGTCGACGGTTCGGTCGAACGACTCCTCGATCTCATCCTCGACCGGGCCGGGTGTGTTGCCGAGTTCCCGCCGTCGCGCGTCGCGGTCGTTCTGGTGATTCTCCAAGCGCCTCGCCTATTTTCCGTTGAAGTATTCGCGATCGGGCAGGACTTAACCCTCCTGGGGGCTCTTCACCGCCTTGCCTGCCAACTCGATGCTACGGCGCAGGGTAGGGCGCCGATTTCAACGACTTCGCGAGGTGAACCGCGTTGGCAGTCATAGCGGAAATGGTCGAGGCAACCGGATCAGGCACCTGGTCGAGGTCCTTGAAATCCACCGTCTGCATCGCCTCTCCCACCCAGTACACGCCGCCCTGGGCAGGAACCGTGAAGCCGATGTCGTTCAAACCCTGATGCATCTCCGCGGTGACGTGGTGGGCGCCGTCCTCGTTCCCGACGACGGCGGTGAGTGCCACCCTGTTGTACATGATAGGCCTGCCGTCATCATCGGTGGAGGACAGATCCGCATCCAGCCGCTCAAACACGCGCTGCCCAATGCTGCTCATGTGGCCCACCCAGATTGGAGCGGCGAGGAGGAAAATGTCCGCGTCCAGGATCTGCCGCCGGAGCTGCGGCCACTGGTCCCCCTCACCCATGTCGATTTCCACGCCGGGAGCCACGTTGTAGTCCACGACCCGGACCGACGACGTCGTTACACCCTGCTCCTCCAGCTTGCTGAGAATGCGGCTGGCCATAAGGTCAGAGCTCGATTCAGCGGGTGAGGGGCTGAGCGTGCAGATCAGCGCAAATGCTTTCAGGTTTTCCATGGGGGTTCCTTCCACTCTGTACACGATCTTCGTCGCCGTTCCCGTCGTGGACGGGACAGCTTACTGGCGGTACCCCTCCACCTGGTCGATCGGCCGGGCCTCTGCCTCCTGGGGACTCTCCCCCGCATCCTGCTTTGCCCGCCTCTGGCGGAGCAGATCCCAGCACTGATCGAGTTCCTCCTCGACCCGCCGCAGGCGGACCCGCCGGTCTTCGGCGGAGTCACTCTCATCGGGGGAGGAATCGCGCAGTCCGTGCTCCTCATCGACAAGGGACTGAATACGCGCCAAAATGTCCTGATCATTCATGACAAACTCCTTCGCTGGCTTCGAGAAGTGCTCGCCCGCTGGGATGTCCCGAGACAGGCCGGGATAGACAGGGTACTTAGTGTCCGCCCGAATATCCACCGAAAGGGGCGTTTGCGTGATCACTCCATCGATGCCCTAAACTGACTGGGAACTATTTGCCTGTGTAGCTCAGTCTGGTAGAGCATCCGCTTCACACGCGGAAGGCCCGGGGATCGAGGCCCCGCGCAGGCACGGTTCGTAGCCCGTCCCGCCACCCGCGGGACGGGTTTTTTCGGGGGCTTGCGTTCGTTATGAGCGAACAAAAAGGAGTTAGCACTCCATGTGGCGGAGTGCTAATCTACCTACAGGTTGAGCGAACAAGGCTCAACCCCCAGCACACTAGATATCCTCAGGGAGTGAACCATCATGGCTATGAAATTCGACCCATTTCGCGAACTGGACCGCGTGGCCGGCGCACTTCTGGATACCCGCCAGGGCCTGCGCCTGATGCCGATGGACCTCTACCGCGAGGGCGACCACTACATCCTCAGCGCTGACCTTCCCGGCATTGACCCGGGGTCAGTTGATATTGACGTCGACGGGCAGCTGCTCACCATCCGCGCCGAGCGCACGCTGCGCAACGTTGAGGGGGTCAAGTGGCTCACCCGCGAACGTGACAGCGGATCCTTCCTCCGGCAGCTGAACCTTGGTCAGGGTATCGACATTGACGCCATCTCCGCACGGTATGAGAACGGTGTCCTCAGCGTCACCATCCCGGTCAGCGAGCGCGCGAAGCCCCGCAAGATCGAGGTGGTCTCAGGCGAGGACGCCCAGTCGGTACGGGGCGACAAGGCTGTGGAAGCCTAATCCGCCTTCACCGAACCACAGCAAAAAGAATGACGACGACGGGCTGCGACCCGTCGTCGTCGTTCTTTTTCCTCTGGAAGGTTACCGGCCTCGAACCGTGCGGTGCTTGTCCCGCAGCGCAAGCGCGAGAGCAATCATGGCGATAGCGAGGACCAGGTGCAGGATGTTGTCCCCTGCGTTGAAGGGGACAAAGTTGGCATCTGAGTCATGCGGGACAATCAGCCCATAGATGAACAGAACGGCATAGATAACGCCTCCCCACAGGAGGAAGTTATAGGCGCCGGTCGCCGATTTCGCCATTACCACACCAGCTACGCCGAACAGGAGGTGAACGATATTGTGCAGGACGGAGACCTGGAAGATCCCGAGCAGGAACGCTTCCGAGCCAGGACCCGCAATGGAAAACTGATCGTAGTTGCTGGTGATGCCCGGAATGAATCCGAGGATACCGATAAGCAGGAAGACTATTCCGACTGCGAGCGCGGCTTTCTGGATGTTGCTTCGGGTTGTAACTCCCGGGTCCGATGAGTGTGTGGATGCCATTGCTTTATCCCCTCTAAGTTGCCGGCGTGACGGGGGGTCGGCGTTTGATTTTGCGAGATGATGAACAGCACTTCCCGCCACTGGTAATGCCAGACTGACACAATGAAGTGGAAATAGAAAGCATGCTTAGTTAACTTTTCGATAACCCTTTGTCTGGTTATCGACCCTTGCGGTGCCTGCCGGACCCTGGGGAGGATGATGCATGACCTTCTCACCAAAGACTGCAATAGTGACGGGATCCAACTCGGGTATTGGACGGGCGACTGCGGTGGCCCTCGCCGAGGCCGGAATGGACGTCGGCATCACGTGGCATTCCGGAGAAGAGGGGGCGAAGCAAACCGCGCGGGAAGTAGAGCAGCGCGGACGCCGGGCGGTGATCGCTCAGCTGGACACCTCCGACCCCGAGGCGGGGGCAGCTGTGGTAGATCACCTCGCAGAAGAGCTCGGCGGGCTCGACGTCTTCGTCAACAACGCGGGCATGAACAAGCCGATGCCCTTCCTCGAAACAGATTTCGACACCTGGCGGTCCATCCTGACGGTCAACCTCGACGGCGCGTTCATCTGCATGCAGCGCGCGGCGCAGAGAATGGTCGAAGCCGGCAACGGCGGACGGATCATCGCCGTCACCAGCGTGCACCAGGAACAGCCACGCGTCGGCTCCACTGCATACGACGCTTCCAAACACGCGCTCGGCGGGCTTGTGCGTACCATGGCGCTTGAACTGAGCCATCTCGGCGTGACCGTGAATGCGGTCCTCCCTGGTGAGATCTCCACACCAATGAATGATGCCGAGGATGAGGACCCGAAAGAGGTCGACCGCCCCGGCATCCCGATCGGCCGTCCAGGTGCTGCCATTGAAGTCGCATCAGTGATCGCCTTCCTCGCAACGCCGGCGGCCAGTTACGTCAACGGCGCGTCGTGGGCCGTTGACGGCGGGATGCTGCAGATGGGACCGCAGGCCGGCTCGCATCTTCACGACCACGCGTGGCGGAAGGGCTGAGGTCGTTTTGCTGTCACTAGTTTTTTGCTTGTTTGCCTAGTTTCTGTCCAGACTCCATTCACCAAACATTCAGGAAGGCCCAATAGTGTGGCGTCAGTCACACTTCAGAGAGGCTCTTCCATGACCACTTCGCAGCACCAGTCCCTGACCGACTTTTCCGCTTTGAAGCGTGGCCAGCAGGTCACCTTGCGCCACCAGTCCGGCAACCAATACACCGGAGTATTGGACGATCGCGCAGACGATTCCTCAGTAGTCTGGGTCCGTCTTGACGACGGTGCGGGACGGCGCCTCTTCCACCGCGAGGACGGATACAGCATCGGGTTTTGACTGCATCACCCTCAGGGCACCGGTGCCCAGGCGCTCCCCCGCTCAGGCCCGACCCACGGCGAAGAGCTTCCGGACGTCTTCTGCATTGAGGGACCGCTGGCGGTATTCGTCCATCAGCACACCAAGGACGTTCTCCGCATACTCTTCATTGGTGGAGGCGATCGCCTCCTTCGCGTACGCCACCCGTACGTTGTTGGCGTACGCATCCGCCGCAGTCTGAGCTATGCAGTTGTGTGTCGCTACGCCGGCGAGGACAACCGTATCCACGCTGAGATTGCGTAGACGCTGCAGTAGATCGGTACCGAAGAAGGCGCTGTCCCGTGTCTTCACCAATTCCGGAAGTCCGTCGATGTCCAGCCCGTCAACGGGCTCCGCCTGCTCCGTGCCGCTGAAAAGGAATCCCTGGTCGTCGTCGAGCATGCTCAGGGTCCACGTCGATTTGTCCCGCTGATGCTCCGTGCGGATTACATAGACCGAAATACCGGCTTCACGGGCATCCGCGATGGCCGAGTTACATGCCTTGACCAGCGGATCCTGCTGCCGTCCGAGGGTTTCATCCTCGAAGAACGCCTTCTGCATATCGATAATCAGCAGCGCAGCCGTCATGTCTCTTCCTTCCCTGTTGCGGGTCCATTGCGACCATTTAGCCAGCATACTTACGTTCCACCCGTGCGGCGGGGTGGCTGCATACAAGACAAGGGCAAACAACTGGGCCTCCTCGGCCTATTTGTTGACTGTTAACAGTCGAGCGACTAATGTGAGTCCTGACACAATGCCGTCGTCGGCGGTCGTGACCGCTAAGGAGCGCGTTTCGCCGAAACCGGAGAAATCCACACGAGGTGAACACCCATGGAATCGACCACAGAACAGATCGCGCCTGACGCGGAGCGTCTACAGCGAATCAAGGAAGCGGCCCACCGCATCCGAACCAATGCGCTCATCCAGGCCGAGGTGCAGGGGCAGGGTTACATTGGACAGGCGCTCGATCTGGCCGACGTACTCGCCGTCCTCTACACCGACCAGCTCAAGCTCGATCCTGCCAACCCTGAGTGGGAGGACAGAGACCGATGCCTGCTCTCCATCGGCCATTACGCCATTGCGCTCTACGCTGCGCTGGCTGAGGCGAAGTTTTTCCCGCGCGAGGAACTAGAAACCTACGCAACCGACGACTCGCGACTGCCCATGTCGGCGATGGCTTCCTACACGCCCGGCGTGGAGATCTCCGGTGGATCGCTGGGCCACGGACTCACGATCGCAAACGGGGTGGCGCTCGGCCTCAAGCGAAAAAGGAACCAGGCCTTTGTGTACAACATCCTGTCCGACGGCGAGTTGAACGAGGGCTCTACCTGGGAAGCGGCTGCGGTAGCCGCACACCACGCGCTGGACAACCTCATCGCCATTGTCGATTTCAATGACCAGCAGGCCGATGGAAAGAGCTCATCGACCCTCGGCATGGAGCCGATCGACGGCAAATGGAAGGCTTTCGGCTGGATCACCCGACGCGTTGACGGCAACGACATCTCCGCCGTCCTCACCGCTCTGGAGGAGTTGCGCGCCGCAGATGCTGCCCAACCCCGCTGCCTGATCGTGAACACCAAGCTCGGCAAGGGCGTGCGGTTCCTGGAGAACCGGGAAAAGCTGCACTTCATGTCCGTTGCCCCTGATGAATGGAAACTGGCCCACCAGCAGCTGAAGGAGTCGTTCGAAGCATGAGCACCACCCAGAAGAAGAGACTGACCTCGGATGCAATGAGTGCATCCCTCGCCCATGAGGGCCAGCGCGTCACCGCCGCTCCGCTCGGCCACGCGCTCGTCCAATTGGCGGAGCAGGATGAACGGATCGTGGGTCTTTCCGCCGATCTGGCCAAGTACACCGACCTGCATATCCTGCGCGATGCCATGCCGGATCGTTTCTACCAGATCGGCATGGCCGAGCAGGCACTGCTCGGAGCCGCAGCAGGCCTGGCGCTGGAAGGCTTCGTCCCCTTCGTTTCGACCTACTCGGTCTTTGCCACACGCCGCGCCTATGACTTCCTCTGCCTGGATATCGCCGAGGCAAACCTGAATGTCAATATGGTGTGCGCGCTGCCCGGTCTCACCACCGGCTATGGTCCTTCCCACCAAGCCACGGAAGACGTTGCCATCCTCCGCGGCATGCCCAACCTGACCATTGTTGATCCCTGTGATGCGGTCGATATTGAGCAGGCCGTCCCCCAGCTGGCTGCACACGAGGGCCCGACGTACATGCGCATTCTGCGCGGCAAGGTCCCGAGGGTCCTCGACGAGTACGACTACACGTTCCAGCTGGGTAAGGCCCAGTTGCTCCGTGACGGTGCAGAAGTGCTGCTCATTTCCACCGGCCTGATGACCGAGCGTGCGCTGGAAGCAGCAAAGGCGCTGGCGCTCGACAAAGTAGACGTGGCCGTCTTGCACGTGCCGACTCTGAAGCCATTGGACGAGGCCACCATTCTGCGCGAGCTGGCTCGGGACCGAGTGGTTCTCACCTGTGAGAACCACACAATCATCGGCGGCCTCTTCGACGCAGTGGCACACGCTGCGGTGCGTGACGGCGTTCATCGCCGCGTCACCCCGATTGGGTTGCCCGACGAATTCCTTGACGCCGGCGCCCTGCCCACCCTCAACGACCGCTACGGGGTCAGCACCTCGAAGATCGTTGAGCGGGTCAAGAGGCTACTGAACCCCCCGCATACGGAACGCGCGGACTGATAGCCGCTCGAGCTCGGCCACTCCTTGAGGTGATCCCCGGCGAGGTCTAGCGTTGGCCACACGGAGGTATTGGGCGGAACTGATCAACCGCCGTATAGAAGGAGAACTGGCTGTGAAATCACTTTGGCTTGAATCGTCACCGCGCATCCCAGTCGACGCCTTCCAGGAGGGCGGCCAGTACGACTCTGTGATCGTCGGTGCCGGCATCACCGGGCTCACCCTGGCCGCGCTGCTTGCGCGGTCCGGCCAGCGCGTTGCGGTCCTGGAAGCCCGCACCGTCGGAGCGGTTACCACGGGAAACAGCACGGCGAAGGTGTCACTGCTGCAGGGCACCCGGCTGTCCTCGATCATCAAGCATCACGGCGCGGCCCTGGCTCGCCATTACGTCACCGGAAACCGCGAAGGCCAGAGCTGGCTGCTCCGGTTCTGTGACGAGAACGGAGTTCGCCACGAGCTGCGCGACGCAGTGAACTACGCGGTAACCGACGACGGCGCCCGCCTCCTCAGTGACGAACGCGATGCGTGCGCGAACTCCGGACTCACCGCCGTTCTGGGGGACTCTTCGGAACTGCCCTTCCCGGTGACGCGCACCCTGCGCGTACCAGGCCAGGCGCAGGTACACCCGATGGAGGTGCTCGCGGCACTGGCCGTCGACCTGCGGAAACATTCCGGCCACCTGGTCGAGGGCGCAAGGGTGACGGGGGTGAAGGCGGGCAGTACAAAGGGCGAACGAACCACCGTCCAGACCTCCGTCGGTGAGGTGTCAGCAGCCCACGTGGTCATCGCCACGGGTACTCCGATCCTGGACCGCGGCGGACACTTTTCCGTCCTCCAACCGCACCGTTCCTATGCGGTCGCTTTCACGGTGCAGGATGAGATCCCCAACGGCATGTACCTCTCGGTCGATTCGCCCTCCCGGACGTTGCGCAATGCCACGGTTGAAGGCCGGCCGTATCTCATCGTGGGCGGCAACGGTCATGCCGTCGGGCGCCAGGCGCACACCCAGTCCCTTGTCGATGACATCATCCGCTGGACCCAGGAGCACTTCCCCACTGCACAACCGGCATTCAATTGGTCGGCGCAGGACTACCGACCGGCGTCGTCCGTTCCCTATGTCGGCAAGATGCCGGTGGGAGGCCAGTCCATCTACACCGCCACCGGTTTCGACAAGTGGGGCTTCACCAACGGAGTAGCTGCAGCCCTGGCCCTGTCCGCGGAAATTCTCGGTGGGAACATGCCCTGGGCGAATGAGCTCTACAAAATCCGCGTGGGCAAACAGGATGCACTCAGCACCGCGAAGACCAATGCCGGTGTGGGCCGCGAAATGGTCGCCGGTTGGCTGGGAGGGCTGGTTCGATCCTCCCACGCTCAGCCGCCTGAGGGTCAGGGCGTCGTCGTGCGCAACGGTGCGCGGCCGGTCGGGATTTGCCAGATCGACGGCGTGACCCATCGTGTGTCCGCGGTTTGTCCGCACCTCGGCGGAGTTCTGAGCTGGAACGATGCCGAGCGATCATGGGACTGCCCGCTGCACGGCTCGCGCTTCACCCACGACGGCGAACGGCTGGAAGGACCTGCCACGCGCGACCTTCAAGCGCCCTAGGATGAGTTCACCCGCTATTCAACGTGGGTTCACTCAGCATTCACCTGTATCGTGGGCGTGTGATTTTTCGTCGCGCTCTTACCATCGCCCTCAGCTGTGCTGCCGGTCTTACCGTCGCCTCCTGCGGCTCGGACTATCCGCTTGGCTCCGAGCAGGAAGCTGCGGCTGAGAACGCTTCCTCCAGCCTGAGTGGAACCATTACCGGTGCCGGATCATCGGCGCAGGGTCCTGCGATGAATGCCTGGCAGTCGGAGTTTGCCACCATCCACCCGGATGTTCGGGTGCAGTACTCTCCCGACGGGTCCGGGGCGGGCCGTGGTGCTCTCCTTGCCAGTGCAGTCGATTTTGCCGGATCGGATGCCTACCTCAGCGAGGAAGAGCTCGAGGAGTCGCGCGAAGTATGCGGCCCCGACGGCGCGTTCAACATTCCGGCTTACGTGGCCCCCATCAGCATCGCCTTCAACCTTCCGGGAATCGAGGAGCTGAACCTCGACGCGGAAACGATCGCCCGCATCTTCCACGGTGAGATCACGAGCTGGAATGATCCCGCGATCGCGAGCCAGAACGAGGGCGTGGACCTGCCCGATACCCGTATCACGCCCGTGAGCCGCTCGGACGACTCGGGAACAACAGAGAACTTCACCGATTATCTGCACTCAGTGGTGCCGGACGTCTGGACCGACGAGGCGGACGGCACCTTCCCGTCCGGTTTGGCGGGAGAGAACGCCAAGGGCAATGCCGGCGTCGTCAGCACCGTCTCCAGCACAGAAGGAGCGGTCACCTACGCGGACGACTCCGCCGTGGGACCGCCGCTCGGCAGGGCGAAGCTCCTGGTGGGCGATGAGTATGTCTCGGTCAGTCCGGAAGCGGCTGCTGCCGCCGTCGACGTCGCTGAGCCGGTGGAAGGCCGCGCCGAATTCGACATCGCGTTGAACCTTGACCGGAAAACAACAGCGGCCGGAGCATACCCACTGGTCCTCGTGTCCTACCACATCTATTGCGCTACCTACGAGGATGAGGAAACCGCGAATCTCATCAAAACCTTCGGCTCCTTTGTGGTCAGCGATGAGGGGCAACAGGCCGCAGCCGAAGCCGCCGGCAGCGCGCCGATCTCAGAGAGCCTGTCGAAGCGCGCCACGGAAGCGATCAATACGATCAGCGTCGAGAAGTAAACACCTACACGTGAAAAACGGAGGGTCCTCGCGCAAGCGGACCCTCCGTTTCGTGTTCTGCCTTAGGCCGGGTTGGAGGCTCGAGGTCCACCTGACTCCGGATCGTCCAGCGACGGATCGGCAAGGCCTGCGCCCCCCGCCAGGGGATCGGCCGTCTGGCTGACCGTAGCCGAACCCGAACCGGGCGCGTCGACGTTGCCCCGCCAGGCACCCGTCTCATTCCCCGTGTTCTCGATGAACTCCTTGAAGCGGGCGAGGTCGGACTTCACCTGCCGGTCATCGGCTCCAACCGCTGCTCCGACCTTCTCGGTGAAACTCTCCGGATCCCAGTCCAGCTGGACAGTTACCCGGGTAGTGGACTCATCAAGCCTGTGAAAGGTGACGACGCCGGCATGGGACTTCCCATCGGTGCTCTTCCATGCAATGCGCTCATCGGGGTGCTGTTCGGTGATCTCGGTGTCGAACTCCCGTTCCACCCCGCCGATCTTGGTGACCCAGTGGTTTCGGGTATCAGAGATCTGGGTGATGGACTCCACTCCCCCCATGAACTCAGGGAAGGTCTCGAACTGCGTCCACTGGTTGTAGGCGGTGGACACCGGCACTGAAACGTCAATAAATTCCTGAACTGTTGCCATTGTCTGTTCCTCCTCTTTGTGCTGGAACTCGCGTGGAACAAGTCGCGGTGTTGATGACCGCTTGATCGCCACGCTAACCCACGGCTCATCACGGATCAATAAAATGCTAAGTTTACTTAGAGTTTTCCCAGCAACTGGATTCGGCAAAAAGTCCGAGTCTAGGCTGGAACCGATGCTGGCGGCGTTCAGCGGCCGGATTTCCCTGACGAGTGGAGGATTAATGAAGGCGTCAAAGACCCTGACCGACAACATGCAATCTGTACTGGTTGACCTGGTGGAACTGCACCTGCAGGGCAAACAGGCCCACTGGAACGTCGTCGGCAAGAACTTCCGTGACATGCACCTGCAACTGGACGAAATCATCGTAGATGCGCGTTTGTTCGCTGATCAGATGGCCGAGCGCTTGCGTGCCCTGCACGCGGTTCCGGACGGGCGGAGCGCCGTCGTCGCCAAGGGAACCTCGCTGAATGATTTCCCGTCCGGTCTGGTGGACACCAAGGACACAGTCACCATGGTGGTTGCCATGCTGGAGTCAGCTGTCGGCCGGATGCGTGAGGTCCATGACCAGGTGGACGAGGAAGATCCCACCACCGCCGATATCCTGCACGGCATGATCGAGAAGTTTGAGCAGTACGCCTGGATGGTGGACGCCGAGAACATGACGCCCACGGCCAACGTGGTGAAGCCCGAACAGAAGTAGAAAACCTAGGCAGCAGGGTGGCGGTCGTCCGACCGCCACCCTTTCGCGTTCCTAGCGACCGGGGAAGTTGGGACGTTCCTTCTCCAGGAAGGCCCGCGTTCCTTCTACCTTGTCCTCGGTTGAGAAAGCGGCGCGGAAGGATTCCGCCTCAATGGCAAGGCCTTCACCGGTGGGCTTGCCCTGGGCGGCTGACAGCGTCTGCTTGACGAGCGCAACGGCGGCGGGAGACTGGCGTGCCACCAGCGCGACTGTGCTGCGCGCGCCGTCGAGCAGGTCCTCGACAGAGTCGAACAGCGCTGTGACCAGACCCGCTCTCTGTGCTTCCTCGGCGTTCATGCGGCGTCCGGTGAAGAGCAGGTCGCGCGCCAGACCGGGCCCAACATACTGTGGCAACCGCACGGATCCACCGAAGCCGGGAACGAGGCCTAGGCTGACTTCCGGCTGCCCGAAGGACGCCGCCGACACCGCATAAATGACGTCGCACGCCATCGCCAGCTCGCAGCCTCCACCCAGGGCAAAACCGTTTACAGCAGCGATGACGGGAACCGGCAGCTGCTCTATCGCGAGGGTGACCCGGTGCATGCGTGAGCTGTAGGCGTGAGCTTCGTCCGGGGTCATCGCTGTCATTTCACGAATGTCCGCGCCGGCGACGAAGGCCTTTCCCGCGCCGGTGATGATCACGCCGCGAACCGGCCACGCGCCGTCGTCGTTGGTCAGAACTTCCGACACTGCGGCGATGCAGTGCTCAAGGTCTTCGATCACCCTCCAGGAGAGGGCATTGAGGGCTTCGGGCCGATTCACCGTAATGGTCAGCACCGAGTCGCGGATGTCGGTGAGGAGCGTGGCGTAGACGGGAAAACGCATGCGCCCAAGCGTAGTCCTAGGAGCGGGTGAAGGGAGCCCGAGGTCTGGTGCGGCAGCGGCCCGGTGAAATGTCGGAGGGGGATGACACCTTTGAATCAGGCACACCGAAGGAGCGCATCCATGACCGACCTCATCTTTCATCCACCCTGCTCGTCGCTGGAATTCCTGAACCTCGGACGGGCGGAAGCGCTCAACCGGGAACAGATCGATTCGCAAATGGCACAGGAGGGAGTCCTGCTGAGATTCAGCCACACCACCGGTGAACTGCCCTGCGCCTACACCGTCGGCCTGACGGAGCAGGGCCTTCCGGAACTCATACTCTATGGCCAAAGCCCGGGCCACGTGCGTCATGCGTGGTCACTGCTTGAACCGGCGCTTCATCAGCTCACGCGGCCTGGGAGCCGGGTTTTCCACGGCCAGTTCAACGGGCAGACCGTCGGTGTGCGGCGAGCATCGCTGCGAAGACTTCGGGATGCTTTCCAGCTATATGGCCAGAACGGGTTCAGCGCGCTGCAGGTCTACTGGATGGTCGGTTCGGACAATCACCTGCCACAGCAGTGGGAAATCCGGTTCCTCGCGGCACAGCCTTTCCTCGGCAGCGGCACCTTGGGGGACCTGGTTGATGGCAAGGACAGCTCATAGCTAGGGCAGCAGCTCGGGCGGAATCAGAAGCAGTAAGGCTACGCCCGTGCCGTTGAACACTATGTGGGTCACAATCGCCGCGCCCAACCTCCCGGTGATAACCGTCAGCACACCGCACATCAGGCCAATCGTGAATGTACTGAGCAGGAGGTAGACAGAAGAACGGAGGTCCGGAACAGCACCGGTATGCAGCAGACCGAAGGCAAGGGAGCTCACCAACAGGGCAATGACCGTGGAGGTCATGATGGACCGCCTCTGCACGGCAGGTGTCACTGCGTCACGCCGGTTGCCTGTGCGTCGGAGCCATAGCGCGTTCTGGACCCCCCGCAGCACGAGGCCACGGTTGAACAGCTCCTCAAGAAAGGGTGCAATCAGTACACCGCCGAGAACACCGTTGATGAGCAACCAGACGGTATCCCCCATTAGGAACAGTTCCGCATTGCCCTGGATAATTTCACCGTCCTGCAGTGGCCACAGAAGGGTGAGAAGGATGAGGATTATCGCCACGACAATGCGGGCGGCTATGCCGACTCCCAGTCCAACCGCCACGTCCACCCACTGGAACCGCAGACCGAAGTCGCGCGAAAGGGACCGGAAGCCGTGACGCCGCGAGGCATATAAGGTAACGCCGAACATCGCCGTCCAAGTCAACAGCAATGACGCGAAGACCAGTTCGGGACCGAAGGGCAGTGTCTCCGCCAGCGCGAGGGTCCCGAGCAGCGGCAACAGCACCACAAGCACCAGCCCGCTCAGTGCCAGTCCGGCTCCCCAGCGGGGTGCGAGGGGTCCCTCGGCGGTCAGCTGGCTGGGGTTGGCCAGGCGAAGCGGCGTCTGCTGCCCTATCAGTGAGGGAATGGATCGGGCCATGCAAGCACCCTACCGGTCTATTCGGGGAAGAAACTGGGCGTCGCAGTTGACGGGTGGGGGTGGGTAGTTCTTTAGTGAAGGGACATCAAGATCAGGGAGTGTGGATGAGCGAGTTCGGATTACCGCCAGGGTTCGTGTTCGGGACCTCGACGGCTGCGGCTCAGATTGAGGGTGCCGTCAATGAAGGTGGACGCGGACCCAGTATCTGGGACGAATACGCGAGCCAGCACAGCAACATCCTCGATGCCTCGAGCCCCGCCCTCGCGTGCGACCACTACAACCGGTACGAGGAAGACTTCGACCTGCTCAAGCAGCTCGGCGCCAAGGCGTACCGGATGTCCATTGCCTGGCCCCGCATCCAGCCCACCGGTCTCGGCCCGGCGAATCCCGAGGGGATCGCTTTCTATCACCGGCTTCTCGATGCGCTGCTGGAACGCGGCATCGAACCGTGGGTAACGCTGTACCACTGGGATCTTCCGTTGGCGTTACAGGACGCCGGCGGCTGGCAGAACCGCGACACAATCGACGCCTTCGCCCAATACACGCGCATCCTCCGCGACGAATTCGGGGGCAAGGTTGCCGCCTGGATGACGGTCAATGAACCGGTGGTGCACACCGGCGTCGGGCATGCGATCGGGCGGGCTGCCCCCGGGCTCATGCTGCTCGGTAGCGCGTTTTCGGTTGCGCATCACCTGCTGCTTGCGCACGGACGGGCCGTGCGGGTGCTGCGTGAAACCCTGGACACCCCCATCGGGATCGTCAACAACCACTCCCCCGTTGAGCCCGCCGGCGACTCGGAGAAGGAACGCAACCTCGCGCTTCTCTATGACCACTACCACAACGGCCAGTTCGCGGCTCCGCTGCTGACCGGTGAATACCCTGCAGACCTAGGGGAGATCGAGGGCATGTCCTTCGAGGTCATCCAGGACGGGGACATGGAGATCATTTCCACACCCCTGGATTTCTACGGCATCAACTATTACTTCCCGACGAAGGTTGGGGCTGCCCCTCCACTGTTTCCGGTCCCCTTCATGCCGCGTGACTACTCCGACGTGCCGAAAACCGACTTCGACTGGCCGGTCATCCCCAGCGGCCTGACCACAATCCTCAAGCAGCTCAAGGAGCAGTACCCAAACATCCCGCCGATCTACATCACCGAGAACGGCTGCGCGTATGACGACGGCCCGGGCAGAGACGTCGAAGACACCAACCGGATCGAGTTCCTGGAAAAGCACCTGGCAGCGATCGGGGATGCCGTTGCCGAAGGCGTGGATGTCCGCGGCTACTTCCACTGGACCCTCGTGGACAACTGGGAGTGGCAGGAGGGTTACACCAAAAAGTTCGGTCTGATCCGCATGGAACCCGCCACGCTTGACCGCATTCCGCGGGCGTCTTTCCACCGGTACGCGGAAATCATTGCCCAGCACAGCGGCGCCGGCGCTGATGCTGCCCAACCGCCGCTGGCCGCCGAAGCATCCTAGTCCCGGTTCAACCGCTAACGACGACGCCCGCGGCCGCGAGCGCCCTGTGCACCCTTGGAGCTCCCCGGCTTGCGCTTGGTGTTCTTGCTCTGACCCGGAGCGGGCTTGCCCTTCACAGGCTTTGCCGTCTTTTTGGGCTCCCTGGACGTTTCCTTCTGCGCCGACGGCTGCCGTGAACTCCGCGCGGTCCTCCCGCGGACTATGCCGACGAATTCCTCGATCTCATCCGTGGTGTTATCGGCAATCCAGGCGACGGCGATGGTGGTTGGGGGCGCGTCCGGCACAACACAGGCAACGACATCGCGGCGGTTGTAGTGACGGGCAACGGACATGGGAAGCACAACGACGCCGGCACCCGACGCCACAACCTCGACAGCCATTCGCGCGCCGCCGCACTCCTGAACGTCGAGGACCTTTTCATCGCCCAGTTCGGGGAGCGGAACCTCGTCGAGCAAGGAGAGCTCGTTGTCCTTCGAGACGACCACCACAGCAAGTTCCTCGTAGAGCGGGATGACACTGAGCGCGTCCCGGTCAACGGGTAGTCGAACAAAGGCGATGTCCACAGAACCGTCCCGGAGCGCTGAGGCAAGCGCGCCGTCGTCGTACTCGGTTGCTTCGATCGGAAGATCCGGATTCCGCTCACGCCAGCGTCCCACCCACTTCCCGGGCGTCACCCCGGGCACGAAACCGATGTTCAGGGCGGAAGGCTGGAACTCGGGCACGTCTTCACAGTAACCCAGTCGACGCTACCGCTCCTGTCCTCCACAGTTCGCTGACGCTCGGCGCGGGGCCCTCGCCCAGTACGCGCTTCTGGGCTCCCATTCCTCGCTGGCGCTCGGCGCGGGGCCCTCGCCCAGTACGCTTAGGAGAATGACCCCAGCGAAGTCCCCGCAGACCATGAAACCGGCTACAGCCGCGAAGAAACTTGGCATCTACCTGCCCGCAACACCACAGGAGTTCCAGGACAACGACATCTCCCGTGGAGACTTCAACGAGATCCAGGAGAACCCGCCCGAGTGGCTCGCGGAGCTGCGCCGCAACGGTCCGCACCCGCGCCCGGTGGTGGCGCACAAGCTTGGCGTCTCGATCAGTGGCCTCGCCCGCGGTGGAATTACGGACCCGCTGACGACGGCGGAGATCACCGCGCTGCTTCAGGCACCGCCTGAGTGGCTGGTGGCAGAGCGCTCAACGATGGCGCGGGTGCGTGCCGAGGAGAAGCGGGCCAAGGAAGCGCGGCGCGCGAAGGACTAGCTCCTACGCCGGGTTCAGCGGCTCGATCAGCACGGGGCTGTCATCCCGGACGGGTCCCACCTCATGGAACTGCAGCCGTTCCGCAACGGGAGTGGCGGCGGCAACCGCTTCGTCAGCCAGTTCCTGCGTCCCCTTTGTTGTCGGGTTCAGCCACTCGCTCCAGAATTCGCGGGGCAGCGTCACGGGCGTGCGGTCATGGATTTCGGCCACTCCTCCCACTGCTTCGCGGGTCAGGATGGTTGAGGAAAGGACCCACCGGTTGGGATGGTCATCCGGCAGTTCCCGGTTGCGCCACCACGCATACAGTCCAGCAAACACCACCGGTTCACCGGGCAGGTGGATGTAGAACGGGGTCTTGGTTTTCCCCTCGGTTAGCCACTCATAGTAGCCGCTGGCTGGAATGAGGGCACGGCGGCTCTCCAGTGAGGGCTTGAAGGTGGGCTTGCTGCCCACGGTTTCTGCTCTGGCGTTGAAGGTGGGGCCCTTGGTTTTCAGTTCCTTGGAGAACGACGGCGTCAGCCACCATCTCGCCGCCTCCATGCGACGGGTAACGTGGTCGTCCTTGAGGGACTCCAACACCACGCGAATTGGGTCGGTGGGGCTGATATTCCACGAGGGTCCGGGGAGATCGTCGCCCACCGTCTCGACGTCGAAAAGGTCCACCAGATCCTTGTTTGAGCCTGCCACAACAAAGCGTCCACACATGGAGACAGGCTACTCCGTATCGCTTGTCCACAGACTCTTCCACAGGTCCTACGATCAATTGACTTAATCGAACACAGGTTCGAATATTAAGTGTGAGTTCACCAGCTGCAGCCCAGTATCAGGCGGTTCCCTCGGGTCACCCCCCGCAGGGTGCCCGTCGGGCACTGTCTGCGGTGGATGACGCTGCCGCAGCCAACTCCAAGGCCAGGCTCAAGGCAGAACTGCAATCCAGAATCAACGGAATGCAGAACAGCCGGCCCTCTTCCCGGCGGATGCCCACCGTGCCGGTGTTGGCAGGGATCCTTCCGGGTGGTGGCCTGCAGGCGGGTACCGCGTATTCGGTGACCAACTCCACCACTCTCGCCATGGCTTTGCTGGCCGGACCATCAGGTGCCGGAGCCTGGTGCAGCGTTATCGGCATGCCCACCTTCAGTGTGGAAGCCGCCGCCGGCTTCGGCATAGCGCTGGACAAACTGGTTTTGGTGCCAAATCCCGGTGACCAATGGCTCACAGTCACCGCAGCAATGGTGGACGTGGTGTCGGTTGTCCTTACCTGTGCTCCGGAACAAGTCACTCCGTCGGATGCGTCCCGCCTCATGGCCCGCCTGCGTCAGCGGGGTGCCGCACTCGTGACCATGGGCCCGTGGCCGCACAGTGAGGCCACGCTCAGCGTGACCGGAAGCAACTGGCAGGGCCTGGGTTCAGGAACCGGCCATCTTCGAAGCCGCAGGATGAGGATTACAGCGCGCGCTTCCACCGGCCGTTCCCGTACTGCGGACCTGTGGCTTCCGGATCTCCAGCGCGGGCCCTGGGCTGCATCAACACCCGCTGCGCACGCGGAGTCCGGGCAGCAGGAATTCTTCTCACGGTCGGCCCGCGCATCATGAAACTTCCCCGTACCGGCCAGGCTGCACCGGCTTCCCCCACCACTACCCGCACCATGGTTCTCTGGTGTCCCGACTGGCCCATCACTGCAGCACTGAGGGAATACCTCCTGCCGGCGGAACATCCCGTGGCACTGATCGAGAAAGGCGAGGTTTTCGCCTGCTCACCCGCAGCCCGGGAACAGGGAGTCAAACGGGGACTTCGTCTCCGGGAAGCCCAGGCCCGGTGCACCGCCCTCACTGTTCTTCCCTATGATCCTGCGCTGGATGCGAGAACCTTTGAACCCGTCATAGCCGCGGTAGAGAAAATCATGCCCGGGGTGCAGTTGGTCCGCCCGGGATTGTGTGCCCTTCATGCCAAGGGTCCGGCCAGGTATTACGGCAGTGAAGAGCACGCTGCGGCTGTTCTGCTCAAGGCCCTCGCCACCATTGGCCTCACTGCCGCCCGCGTGGGAGTGGCAGACAGCCCTTTTGCCGCTGAGCATGCCGCCCGGGCAACTGAATTCCTGGATGATGCGGGGACCGACTCGGTGTGGATCATCCCACCCGGGGAGTCGGCCTCTTTTCTCAGCAGCTTCCCCCTGGAAGTTCTGGAGGAACCAGCACTCGCGGTGGTCCTGCGGCGGCTCGGAATCCGCACTCTGGGCGATTTCGCTGTCCTCACCCGTACTGACGTGCGCAACCGGTTCGGCGCGGAAGGCGCGCTGGCCCATCTCAAGGCAACCGGATTTGACCACCACAGCGTGGTGGAAAGAAAACCACCGGCGGAACTCGACGTCGTCGTGCACTGTGAACCGCCGCTGGCACGCATTGATGAACTCACATTCACCCTCCGTCTGTCCGCGGAAGAATTCGTGGGCCGGCTGCGTGAGGCAGGGCTGGTGTGCACCGTCCTGGTGGTACGGCTGCAGTCAGAATCCGGTGAGGAATCAGTTCGGCTCTGGCGCCATCCCCGCTGGTTCGACGCCGATGATGTGCTGGACCGTGTCCGCTGGCAGCTACAGGGCAGCGGCAACGTTGAGCATGGGCTGAGTTCCGGGATCAGCAGAATCCAACTTCTGCCCGAAACCGTAGAGGATCTCAGCGACCATGCGGACGGCCTGTGGGGAACGGGACCCGACGAGAATATTCACCACGGCCTTGCCCGGGTGCAAAGCATGCTGGGACATGGGGCGGTGCTGACTGCCATGGTGGCCGGAGGAAGGATGCTCACCGACCGGCGGGTTTTCATTCCCTGGGGAGATCCACCGTCGGAGGATGCAGCGAAAAGCCGGGATCTCCCGTGGCCCGGCCAGCTTCCCGGTCCTGCTCCTGCCACCGTCTTCGATGAACCCCGTTCCGTCGAGGTTCTGGACAGGACCGGAAACGCTGTGGACGTTGATGAGCGCGGACTGCTGACAGCGGCTCCGGCCCTGCTTGTCGCTACGCCTCCCCGGCAATCCGCCATTTCTTCCTGGGCCGGGCCCTGGCCCATCGTTGAGCGCTGGTGGGATTCAAACGGGCGCACACTCAACCGGTTCCAGGTCGTGGATGAATCGGGAACTGCCTGGCTGCTGCTTCTTGAGGATCACCACTGGTGGGCGGAGGCCAGCTATGACTGAGCGCCCAGCATGCGGGCCGCTCCACACGGACGCGGGGCCCTGATATGGGTTTCAACAATCCCCCTATTTCCTGGTCCGAGTTCGAACGCACCCTCTCCGACCGGCGCCGTCCCGGTTCCCCTCCCCTGGGTGCGGACGGTGGTGACAGCCCGGCGTGGTCACTGAAGCGGCATCCGTACTCCCCGCCGGAAGACGCGGTGCCAACCACGGTCGGTCCTGTGGTGCCCTACGCGGAACTACACGTGCATTCGAACTTCAGTTTCCTTGATGGCGCCGCCAGTCCCGAACAGCTTGTTGAGGAAGCCCACCGCCTTCATCTCCACGGGCTGGCGCTGACCGATCACGACGGTCTCTACGGGGTTGTCCATCTGGCTGAAGCGGCGGAAAAACATCCCGGGTTGTCCACGGTCTACGGCACCGAGCTATCCCTGGAATTGAGTAAACCTCAAAACGGTGAACCGGATCCCGAGGGCCGGCATCTGCTCGTTTTGGCCCGCGGCGCCGAGGGCTATCATCGGCTGGCTGCGGCCATCACTGAAGCCCAGCTGAAACCGGAAGCCGAGAAGGGCAAGCCCCGGTACAACCTCTCCGAGCTCGCCGCCAGGGCAGGCAACAACTGGATGATCCTGACCGGATGCCGCAAAGGGTCCGTCCGCCATGCCCTCCTCAACGGAGACCTTCAGGAAGCGGAACTGGAAACCCGGCGTCTGATTGACCTGTTCGGGGCGGGCAATGTCGCCGTCGAGCTTTATGACCACGGCAATCCCCTGGACAGTACGCACAACGATGCCCTGTGGGAGATCGCCTCCCGGCTGAAGCTGCCCGTCGTTGCCACCAACAATGTGCACTATGCCGTTCCGGAGCAACACAGACTCGCCACCGCAGTGGCGGCCGTCCGGGCGCGCAGATCGCTTGATGACATGGACGGGTGGTTACCGGCGTCGGGCTCTGCCCACCTGCGCAGCGGCGCCGAAATGGCCACCCGCTTCGCCGCCTATCCAGGGGCGGTGGAACGGACAGTGGAACTGGCCGATGATCTGGCGTTCCGGCTCAGCAGCGTCAAGCCCGGCCTGCCCAAACTGAACCTGCCCGAGGGCCACACCCAGATGAGCTGGCTGAGAAAACTGGTGTGGGAAGGGGCCGCGAAGTTTTACGCCGGTCGCACCGATGTATGTGAGCGCATTGAGAAAGAACTGCACGTCATCGAGGAGAAGGACTTCCCGGGCTACTTCCTGATCGTCCATGATCTGGTTCAGTTTGCGCGCAGCAGGGAAATCCTCTGCCAGGGACGCGGATCAGCAGCGAACTCCGCGGTGTGCTACCTGCTGGAAATCACCGCCGTCGACTCCATCCTGTATGACCTCCCCTTTGAACGCTTTCTCTCCAGCCTGCGGGATGAGGAACCGGATATCGATGTCGATTTTGATTCCGACCGCCGCGAGGAGGTCATCCAGTACGTCTATAACAAGTACGGTCGATTCAATGCCGCACAGGTTGCCAACGTCATCACCTACCGGCCCAAGTTTGCGGTCCGCGACATGGCCAAGGCGCTGGGACACAGCCCCGGGCAGCAGGACGCCTGGTCAAAGCAGGTGGAACGGTGGGGCGCACTGGTTTCCAGCGATGATCACGACATTCCCGGACCGGTGGTGGAATTGGCACAGGGCGTACTGAAATTCCCGCGCCACATGGGGATCCATTCGGGAGGAATGGTGCTTACCGACCGCCCGATCGGAGAAGTATGCCCAATAGAGCATGGACGGATGGACGGGCGCACCGTCCTGCAATGGGACAAGGATGACTGCGCCTGGATGGGCCTGGTCAAGTTCGACCTGCTGGGGCTCGGCATCATGGCAGCCATCCAGTACAACTTCGACCTCGTGAAGAAACACTTCGGCGAGGAATGGACGCTGCACACCATGCCCCGGGAAGAACAGGGTGTCTACGACCAGCTGTGTTTCGCCGATTCCATCGGAGTGTTCCAGGTGGAGAGCCGCGCCCAGATGGGAATGCTGCCGCGCCTGCAGCCCCGACGTTTTTATGACCTGGTCATTGAGGTTGCGCTGGTTCGTCCCGGACCTATTCAGGGCGGAGCGGTGCACCCGTACATCAAACGGAAACTGGGCGAGGAGGAAGAGAGCTACCTCCATCCCAAACTCGTACCGGTTCTCAAACGCACGCTCGGCGTTCCGCTCTTCCAGGAACAACTCATGCAGATGGCCATGGTGGTAGGTAACTGCTCGGGTGCAGACGCGGACCAGTTGCGTCGCGCGATGGGGTCCAAGCGAGGCCTCGAGCGGATCGACACACTCAGGGAGAAGCTGTATGAGGGCATGGAGTCCAACGGGATCACCGGGGAGGTCGCCGACTCCGTCTATCGAAAAATCCAGGCGTTCGCCAACTTCGGATTTGCTGAAAGCCATTCGATCAGCTTCGCCCTGCTGGTGTACGCCAGTGCCTGGTTACGGCTTCACTATCCGGGGGCTTTTCTTGCCTCGCTCCTGCGCGCACAGCCGATGGGCTTCTACTCTCCCCAGACTCTGGTGGCCGATGCCCGCCGACACGGTGTCATAGTCCTTCGTCCGGACATCCTGCTTTCCGGAACCCATGCGGATCTTGAGGTCAACGGCTCCGCCGCCACGGCGCCCACAGGTTCGGCCGACTGCCTTGCATTTCACCAGCCCCCCGTAGGGAAATTTGATCGCTCCATTCCGTTCGACTCAACTACTCATCGCCGGGATGGCAACTATGCGGTCCGGTTAGGGCTGGACAGTATCCAGTCAATCGGCAAAAAACTTGCCCAGGCCATCGTCGAGGAGCGCGGGACTAACGGCCCGTTCGAGAACATGGGTGATCTTGCACGCCGGACGCAACTGAACTCGAATCAGCTCGAGGCACTGGCAGCGGCCGGAGCGTTTGACTCAATGGGGCTCTCCCAGCGGGAAGCCCTCTGGCATGCCGGCCCCGCCTCTACCGAGCGTGAGGGCCAAATCAAGGGGACCACTGTATATATCCAGCCGCCCCTGTTTCCGGACCTTACCGAAGTAGACCGAGTGGCAGCTGATCTCTGGTCAACGGGAATCACCACCGATGATCATCCCGTGCGCCATGTCCGGCCAACATTACGACGCCGGGGTGCGCTGACAGCCGCAGACCTCCTTTCCGCCGAGCCCGGCCGGCGGGTTGAGGTCGGTGGAGTAGTCACCCACCGGCAGCGCCCTGCCACCGCCAGCGGCATCACCTTCATGAACCTCGAAGATGAGACGGGTCTGGTAAATGTCATTTGCTCAGTGGGCGTGTGGCAGCGCTACCGGCGAATAGCAAGGGAGGCTAGCAGCGTGCTGGTGCGGGGGGTACTGGAACGGTCCAACGAAGGGGTGGTGAACCTCGTCGCGGACAAGTTCGAGGTCCTCCGGCTCAAGGCCACCACAAAATCAAGGGACTTCCGCTGAGGCCATGCGCCGGGGGCACTGCAACAAAAAGAAATGCCCCGACCTGAGGCCGGGGCATTTCAGTTGGTGCGCGAGGGGGGATTTGAACCCCCACACCCTTTCGGATACTGGCACCTGAAGCCAGCGCGTCTGCCGTTCCGCCACTCGCGCAAATTGAGTGAAGATCCTTCGAATCAGCAGAAACAAGCATAACGGAGGCCTGGCAAAAACACCTAAACGGATGAGTTGCCCCACGTTCCGCAACTTTGAAATCTGCGGAAACGTTGAATGTTATCGACAGGCAACGTCCCCGGTTAAGGCCATTTAGGGGACGCCCCAGTAGTATCGACACAAGACAGCAGCGACCCTGCATGCCTCCGCGCGCTTCCGTGCGGGCAGGTCCGGGTAGCCAAAAACGCAGGTGAGGAGGTAGACCATGGGCATTTTGGATAACGTCGAGCGCGGACTCGAGAAGATCGTTCGTGGTGCCTTCTCCACCGGTTCGCGCTCCCAGGTGCAACCCGTCGAAATAGCGAGCGCACTCCGCCGGGAGCTCGACAACAAGTCGCTGACGCTGGCGCAGGGACGCACCCTTGCCCCTAATGTTTTCACCGCCCGGCTGTCCGATCCCGACTTCGCCCTCGCCCAGGAGTGGGGGTCTCCGCTCGCCGAGGAACTGTGCGACGTCGTTATCAAACACGTCAACAGTCAGAACTACACTCTCAAGGGTCCGGTTCGGGTGTCCTTCACCCGGGACTCCGCCCTGAAACCCGGCGTCTTCGAAATCGACTCCGCTACGGAGACGCAGCCCACGCAGCGACCTTCAGCTCCGAGCGCCCCAAGCCGCCAACCAACCCCCTACCAGCCGGTCCTTGAGCTCGACGGTCAGCGCTACTCGCTCAACGTCGGTTCCGTGCTGCTGGGCCGCTCATCGGAAGCAGACATCCTGATCGATGACACCGGCGTATCCCGGCGTCACCTCGAGATCCACACCGGCCAGGGCCAGTCCCGCGCTGTGGACCTCGGCTCGACGAACGGCAGCTACGTAAACGGGCAGCGTGTGCAGGGAGAGGCTGAGTTGACGGACGGCACCGTAATCACAATGGGCCGCACCCGCATGACTTTCCGACTTGTACCCGTGCAGAACGGCGGCCACTAAGCATGAGTGATCTGACCGTAACGCTGCTGAGATACGGCTTCCTCCTCCTGATCTGGATCCTCGTGCTCAGCGTTGTCAGCGCGCTCCGGCGGGACCTCGTCGTCGGGCTCCGTAACCGGACCGGTGCACCGTCGGCCCGGCAGGCCCGCAAACATCCCGAGCTCGTTGAGGAACCACCGGCCAAGCCGCAGGCCAGACGTCTCGTTGTCACGGAAGGACCCCTCAAGGGGACCTCCCTTGACCTCGCATCCAGTCCCATCCTGCTCGGCCGTGCGCAGGAAGCCTCGCTCGTTCTGGAGGATGACTATGCCTCAGGCCGCCATGCCCGGCTGTTTCCGCAGGGCAGCCGCTGGTTCATAGAGGACCTGGGATCGACCAACGGAACCTACCTCGGAGGCAATCAGCTAACGCGCGCACTACCAGTGGAGCCTGGAGTACCCATTCGGATCGGTAAGACGGTCATTGAATTGAGGCCATAGTCACATGGCCCTGGTTTTCCGTTTCGCGGCCCGTTCTGATGTTGGAAAGGTCCGCGCCAAGAATGACGATTCCGCCTACGCTGGGCGCTACCTGGCAGTTGTGGCTGACGGCATGGGTGGGCACGCGGGCGGCAACATCGCGTCGGCCTCAACCGTCCTGGATCTGGTGCACCTTGACCGGAAAGACTACGACGGCGACGCCGGTACCCACCTAGCAGACGAAATCCAGACCGCCAATTCGCTCCTGTCCGAATTGGTGAGCACCAACCCCCAGCTGGCCGGGATGGGGACAACCGTCACCGCTCTGCTCCTCAATGGTGAGAAAATCTCGTTTGCTCATATCGGTGACTCTCGCGCCTACCGCTTGAAGGATGATGTCTTCGAGCAGATAAGCGTCGACCACACCTTCGTGCAACGACTCATTGAGGAGGGTCGGCTCAGACCGGAGGAAGCAGAAATCCATCCGCACAAGAACGTTTTGATGCGGGTTCTAGGCGACGTCGACGCCAGTCCGGAGTTGGACCTGACCACCTTGGATGCGGCGCCCGGTGAACGGTGGCTGCTCTGCTCTGACGGGCTGAACGCTGTCCTGAATGACACCACTATTGAACGTGTCGTTCGGGAAACGCCTAACCTCTCAGCCTGCGTTAATAGCCTCGTTGACCTGACACTGGCTGGCGGTTCCCCGGACAACGTCACCATCGTTGTAGTTGACGTGGATACTGCAACCCCCGAGGATCTGCGCACTGCCGCCCTCACCGCACTCCCGCCCGCCCGGGAAGCGGCGGGAGAAAAAGACGGTGAGGCTTCTCCCTCCGACGAAGAATTACCCGGTGCCACCATCAGGGCTGACGTCATCCGCGAGGACCTGTCCTCACGACCCCACACTCTGGTGGGTTCAGCAGCATTAGCTACCGAAACAGGTCAGATCCCAATCGTCACCCAGAGATCCACAGAACGGCGTGCGGCCATGATGCTCACGCACAAGGCGCCCCCTGCTGACACGGACGACGACGATACCGATGACGACCCTGGACCCCGCCGCCGGCGGCGCTGGCTGCTGCCGGCCGCCCTGGCTCTGATGGCGCTTATTCTCGCCGCGGTTCTCTCGCTGGGCTACGTGTGGACCCAAACGCGCTACTACGTCGCGACCTTCGACAACAATGTGGCCATCTACAACGGCGTGGCACAGACCCTCGGACCATTTCCGCTGAGCCATCTTGATCAGACCACCGACATCCCCGTCTCCAACCTTCCGGAGTTCCAGCGCAACCGCCTGGAGAATACGCTCGCTGCAAGGGACCTACAGCATGCGCAGGACATCGTCGAGGACCTCAGACAGTCCCTGCGTGCGTTGCCTTGCCCGCCTGCGAGCGACCCGGACCAGTCCGGGAATACAGCATCACCCGAAGCGGCACCACCGGAATCATCACCCGCTGCTAGGCCGACGACGGGCACCTCGGCCACAGCCGAAGCCGCACCGGGAGAACCCGCCCTATGCGGAGAGAGAATCCCATGAGTGACCTCTTCACAGTCCCAAAATCCCGGCGCAATGTCGAAGCGCTCCTGCTGCTGGTGGCCCTGACGGTAGCCATCGGGGCCAACTGGCTCGTCGGTCTGGACAAGGACAATCCATTCGACTCCGCCTTTTGGTTACAGGGCGGAACGCTGGCCGCGCTTGCACTGATTTTCCATGTGGTGCTTCGGGTCCGCGCGAAATATGCAGATCCGGTAATGCTTCCGATCGTGATAGCGCTCAATGGAATCGGACTGGCGATGATCTACCGGTTGGACCTGGCTCTTCCATCCAGTTCGCAGCCGGTCGCGCCAAGCCAATTTCTCTGGACAACCGTGGCCATGGGGGCATCTATCGCAACCCTCCTGGTCATCCGCGACCACCGCATACTTCGCCGATTTACCTATATCTCCCTCATCGTCAGCGCCGCGCTGCTGATGCTCCCGCTCACCCCGCTCGGTGTGGAGATCAACGGCGCCCGCATCTGGATCAACGTGGGTGTAGGGACGTTCCAGCCGGGCGAAGTTGCCAAGATTACGCTCGCTATATTCTTCGCGGGGTATCTATCTACCAACCGTGATCTCATTCTGCTTGCCGGGAAGAAGCTCGGTCCACTGCAGTTGCCGCGGTTCCGCGACCTTGCCCCCATGGTCGCCGCCTGGCTGGTGAGCATCGGTGTCCTGATCTTCCAGCGTGACCTCGGTTCTTCGATCCTTTTCTTCGGTCTCTTCATGGCCATGATCTACGTCGCCACGTCGCGCGTCAGCTGGGTACTGATCGGCCTCGCAATGATCGCGGTGGGAGGCTTCGTTGCCCTGCAGCTATTCAGCCATGTCGCCCTGCGCATTGATAGCTGGATCAACGCGTTCGAACCCGAGGTGTTCAACCGTAATCCCGGCGGCAGCGGACAGGTTGTCCAGGGTCTCTTTGGGCTTGCGAACGGCGGGCTGGCGGGTACCGGGCTTGGCCAGGGCCGGCCCGACCTCGTGACTTATGCCAACAGCGACATGATAATTGCCGCCCTCGGCGAAGAGCTGGGCCTGATCGGGCTCTTCGCCATAGTGCTGCTGTACATCCTGCTCATCTCACGGGGCTTCCGTGCGGCTCTTGGCACCCGTGACGGCTTCGGAAAGCTCCTCGCCTGCGGCCTGTCGTTCACCATCGCGCTCCAGTGCTTCGTGGTTATCGGCGGAGTAACCCGGCTGATCCCGCTCACCGGACTAACCACGCCCTTCATGTCTGCCGGTGGGTCTTCCCTCCTCGCGAACTGGATCATCGTCGCCCTGCTCCTGCTCATTTCCGAGACCGCCCGTCGGCCGGCGATCAAAGGTCCGGTACGCGAGACGTTCCCCGAGGGCAAGCAAGATCGCAATTCCCCAGCCAAGGACAACATCAGGGAGGTCAGCGCATGAACCAGGCCATCCGACGCTCCTGGATCGTAGCCATCAGCATGTTTGCGCTGGTCCTCGGTTCGCTCACCTACGTCCAGTTCTTTCAAGCGAGCGCGCTGGAAAACAATGACTGGAACACACGTCAGATTCTCCAGGATTACGGCAAGAACCGCGGCGCGATTTTGGTGGACGGGCGTCCGATCGCCGAATCGGTTCCGTCCAATGACCAGTTCAATTATCAGCGCGTGTACAACCAGCCGGCCATGTACGCCCATCTCACCGGCTTCTTCTCGTTGGTCAACGGGTCCACCCAGTTGGAGAACGTCATGAACGAGGAACTCTCAGGGAGCAGTGACGATCTCTTCATTGACCAGGTGGTGCGCCTCTTCTCCGGTGCCCAGGCTCAGGGTGCCTCCGTCGAGCTGACCATTGATCCGCAACTGCAGCAGATGGCGTGGGAGATGATCCCCGAGGGCCGGACCGGATCGATCGTGGTGATGGAGCCGACTACCGGGAACATCCTGGCGATGGTGTCCAAGCCTTCCTACGACCCCAACCTGCTCGCGGCACATGACACGTCCGTGGTGGTGCAGAACATCGAGCAGCTCTCGCAGGTACCGGGCCTGTCCATCTATTTCAACCCGGCCACCCAGTCGCTGGTTGCTCCCGGCTCGGTTTTCAAATTGGTGGTGGCAGCCGCAGCACTGGAAAGCGGTCAGTTCGATGCTGAGTCCACCATTCCGAATCCGCCGGTGCTTGATTTGCCGGATACCGACGTTGGGCTTCCCAACTTCACGACGGGCGGTTGTATGGCTCGGGCCACCGCTGACCTCGCGTTCGCGTTGGAGCAGTCCTGTAACACCCCGTTTGCCCAGATCGCCTGGGAACTCGGTGAGGACGCGGTGCTCGAGCAGGCGGAAAAGTTCGGTTTCGGAGAGAGCTTCAACGTGCCGGTCGACGTCGCGGCAAGCCAGTTCCCCACTGGGTTGAACGACGCACAACTCGCCCAGTCAGCGATTGGCCAGTTCAGCGTTGCAGTGACACCGCTCCAGATGGCCATGGTGAGCGCCGCGATCGCCAACGACGGCGTTCTGATGAAGCCAAATCTGGTGAAAGCAGTCCGCGGACCGGATCTCTCCATTATCGAAGAACCCGAGCCGGAGGTGCTGCGGGAGGCACTCAGCGCCGAGAACGCCAATCAGATCACCGAGTGGATGGTCAACGTGGTGGAGAACGGTACTGCACGAAACGCAGCGGTTCCCGGCGTGCAGGTGGCCGGCAAGACAGGCACGGCGGAGGTCGCCGAGCAGGGGGACAACGCCTGGTTCACCGGCTTCGCGCCGGCGGACAATCCCGAAGTAGTGGTCTCCATCGTCATGCAGGACGTCGACATCGCGACAGGTGCCCAGCTAACAAGTCCAAACGCTAAGAGACTCATAGAGGCGGTGTTGAATAGGTGAGACCTACTTCAGGTATCACATTAGGCGGCAGGTTCCAGCTCACTGATCGCATCGCCATCGGAGGCATGGGGGAGGTCTGGAAGGCACGGGACCAGGTGCTCGGACGCCTTGTGGCCATAAAGATTCTGAAAGAGGAATACACGGGTGACCCCGGCTTCCTCAACCGCTTTCGTGCTGAAGCCCGTCACACCGCGCTGCTTAACCATGAGGGCATCGCAAACGTCTTCGACTACGGCGAGGAAGGTGGCTCGGCCTACCTCGTAATGGAGCTCGTTCCCGGCCAACCGCTGTCCAGCATCATCGAACGCGAACAGATCCTGGCACCGGACAGGGCGCTCTCCATCATCGGCCAGACCGCCACCGCGCTCAGCGTCGCGCACCGCCAAGGACTCGTGCACAGGGACGTCAAGCCCGGGAACCTTTTGATCATGCCGGACGGCCGGGTCAAGATCACGGACTTCGGAATTGCGCGTCTCGCTGACCAGGTGCCGCTCACTGCAACAGGTCAGGTGATGGGTACTGCCCAGTACCTGGCACCCGAGCAGGCAACCGGCCAGCCCGCGACCGGCTCCAGCGATATTTATGCGCTCGGGGTCATCGGCTACGAGTTGCTCGCGGGACGCCGTCCGTTCTCGGGTGAATCGCAGATCGCTATCGCCCTCGCGCAGGTCAACGATGCTCCGCCTGACCTGCCCGAGAGCATTCCTCATCCGGTCCGCGCGCTCATTGCGAGCATGTTGGCCAAAGACCCTGCTGACCGCCCGCCGAACGCGGAAGCCCTCGCTGAAGCGGTTGCAGCCATCCGCCGCAACGACGTTCGTGCGGCCGAGGCCGCCGTACCCGGCATGCTGCTGTTCACCGACTCCACGGGCCCGCTCACCACGCCGGTCCCGGCGCCCACCAGTGCTACCCGCGTTGTACCTGCCACGACGACGTCTGCCTTACCCACCGTCGCGGGTGCCGGCGCAGTAGCCGCCTCCCGCGAGTGGTCCGAGGAAGACATCGACGAGGAAGTTCCACCTGCGGAAGAATCGCGAGGGCGCAGCCCCTGGCTGATTCCGCTGATCATCCTGCTCGTGCTGGCTGCGCTGGCGCTTGCCGGATTCCTGCTGGCACCGCTGTTGGCTGGGGGTGACGACGACGACCCCGCCGCCGCGCCCACCACCTCTGCGTCCCAATCGCCATCTCCGACCGAGAGTGAGAGCCCGACGCCGGAGGAAACCACTCCGGAACCGACTACGGAGGCGCCCACAACGCCGGAAGCCATCGTGGTGGACGCAGCTGCCTACCAGGGCCGGCCCATCGAAGTCGTGGTGGCCGAGCTGAACTCTCTCGGATTCTCCGTCGACCAGCAGCCGGAAGTCACCGATGAGTTCGAGCCAGGAATAGTACTGAACCTCAATCCCGTCGGTCCCCTCCCGCCCGGATCCCAAATCACGGTTACCTTCGCGGAGGCCCCAGAAACCCTCACCATTCCATCGGGTCTTCAGGGCGCCACCGAAGAAGAACTTCAGCAAACCCTTGCCGATCTGGGGTTGAGTGCCGTCCGTTCCGGCACTGAAGAATCCAACCAGGAAGAAGGCACCGTCCTGTCAGTGGATCCGGCGGAAGGAACCGAGGTGGAGCCCGGCAGTACGGTGCGTTACGTCGTTTCCTCGGGTCCCGAAGAAACCGAAGCACCGCCGGCGATTGGACCTGGTCAGACCCCGCCGGGCCAGGACCAGCCCTAGAAGGCATGTGAAGGGGTACCAGGTGAGCAGCGAGAGAATTCTCAACGGGCGCTACGAGCTGGGCGAGCTGATCGGCCGCGGCGGGATGGCTGACGTCCACCTTGGGCGCGACATCCGGCTTGGCCGTACCGTGGCGATCAAGGTGCTGCGTCAGGATCTGGCCAGAGACCCCCTGTTCCAGTCCCGTTTCCGTCGTGAAGCCCAGGCTGTAGCGGGATTGAACCACCCCACGATTGTGTCCGTCTACGACACCGGTGAGGAGGAGGTCGAGGGCCGGCACCATGATGACGTCCGAGTTCCATTCATCGTCATGGAGTATGTCGCCGGGCGAACCCTACGGGACCTTGTGAAAGCGGGGGACCTTACTCACGAGACCTCGATCGACTACATGCTGGGCGTCCTCTCCGCGCTCGAATACAGCCACCGCGCAGGAATAGTCCACAGGGATATCAAGCCGGCCAACGTCATGATCACGCCTGAGGGCCAGGTCAAGGTGATGGACTTTGGAATAGCGCGCGCGATCGCTGACTCGGCAGCCACCATGACCCAGACCCAGGCAGTGATTGGCACCGCCCAGTACCTCTCCCCTGAACAGGCCCGTGGCGAAACCGTGGACGCACGCAGCGACCTCTACTCAGCCGGTTGCCTACTGTACGAATTACTTACCGGCAGACCGCCTTTCGTCGGCGACAGTCCAGTCTCAGTCGCATACCAGCACGTCCGGGAAGCTCCGACGCCGGCGCGCGAGCTCAACGACAGCATCCCGTCCGAGATCGAGTCGGTGCTTCACATCGCCCTTGAGAAGGACCGGGCCCAGCGCTTCCAGAGCGCGGCTGACTTCCGGTCGGCGCTGCTGGACGCCCGCAACGGCATCCGTCCCGCCGGACCGGACGCTCCCACTGAAGCCATCGCTGCCGTTTCCTCGCGAAGGGAGGACCCAGCGCCGCAGACAAGAACCATGGCCAGGGCGCTGGCCGTCGAGAGCGTGGCCGCCGGATCACTTGAGGAAGGTGAGGAGACGGGCTCGCTTCCCGTCACGCATGCGACGCAAAATCGCCGCGACGCCGAAGAGCGGCGGCGTTCACGCCGGCGCAGCTGGATTGCGGTGCTGCTCGTGCTTCTGGCGTTGCTGTTGTCGGCCGGTGGGGTCGCACTCTTCGGAATTCTCAATTCCCAACCTGAGGAACCCCTCCTCACAGCGGTACCTGCTGTTGACTCGATGACTGAAACCGACGCAAGCAACGCCCTCACCGCCGTCGGACTCCGTCCGCAGGTGGAACTCGAGTTCCACGACGAGGTGGAGTCAGGCCTTGCGATCGGCACCGATCCAACCGCAGGCAGCGAGGTGGAACCCGATTCCCTGGTCACGCTGCAGATCTCCAAGGGTCCAGCCACCCGCACCATCCCCGAAGAGATCTTCCAGATGACGGAGTCATCAGCACGGGATGAGCTGCAATCGGTCGGTTTGCGCGGCGGCACGGTGAGTGAAGCGAACAGCGCAACCGTTCCGGTTGGACGCGTGATTGCCACCGAACCGGCGTTGGGGTCATCCGTGCCGGCAGACTCGGAGGTGAACCTCGTGCTCTCCACCGGCCAGGTGACCGTTCCGCGGGTAGTCGGGCTACCCAGCGAAGAAGCCGTGGCCATTCTTGAAGACCCGGCCCGCGCGCTGGTGCCGCGGATTCAGGAGGAGCCGAATGCCGTCGTCGCACCCGGCCTTGTAGTAAGGCAGGAACCGGCGGAGAACGTCGACGTTGCGCCCGGCAGCGAAGTGGTGATCTATGTCGCCACAAGGCCGCCAGAGGAACCGCCCGCCGAGGAAGAACCCGCTGAAGAAGAACCTGAAGCCTCGGCGACTCCCAGCACCACACCGCCCCCTCCCACAGAGGAGGAGACCGGTAACCAGGGACGCGGTCGGGGTCAGGGCAATAACGGCGGGTAGTAGCAGCCGCTGAAGAACTAGGAGCCCGACTGCTGATGAATCAGAGGGCTCAGCATAGCTGAGCGCTCTGCGGCACCAGCCAGACCAACCTGCTCCAGCCAATTGCCGAGCATGCGGTAGCCTCCTTCGGTAAGCACCGATTCCGGGTGGAACTGCACGCCGCACAATGGTGCAGAGCGGTGCTCGAGGCCCATAATTACGCCACTGGCCGTTCGCGCCGTGACACGCAGTTCAGCGGGAACATCACCGACGGCAGCCAGCGAGTGGTAGCGGGTGGCCGTCAGGGGCGAGTCCAGGCCCTCGAAGACGTTGGTGGAGTCGTGCTCCACAAGCGACGTCTTGCCGTGCATCAGTTCCGGCGCGTGCGTGACCGACCCACCGTAAGCCTCGGCGAGTGCCTGATGGCCCAGGCACACGCCCAGCATCGGCTTGCCGTTCTCGCCGCACCACTTGATCAGGTCGATACAGACGCCTGCCTCTGCGGGAGCGCCGGGCCCGGGGGAAATGAGGACGCCGTCGCGGGCTTCCGCCAGTGCGATCGCGTCGGCGAGCGTGACATCGTCGTTTCGGACAACGGTGGTCTCCGCGCCGAGTTCCTGCAGGTAACCGACAAGGGTGTACACAAAGCTGTCGTAGTTATCAACAACCAGAATGCGGGTGGGGCTGCTCATGGTCAGGTACCAATCGTTGAATCGGTCAAGGGGCTGAATTGGGAGAGCCAGGGGAAGACCCAGCTCACCAGGACGGCTACGGCTGCTGCGGCGATCAGAATTGACCAGATTATGCGCAACCAGAGCGGCCCCGGGAGGTGACGGAAAATGAATGCGTACATCAGGCGGCTCCCTGGATAACGCCGGCTACCTGCGCCGCGATCTCGTCCGGCGGACCGTCGTCCAACGGCCGGAACGAGTCCATCATCGCGTAGGCAATGATCCGTTCCTGTGCTCCGAAGCGCGGGTTGCAGCTGGTGAGGGTGAGTATCCGTTGTTCGGGTTCAACCCCGGGTTGCGTTGGAACGGGCGCCAGAACGTCCACACGATCAGGCAGCACAATCTGTGTGTTGCGGTAGACGTAGGTGTAGTACCCGTCCTGTGTCTGCACGTACATCCGGTCCCCCGGCACCAGGGTGTGGATATTGTCGAGGACAGCACCGTTGGTTTGGCGGTGGCCCGCCAGAGCGAAGTTGCCGATCGCACCCGGCATACCGGTCTCCGGGTAGTGCCCGAGACCCAGGTTGTCGAGTACCGCCGTAGTTACACCGCTGGTCACCGGTCGGGTGTAGTCGTCGCCGAAACGAGGAATGTGAATAACCGCGAACGTCTCGCCGGCCGCCCTCTCTCCGAGCACCGGAATCTCGTTGGGTGCCGACGGTTGAGGGGCATCCACGGCCTCCGGAGGAGCGGACTCTCCACCGAGGTCCGCGAGGAATTCCTCCACAGCCTGGTCCTGCTTGGCGTTCGATTCAACGTTCGTCCACCAGAGCTGCCAGGCGACGAACAGCAGGAGAATCACACCGGCCGTCATGAGCAACTCACCGATCACCTGAGCAGCGATCTGAAGGACACTACGACGACGACGGGCAGCGGGCAGGCGCCGAGAACGGTCACGGCGGGCCACCGCGATGCCTCCGCCGAGGTTGCTCAAGCCTTCTCCCTGCTTACGGATATGTTGCCGGGCGTCGCGGCGCCGGTTCATTAGCTAGAATGGGCAGCTAGAACCGCGCCGATGACGATCGTGTTGTCTCAGGATAACTGGTGTCACCGCTGCAGTCCGAGCCTGTATGACCGCAAACACAGTGGCTGGTAACCCAGCGCACCGTCTAGGAGGATCCGTGCCCGAGTCGAAGTCCCGCAAGAAGCAGGTCGAGTCGAGGACGCGCGCGGCTGCGGAACCGAAGCCCAATCCGGTTTGGTTCAAACCGGTGATGTTCGGGCTGATGCTTCTCGGCCTGCTATGGATTCTGGTGTACTACATTTCCGAGGGACGCTTCCCGATCCCGGAGATCGCATCATGGAACATCCTCATCGGGTTTGGAATCGCGATTGCCGGCTTCCTCATGACCACGCGCTGGCGCTGACGGGCTCCCCGGTTCAGGCTCTCAAACCCAGCCTCGCCATAATGCTGTCAGTGACCTCCACAGGCGTGCCGACATTCTCGACAATCAGCCCTTGCTCGTCTTCCTGAAGAGGTTCGAGGGTGCTGACCTGTGAGGGCAACAGAGATTCAGGCATGAAGTGGCCGATCCGCGTCTTCATCCGTGACCGGATGATTTCGAGGTCTCCCAGCAGATGCACGAATCGCACATCCCCGTCCGCGGCCGCAAGGACGTCCCGATAGCGTCTCTTCAGGGCCGAGCAGGTAACGATGGTGGACTCACGTTTCGCGGTCTTGTCGCTGATCCACCGAGCGATCGCTTCAAGCCATGGTGCCCGGTCTTCATCGGTCAGGGCTATGCCTTGGCTCATCCTGTCGATGTTCTCGACGGAGTGGAATTTGTCAGCTTCTGCGTAGACCCAGCCCAGGCGCTCAGACAGGGCGGTGGCGATGGTCGTTTTGCCCGATCCGGACACCCCCATGATGATGAGATGCATTGGTGGTTCCATGTCGTCTCCTCGACCCCCTCGTCGCACGGCCTAGTGATGCACCGCATCTATCCTCTCAGACAAAGGTATCACCTTTCAGGGAAAGGATAGTACCTTTGAACTGCCGTTGCACTCCCGGCATATCCTGATTTCATCCTCGCCCCCACCGTCGGAAAGGTCCACCAGTGGCGCTGTCTTCGCAAGGCCCGGCACCGGTAGCGGCTGTGATGTATAGCGGCATCATCGAGGAGCTCGGAAGGAGCATCGTCAGCGGTGGGCTGTCAACCGGGGAACGGTTGACGATTGAAGCGCTGCAGCAGCGCTTCGGAGTTTCCCGGACCGTAATACGGGACTGCATGCGCATCCTCGAATCAATGAACCTGGTCTTCAGCAAGCGCAGGGTCGGGATTGTGGTCCAGGCACCCCGGCACTGGAACGTGTACGACGCGCGGATCATCCGCTGGCGGCTGGAGGGCACTTCCCGCGCGCGGCAGTTCAAGAGCCTGACGGAACTGCGCTGCGCCGTCGAGCCGCTTGCTGCGGCAGGAGCAGCCCGCAACGCGACCGGGGAACAGCGTACCGCCGTCGTCAATCTAGCCGCTCAGATGCGCACGCTCGGCGAGGAGGGCCGGCTAGAGGAGTTCCTCGCCGTCGATGTCGAGTTCCACGCGTTGCTCCTGCGTGCCAGCGGCAACGAGATGTTCTCTGCACTTGACGGCGTCGTCTCGGAAGTCCTGCGCGGCAGGACCAATCAGGGGCTCATGCCCCGCAAACCGCGGGAGCATGCCCTCGCCAGTCACGAAGCCGTCGCCGCCGCGATCGCCGCCGCCGATTTCCTCGCTGCTGAAGCAGCGATGCGGGAACTGCTGGCCGAAGTGCGGGAAGCCATCACCTGAGCCCGGAGTAAGTGCAGTAATGGTGGAGAACGCGTCATACACACGTTGTGCACCGAGTTATCCACAGCTGTGTGTAACTTAGAGCGACCTTCAAGCATTCGCCGCGTGAATGTACGGTTCGCTTATCCACATCTGTGGAATTACATGTGTGTAAGTTTTCCCCGTTGTTGATAAACCCTGTGGATAACTAGGCCGGCAGTGCGACCAGATTTGCTCCGACAAAGGTCAAGGCAATCAGCACGAGCGTCAGGGCTGCCAGAGCTGACCAATGGATCAAAGGCCGCTTCGAGCCGCGCGGTGTGTAGGCGATGATGGCCGCGGCCGCGCTCCCGGCGAGGAGGCCACCCAGATGCGCCTGCCAGGAAATTCCCGCCACAACGAAACCGAGAACGGTGTTGATGGCGATCAGCACTGCCAGCTGCCGAATGTCGCCACCGCGCCGACGCTGCACGATCAGCATGGCGCCGAAGAGTCCGAAGACAGCCCCTGATGCTCCAACCACGCCCTGGAGAGGATTGGTGAGCAGGAGAACGGCAACCGAGCCGCCAAAGGCTGCGATCAGGTACAAAGCCAGGAACCTTGCCCTTCCCAGCAGAGGTTCCAGCGCCTGACCTATAATCCACAGCGCGTACATGTTGAAGCCGATGTGGAGCAGGAATCCGGTGGAGTGCAGGAACGCGGCTGTAATCATGCGCCAGGGCTCCGGAGTGATTATTTCCGAGGTGTATATGCCCGCGTACGCCAAAGCATCGGTCACACCAGGGACGGCGAGTTGTGCGAGAAAGAGAGCCACGCAGGCTCCAATCAGCGAAAGTGTCACCACAGGCCGACCCTGCCGGACCGTTCCGCCGAAAACAGTCCTGGTGGTTGGAGCGTTGCGCTGCGCCTCGCGCACGCAGTCAACACACTGAATCCCGACGGCCGCCGGACGCTGACACTCCGGGCAGGCTGGCCTGCCGCATCGTTGACACCGCACATAACTCACCCGGTCAGGGTGACGCGGGCATACGGGAACGTCCTGGTCCGGCTGGCCCGCCGGGACTCCATAGGTCATGGGGCGCTAGGCCTGCTCGATGGTGATGCTGTTGATGACGACGTCCTCGAGCGGCCGGTCACGGCCGTCGGTGGGGATGGCGTTGAGCTGGTCGACGAGGGCGCGTGACGCCTCCTCCTTTACCTCACCGAAGATGGTGTGCTTGCCCTGAAGCCAGGTGGTGGGAACCGAGGTGATGAAGAACTGTGATCCGTTGGTTCCGCGACCGTTCTGCAGACCGGCGTTGGCCATGGCCAGCTTGTAGGGGGTACTGAAGTCGAGATCGGGGTTGATTTCGTCGTCGAACTGGTAGCCCGGGCCGCCGATCCCCTGGCCCAGTGGATCGCCGCCCTGGATCATGAAGTCCTGGATGACACGGTGGAAGACGGTGCCGTCGTAGAGGGGCGCGTTGGTTTCCTCTCCCGTGCCCGGGTGGGTCCACTTGATTTCGCCGGTAGCCAAGCCAATGAAATTCTTCACCGTCTTGGGAGCGTGGTTTCCGTAGAGCTCCACCTTGATGTCACCGAGGCTCGTGTGAATGGTTGCGTTTGCAGTTGCGATAGCTGTCATGGGCTCCATTCTTTCACGCAGAGGCGGTGTAAACCCCCGAAGCACCGGGTTCCGCGCACAGTGAAAATGCTGTGAAATCAACCTTTGGATAGCACTGACCTCCGGATAGCACGTAGGCTGACTAAGAACAGTCACTATCCTTGGGAGGTAGTTGTGAAGAAATCCGCAACCGTTGTCCGCACCATCGAAAACAATGTTCTGATGGGCGTTGGCACTGCACGGGGTTGGGCCACGCCACGAGTGGATGCCGCAAAGGGTTGGGTTGCTCCGCGCATCGAACGAGGAATCGAAACGGCCTCACCGAAGATCCAGCAGGGTGTCAACCGCGCAACGCAGGGTCTGTCGGAAGGCATCGCCGTCGTCACCCCACGAATCCAGGAGAGCCTGGACAGGGTGGGACCCCGTATCAACCAGATTGTCGATGACACCGCTCCGCGCATACAGGGTACTTTGGACCGTGCAACTCCGGCGATCCATAACGCCCGTGACCGGGTCGTGGGCGAGTACATCCCCGCCGTGTCCTACCGTCTTGGTGACGCCGCCGATTCAGCGTCACGCACCCTCGCCGCTGTTACCGTCCCAGCCGGTGTTGCCGGTGTCGTCACGAAAGTGACCGGTGACAAGAAGGCCGTGAAGAAGTACCAGAAGGCCGCGGTTGAGGCAGCTCAGCGTGCCGCAAAGGATCTCAAGCGCAGCAAGCGAAGCAAAGGTAACAAGGGCTGGCTCATCGCCGGCATTGTCGCTGCAGCTGTGACCGCCGGTATCGCCATCTGGCGCGCTTCCCAGCCTGTCGAAGATCCGTGGAAAACCCCGGCTCCAGTGGAACCGAAGCCGACTTTCGACGCGACGCAGAAGGACGAGAGCACGGAGGCTCTCACCGACATCAGCGAAGCCGCGGACCGCGCGGCGGAGAAGTCGAACGATGACACCGCGCCGAAGGGGCCCGCCGTCTAACTCGCTTCCCATCCCTCTTCAAAGCGGGAAAGATCCTCACATGGGTGGATCTTTCCCGCTTTTTCGATTTCTCCAGCGTGAGCGTCACCGGCTGATGATAGATTTACCGCCGTGCACCCCGTGAAGCCGTCCGTGTCGATCGTGATTCCGGCGTACAACGAAGAAGTCGTCATCCGCCAATGTCTCATCGCCGCCATCTACCAGTCCATGCCGGCCCACGAGATCCTGGTCGTCAGTAACCGCTCCACCGACCGTACGGCGGACATCGTCCGCCAGATGCAGCTTGAGTACCCAGAGAGCCCGATTCATCTGCTCGAACAGAATGACGTGCAGGGGCTCATACCCACCCGAAATTACGGCCTGGACCGTGCCTCGGGCGATGTCCTGGGAAGAATTGATGCGGACTCCGTCCTGGAGCCGGACTGGGTCGAGACGGTCCAGGCCGGCTTCAGCGACCCGGAGGTCGCCGCAGCCACGGGCCCGGTCGTTTACTACGACATGCCGATGCGACGCTGGGGTCTGAAAGCTGACGACAAAATGCGCCAGCTGGTCCTCAAGCTCGCACGCAACCAGTACCACTTCCTGTTCGGTTCCAACATGGCGCTACGCAGGACAGCATGGGAGCAGATCCGTGAGAACACCTGCCGCGATGAGAAGGATGAAATGCATGAAGACATCGACATCTCCCTGCATCTCGCTGAACAGGACCTGGTAATCCGCTACATCCCCACCATGGTCAGTGGAATGTCAGCCCGACGCCTTGAGAACTCACCCAAGGATTATCGCTACTACGTGACGCGGTTTGACCGCACCTACCGGGCTCACCAGATCGACAAGCGGGTCCTGAAGATTCCCATGCTCATCTTCATGTCCATTTACTACCCTGCGAAAGTCCTGCGCGCCGTACACACCGCGCGTTCTTCCCGGACCACAGCATCGCGCCGCTAACGCAGCCTTAAAACAACGAAGGGTTCCAGCCATAATCGCGGGAACCCTTCATTTTACGGTGGAGGCACGGGGACTCGAACCCCGAACCCCCTGCTTGCAAAGCAGGTGCGCTACCAATTGCGCCATGCCCCCGTAAAACGGAACCTGATCAGTATACCCCGATCATTGAGTGAAGTTTTACTCGACCGAATCGGTCGCGTTACTCCACACTTCTTTCTCCTTCTCGGACTCCTGCCACCGTTTATAGGCAAAGAGTCCTGCGACTGCAGCTGCCGCTACCAGCAACTTCTTCACAGTGCTCCTTCCTTGCAGTTTCCTGCCGGTTTCAGGATCCGTGGGCGTACCAGGACTTGAACCTGGGACCTCTTCGTTATCAGCGAAGCGCTCTAACCGCCTGAGCTATACGCCCCCGTACCTCATCGGGCCGAGATACGACTTTACAGCAGGCCCTCAGCGATCCACAAATTGAGGACCGCCGCAGGTCAGTCGTCCGTGAGCGTCACACCGATTCCGCCCACCAGAGTGGATGAGATGTTATACAGAACGGCCGAAAGCATTGCCAGTGCGGTCAGCAATACCACATTCACGACAGCGATAATCGTTGCGAAAGACACAACCTGGCCCAGGGATGCGAACTGGCGGAGGTCGAAGCCCGCTCCCTCGGATCCGGCAATCTCGCCCAGCAACTGGTTCACCCGGTCGAAGATGCCGGTGAGGTCAAGCACAGTCCAGATCACGATGGCCGCGACAACGGTCACGATACCGAGCGCTACGGAGAGCAGGAAGGCCATTTTCAGAACCGACCAGGGGTCGATCTTACTGACCAGCAGGCGAGCTTTACGTGCCTTGGCCTTGGGCGCGGGCTTGACCAGTCCAGGACGGCTTACGGTAGGCCTCTGCCCTGATGAGGCAGGGCGTTGCGTTGGCCGCGCGGGTGGATTGACCCGAGGTCCTCCGCCTGACGACCGCACGGCGCTGCCCGCAGTCGCGCGCGGATTTGAGTTGGCAGAACTCACTCGGAACCTCCAATATCGCTTGACTCAGCCTCCGGCTCAGCCGTCTCTTCTGTCGATAACGGTACTTCATCTCCCGCGCCCGGCGCAGGTTCAGCGTCATCCAGGCCCATCACGGGGATGTCATCATCAGCTGTCAATCCCCGTTCGGTGTTACGGGCCACGGCGATGATCCTGTCGGACTTGTCCGGCTTGGCAAAAATAACACCCATGGTGTCGCGGCCCTTTGCGGGAACGCCGGCAACCGCCGAGCGGACCACCTTGCCCCCGCCCATGACCACGAGCACCTCATCCTCTTCCTGCACGATGAGAGCGCCAACGAGATCACCACGCACTTCGGCAAGCTTCGCTACTTTGATGCCGAGTCCACCGCGGCCCTGCACACGATATTCATCGGCTTTGGTCCGCTTTGCGAAACCGCCTTCGGTCACGATGAAGACATAGGAGTCGTCGCTGACCACGTTCGCTGCCAGTAATTCATCCTCGTCGCGGAACTTCATGCCGGTAACCCCCGAGGTAGCCCTTCCCATCGGGCGTAGCGCTTCATCTGTGGCGCTGAATCGGAGCGACTGGCCCTTCCGCGAAACGAGCATCATGTCATCGGTTTCGGAAACGAGTTGGGCTGACACGAGCTCATCACCGTCGCGCAGGTTAATGGCAATCACACCCGCCGAGCGGTTTGTGTCGTAGTCCTCAAGGCGGGTCTTCTTGACCAGACCGCGCTTGGTAGCGAGTACCAGGTACGGGGACTGCTGGTAGTCCCGCAGGTCGAGAACCTGTGCAATAGTCTCGTCCGGCTGGAACGCGAGCAGATTGGCGACATGCTGACCCTTCGCATCCCGCGCAGCTTCGACCAGCTCGTAAGCCTTCGCACGGTATACACGTCCCAGGTTGGTGAAGAACAGTAACCAGTGGTGTGTAGTAGTCACGAAGAAGTGTTCAACGACGTCGTCGCCGCGCAGCTGCGCCCCGCGGATGCCCTTGCCGCCGCGGGCCTGCTGGCGGTAGTTGTCGCTACGGGTCCGCTTCACGTACCCGCCGCGGGTAATGGTGACCACCATCTCCTCTTCGGGGATGAGGTCTTCCATGCTCATGTCGGAGTCGTAACCCATGAGGATCTCGGTGCGCCGGTTGTCGCCATGCTTGTCGACGATTTCCTGCAACTCCGTCGAGACGATCTCGCGCTGCTGGACCTCGGAGGCAAGGATCTTCTTGTACTCGGTGATCTCAGACTCAAGTTTGGCGTGCTGGTCCTGGATCTTCTGCCGCTCAAGAGCCGCGAGCCGCCGCAGCTGCATGTCGAGGATCGCCTGCGCCTGAATTTCATCAATGTCCAGGAGCCCCATGAGGCCGTTACGTGCATCCTCCACGGTCGAGGACCGGCGAATGAGGGCGATGACTTCATCCAGCGCATCGAGGGCCTTGAGCAGTCCGCGCAGGATGTGGGCGGCTTCTTCGGCCTTGCGGAGACGGTACTGGGTCCTGCGGACGATTACCTCGAGCTGGTGCGTCACCCAGTGGCGGATGAAAGCATCGAGGCTGAGAGTGCGCGGCACCTCGTCGACGATCGCGAGCATGTTCGCACTGAAATTTTCCTGCAGCTGGGTGTGCTTGTAGAGGTTGTTCAGCACCACCTTGGCTACTGCGTCACGCTTCAGCACGACAACCAATCGCTGGCCCGTGCGCCCGGACGTTTCATCCCGGAGGTCCGCGATACCCGAAACCTTGCCGTCCTTGACGAGGTCGGCAATCTTGATCGCCAGGTTGTCCGGGTTTGCCTGGTAGGGCAGTTCGGTCACGACCAGACAGGTACGTCCCTGGATTTCTTCGACGTTGACCACGGCGCGCATGGTGATCGATCCACGGCCGGAACGGTAGGCATCTTCGATACCCTTATGGCCGAGAATCTGAGCGCCGGTGGGGAAATCAGGGCCTTTGATGCGCTGGATGAGGGCCTCTAGCAACTCTTCCTTGCTGGCTTCCGGATTCTGCAGGTACCACTGCACACCGTCGGCGACCTCGCGTAGATTATGCGGCGGGATGTTGGTGGCCATACCGACAGCGATGCCGGAGGAGCCGTTCACCAACAGGTTCGGGAAACGGGACGGCAGGATCGTGGGTTCCTGGTTCTTGCCGTCGTAGTTGTCCTGGAAATCGACTGTCTCCTCGTCGATATCCCGGACCATCTCCATGGCCAGCGGGGCCATTTTGGTCTCGGTGTATCGCGGGGCGGCCGCGCCGTCGTTACCGGGAGATCCGAAGTTTCCCTGGCCGAGAGCCAGTGGGTACCGCATGGTCCAGTCCTGGATGAGGCGGACCAGGGCGTCGTAGATCGCGCTGTCACCGTGCGGGTGGTACTGGCCCATGACTTCGCCGACGACGCGCGCGCACTTGTTGAATGAGCGGTCCGGGCGATAGCCGCCGTCGAACATGGCATACAGGACGCGGCGGTGGACCGGTTTGAGACCGTCCCTGACATCAGGCAACGCTCGACCGACAATGACCGCCATTGCGTAGTCCAGGTACGACCGCTGCATCTCCGTCTGCAGGTCCACCTGCTCGATTCGGTCGGTCAGCACGGTCCCTTCGACGGGTGTCTCGTCGCTGGGAACCTCAGGCGTTACTTCGTCACTCATCTAGTTCGTTCCATTTCGTGAATGCGTGTGAGGAACCGGTCGCTGAGACTCGCACAACCGGCCGGGTTTGCTCAACATCGATCAGATGTCGAGGAACCGTACGTCTTTGGCGTTCTGCTGAATGAAGTTGCGGCGTGATTCCACGTCCTCGCCCATCAGGACGGAGAAGATCTGGTCTGCTGCCGCGGCATCGTCCATGGTGACCTGCAGGAGTGTCCGGTTGTCCGGATCCATGGTGGTTTCCCACAGCTCGGTGTAGTCCATCTCTCCGAGACCCTTATAGCGCTGAATCCCGTTCTCCTTGGGGAGACGCTGGTTGTTGGCCAGGCCAATTTTGATGGTTTCATCCCGCTCACGGTCGCTGAAGACGTAGGAGTGGGCCGCATTGGACCACTTGATGCGATAGAGAGGCGGCTGTGCCAAATACACATAGCCGTTCTCGATCAGTGGCCGCATGTAGCGGAAAAGCAGTGTGAGCAGCAGCGTGGTGATGTGCTGGCCGTCGACGTCGGCATCCGCCATGAGGACGATCTTGTGGTACCGGGCCTTATTAACATCGAAATCCTCGCCGATTCCGGCTCCGAAAGCGGTGATCATGGCCTGGACTTCAGCGTTGCCGAGCGCACGGTCGAGCCGAGCTCGTTCGACGTTGAGGATCTTCCCTCGCAGCGGCAGGATCGCCTGCGTTTCGGGGTTCCGACCGCGAACTGCCGAACCACCTGCGGAGTCACCCTCCACAATGTAGATCTCGGATTTCGAAGGGTCCTTCGACTGACAGTCCTTCAGTTTGCCCGGCATACCGCCGGACTCCAGCAAGCCCTTCCGCCGGGTGGATTCGCGAGCCTTTCGTGCAGCCAACCGGGCCTGGGCCGCCTGGATGGACTTCCGGATAACATCGCGGGCCGGGCCGGGGTTACGTTCCAGCCAGTCACCCAGTTGATTGGTGACGACGCGCTGCACAAAGCCCTTCGCTTCGGAATTACCCAGCTTGGTCTTGGTCTGTCCTTCAAACTGGGGCTCTGACAACTTCACCGAGATGACGGCGGTAAGGCCCTCCCGGATGTCATCACCCGTGAGGTTGTCGTCCTTCTCCTTGATGATGTTCTTCTCCCGCGCGTAGCGGTTGATCAAGGAGGTCATTGCGGCGCGGAAACCCTCTTCATGGGTTCCGCCCTCGTGAGTGTTGATCGTGTTGGCGTAGGTGTGCACGCTTTCGGAATACGCCGTTGTCCATTGCATGGCCACTTCAACTGCGATGGACCTGTCGGAATCTTCGGTCTCAAAAGCAATGACGTCTTCGTGTATAACATCGACACGCTTCGACGAGTTCAGGTGCTTGACGTAGTCCAGCAGGCCATTCTCGTAGAGGTATTCCACATGTCGGTGCTTGTTCTCTTCCGACTGTTCAGCCGCGGCGTGTGCGGCGTCCGTGATCTCCTCGGTTTCCACCTCAGGCACGCGTTCGTCCACAAGGCTGATCCGCAAACCCTTATTGAGAAATGCCATCTGCTGGAAGCGTGCACGGAGGGTCTCGAAATCGAACTCCACCGACTCGAAGATGGAATCATCCGGGTAAAACGTCTGGGTGGTGCCGGTCCCGGAGGTTTCCTCACCCTTTTCGAGCTGGCCGACGGGCTTGCCGCCGTCCTCAAACGACTGCCGCCATACGTGGCCCTGGCGGCGAATTTCCGTGTCAACTCTGGAGGAAAGCGCATTCACAACGGAGATACCAACGCCGTGAAGGCCACCGGAGACGGCATAACCGCCGCCGCCGAACTTTCCGCCCGCATGCAGGATGGTCATGACCACTTCAACGGTGGGTTTACCCTCGGTCGGGTGCATGTCGACGGGGATGCCTCGACCGTTGTCGATAACCCGCACGCCGCCATCGGCAAGTAATGTCACCTTGATGTGGTCGCAGTATCCCGCAAGGGCCTCATCCACAGAGTTATCCACAACCTCGTACACGAGGTGATGCAGGCCGCGCGGACCCGTGGACCCGATATACATACCGGGTCGCTTGCGAACCGCTTCGAGTCCTTCGAGGACCGTGATGTCACTCGCGCCGTAACCCTTGGGTGCACCGGCGCCGCTCTCCGGCATTCCGGCAGATTCCACTTCGTTGTCGTTAGCCACGGACGCTGTCGACTCCTTGTTGTCCTAGTTTTGCCTAGTCTCAAAATGAAGGCATCCCCGTAAGGAATGCCTACGCGTCTTATTCTACCGTGCGGCCCCCTACAACTCCGCCTCAATTGCCCTCTAGCGCCGAATAAACCGGGATTTAAGCTCACAGCAGGGGGCCGCGTGGGGGCGTATACGTCCGCTGGGGTCCGCTCGACGCTGCACGCCGCTCGTCGAAGAGGTCACGGCCAGATCGGCAGAAAGCTACCCGTAAGTATCCCGGGGGCCGCGACCGCGAACTGATCGGCCTCCCTTACGCCAGGACGGAGCGGACGGGCCGACAACTTTCATGGCCGTGACAACACCGGAGCCCAACTCGTGTTCGAACCGCCGGAGGAGGTCAGGGCTGATCAATCTGAGCTGCGTTGCCCACGCTGTGGAATCACACCGCACGAGCACCGTGGTCTCGTGGAAACTCTCCGGAGTGCAGTGCGTCGCGATTTCGGGGCCGACGAGCTCGGCCCATCGCGCCATGACCGAACCCACTGCTACCGGCGAATTCCAGCCACGCTCGCTGAGCAAGCGCCCAAAGACTGCGCCCACTCCCTGCGGATCCCTCCCGGAATACGATTCCTGAAGTTTGGGGCGCCCTGCGCTGGTACCAGAACGACGACGGCGGGCGGCCGGCGCGCGAAAATCACCACGCGCTGCGGACGCATCCCGCAGGCGATTCAAGAGCAGCCGCGGCGCATCTCCAGCCGGGGCGTCCTCGGCGTCCGGTGGAAAAGGCGCAGCGCCGCCGTCGTCGTTTGATTCTTTGGCAGCGGCCGCTGCTGATTCATCCTCAGGCCGGTACTTCACTGAAGCCTCCCGGAACCACCAGGAACTGGCGGCCGTCCAGTGCGTCCGGCACGTCATCTCCGACTGCGGCAGTGACGAGTACCTGCTCGGCACCGGCAACGACCGATGCCAGCCGCTCGCGCCGCTCAGCGTCCAGTTCGGCGAACACATCGTCGAGGATGAGCACGGGAGTGGAGCCGGGAGTATGGTCATCGTCGGTGAGCAGATAGTACGACCCGAGGCGCAGCGCGAGTGCCATGGACCAGGTTTCGCCATGCGACGCGTATCCCTTCACCAGGGCACGACCGAGCATCAGCTCGACTTCGTCCCGATGCGGTCCCACAAGGGAAATGCCACGTTCGATCTCGCGCCGGCGCTGCTCCGCGATCACCGTCAGGAACCTGTCGGTGAGTTCTTCGATCGAAAGGGTGCTGAGATCCTCGGCGTTGGACGCCGGACGGTCGTCGTCATCGCCGACGGAACTCACCAAAGAGGAGCGGTACGCCGCGGCAGCGATTTTTGTACCGTCGGTCAACTCGCGATAAGCCTTCTGCACGTGCGGCAGCAGCCGGGTGAGAACAGCGAGGCGAGCATGAAGGAGTTGCGATCCGATCGCCGCCAAGTGCTGGTCCCATACCTCGAGCGTGGCCTCGTGTGCAGTGGTCAGCCTACCGCCCCGCAGCGACTTGAGCAGGGCGTTGCGCTGTTTCAGTACGCGCTCATAATCGGCGCGGACGCCCGCATGGTGCGGCACCAACTGAACCATGAGGTCATCAAGGAACCGACGCCGGTTCGAGGGGTCGCCTTTCACAAGCGCCAGGTCTTCAGGCGCAAACAGGACAGTTCGCAGTATTCCCGCGGCATCCCGGGCTCGTACCGGGTTCGCCCTGTTGATTCGCGCCCGGTTGGCGCGGTCGCCATTAATTTCGAGCTCCACGCTTGTAGCTTGTGCTCCGCGGACAAGGCGGCCACGGACCAGGGCCTTATCCGCGTCGAAGGCAATCAACGGCTTGTCCGTACTCACGCGATGCGATGACAGGGAGCCGAGGTATCCTATTGCCTCGACGATATTGGTCTTGCCGACCCCATTTGGGCCAACAAATACGGTTACCCCGGGCTCGAGCGCCACATCAAGCTGGGAATAGCTGCGGAAATCGGTCAGTGAGAGATGTTGAACGTACACCGCTGCTCGATCATGCGGAATTGCGGGGTGGGCGTACGGCATGTCCACCGAACTGGTTACGCAAGGCGGCGACCATCTTCAGCGACGGCGCGTCCTCCTGCCGCGAGCTGAATCGTGCGAAGAGCGCAGCGGTTATTGCCGGTGCTGCCACTTCGTTGGCAATTGCCTGTTCGACGGTCCAGCGCCCCTCACCGGAGTCCTCGATGTACCCGCCCACATTGCTGAGCTTGGGATCTTCCTCAAGCGCCTTGATGAGCAAATCCAGCAGCCAGGATCGGACAACGGTGCCCTTCTGCCATGCCCGGAAAGTGCCAGGAACATCCTTGATGATGTCCTTCGCCTCGAGCAGTTCATAACCCTCGGCATAGGCCTGCATCAGCCCATATTCAATTCCGTTGTGCACCATTTTGGCGTAGTGCCCCGCCCCGGTTTCGCCCACATGCACAAAACTTTCCTCCCGGTTGCCTTCCGGCCGCAGCGCATCGAACACCGGCATGACACGTTCGACGTCGGCCTCCGAGCCTCCGACCATGAGGCCGTACCCGTTTTCCAGCCCCCAAACGCCACCGGAAACTCCGCAGTCAAGAAAACCGATACCGTTCACAGCCATGGACGCGCTGTGTTCCTGGTCGGTGCTGAACTTGGTGTTTCCTCCGTCGATTACGAGATCGCCTTCGGACAACTTCTCTCCGAGCTCAGTGATGACCTGGTGGGTAATCTCGCCGGCCGGCACCATGACCCAGACCACTCGCGGTGTGGGAATTCGAGCGATTAGTTCATCGACGGTCATGACATCGGACACTTCGGGATTACGGTCGTAGCCGGTCACCTCGATACCTCGGGAACGCAACCGTTCCCTCATGTTGTATCCCATCTTTCCGAGTCCGATCAGACCGATATGCATAGTGTCCTCCATGGGGGTCGGCGGGGATGGATGGTACCGCTGCTATTGGTTGGGCAACCTCACGGGCATCAACAGGTACCGGTAGTCTTCGCGGTCTTCGCCGGTGGCTTCTTCCTGCGCTGAGATGACCGCGGGTTTCGGCGGTGTGGTGAAGGAGAATCGCACGAAACGGCTGCTGAAAGCACTCAGGCCTTCACTCAGGTAATGCGGATTGAACGCAACGGTGATGTCATCTCCGTCCAGCGTCGCCTCGATGGCTTCGGATGCCTGGGCATCCTCACCCGTTCCGGCGTCGAGCACTACCTGACCTGTGCTGAAAGCGAGCCGAACCGGCGTGTTCCGCTCGGCGACCAGTGCCACGCGCCTTACAGCTTCGGCCAGCTGACTGGTTTCAACTGTGGCATGAATGGGCGTGTTCTCTGGGAAAAGGGAACGGATCTTGGGGTAGTCACCGTCAACGAGCAGAGAGGTCGTCCGCCTGCCGCCGCTCTCGAACCCGATGAGTTCGCTGTTGTCGGAAAGGGCGATCTTTAGGTCCCCGGAGCCGCCAAGGGTTTTCGCCACCTCGCTCAAGGTCTTCGCTTTTACCAGTGCGCTGGTGGAGATGCCCGGGTTGGCAGGCTTCCAGGAGAGTTCGCGGAGTGCAAGGCGGTAGCGGTCTGTCGCCAGGAACGTGATGAGGTCTTCCTCAATCTCCATCCGCACACCGGTGAGAATTGGCAGAGTGTCGTCACGGCTGGCCGCAATGATGACCTGGGAGACTGCTTCAGCGAATGCATCGCCATCGACGACGCCGCTGACATCAGGTAGAGCAGGGAGTTCCGGGTATTCGGCTTCGGGCATAGTCGCGAGGTTGAAACGGCTGTTGCGGCAGGTCAATGTGACCTTGGACCCGTCTGTTTCCACTTCGACGGGCGCCGAGGGAAGACTGCGGCAGATATCGGCGAGCAGCCGTCCGGAGACAAGGATGGTTCCTTCTTCAGCTACATCCGCAGGGATCTCAAGCCGGGCCGAGATCTCATAGTCGAAGCTCGCCAGACTCAAGCTGCCGGCACCCGCCTTGATCAGCAAGCCCGAAAGCACCGGGACGGGAGGGCGCGGTGACAGCGATCGCGCCGTCCACGTTACGGCCTCAGCCAGGACATCGCGCTCGACTCGGAATTTCACTGAAGGGTGCCGCCTTTCGCGAGGTACATCGGGGAAGTCGCTCATCCTCGACCATTCCGGCAAAGGAGGACGGGCGAGCAAAGGGTGAACTCTACTGAGTCACAGCTTAGCGCGATGCGGTGTCCCCGTCGGACCGAATTTCGTGGGTGGTCCGGAGGGGAAATGTTATTTAGAAGAGCTCGCGGATTAAGGATCAGTAGTGTTAATAACTCCTGTGGATACTGTGGATAACCGAGACTATCGGCGCCATCCCGGGACTTGCCCTGTTGACAGTATGTGCACTCACACCAGTTGAGGACTAGCGCCGCTGTGTACGGAAAGCCTGTGATTCCGCGGGTCCACAGCCCGGGCGATGCTTGTCCTCATTAACGTCCACCGGAAACATGTAGTTATCCACAATTCTTTCCACAGCTGTTAATTCAGCTGTCCCTGGCACCCGCTGGCACCTACGAGTCCTTCCGATGGTGTTTGATGCGGTTAGTCAGTTCAGTCACCTGGTTGTAGATCGCCCTGCGTTCAGCCATCAGTTCGCGGATCTTCCGATCAGCGTGGATGACCGTGGTGTGGTCTCGCCCGCCGAGTTCCTGTCCGATCTTCGGCAGGGACATATCCGTTAGTTCCCGGCAGAGGTACATGGCGATCTGCCTGGCCGTGACGAGCGTTCGCGTCCGGGATTTGCTGCACAGGTCATCCAGGGTGATGTTGAAGTACTCGGCTGTCTGCGCCATGATCAGCGAAGAGGTGATCTCCTGCGCACCGTCGTCCGAAATCAGGTCCTTGAGCACTATCTCGGCCAGATTCTCATCAACGGCTTGACGGTTCAGGCTCGCGAACGCGGTGACACGGATCAGGGCGCCTTCCAACTCACGGATGTTGGTTGAGATCTTCGACGCGATGTACTCAAGCACTTCATCCGGTGCGCTCAACCCTTCGCTGATCGCTTTCTTGCGAAGGATGGCGATCCTGGTTTCGAGTTCCGGAGGCTGGATGTCGGTCAGCAGTCCCCACTCGAAGCGTGAACGCATCCGTTCTTCGAAGCCCGACAACTGCTTGGGCGGAAGATCCGAGGTGATGACCACTTGCTTGTTGTGGTTGTGCAGTGCGTTGAAGGTATGAAAGAACTCTTCCTGCGTCCTGTCCTTGCCGGAGAGGAACTGGATGTCGTCAATCAGGAGGATGTCAACGTTTCGATAGGTCTGTTTGAAGCTGGTGCCTTCGTCGTCCCTGATCGAATTGATGAAGTCGTTCGTGAACTCCTCGGAGTTGACGTATCGAACCCGGATCCCGGTATAGAGGTGCCGTGCATAGTGTCCGATGGCATGCAATAGGTGGGTCTTACCCAACCCCGAGTCACCGTAGATGAACAGCGGGTTGTAGGCCTTGGCCGGCGCTTCTGCAACCGCGACCGCGGCAGCATGGGCAAACCGGTTGGATGAGCCGATGACGAACGTGTCGAAGATGTATTTGGGATTCAGGCGCCCGAATTCGTGGGAGTTGCTTGGCGGAGTGGGCGACGGCGCCTGTTCCCGCTGCGCGATCTCCTCCGGCACCTCTTCCGGTTCCTCTTCGACAATGGGCGTGAGATCAGGGTCAATGACGAAAGCGCACTGAATCTCTTCGCGGAAGACATCGCGGAGGGCGTCGTTGAGTGGGCTCCTGAGCTGGCTCTGGAGAACCTCGCGGGTCAGGTCGTTGGGAACCGCGACGAGCAGCGTTGTACCAATCAGTCCCTGCGCCTGAGCCAGCACCACGAAACCACGCTGGCGCGGGGAGATCCGTTCGTCCTGTTCGAGCGTGCGGATGACCTTGCGCCAGGAGCTGCCTACATCATTGATCTCGTCGGTACTCAATCGCGTCCTCAGTTGTAAGTTCAGAGAGCCGTTTCAGGCCCATAGACGGGCATTAATCCACAGACTTATGCACAGGCCGTGGATAAATGCGCCACCCGGCAACAGTAGACGATGAAAAGTACCGGGGATAGCTCAGACCGGCCCTGTGGATAAGATCACTTGAGGATCAGCTGAGGAGCCGAAGAAGTGTGGTCCGGGACCGCAGTTGTCCACATGCATTCGGCTGGATGACACGTCTGCCCATGGTGCCGTCGGTTTGACCCTGCTGTATCTGGTGCCCTAACGTTATGTAGTCCTTTATGTCTGCATTTCGCATGCCTCCATACCGCCAGCCAAGGCTGAGTAGTATGCCGTAGGCCGGCAGGGCGGATGTACTACAACTTCATTGCGCCAGCCCGTTCTTCCCCCCTGTTGCAACGGCAGCGCATGCCAAGAACGTTCTGGAGTATCACAGTGAGCAAGCGGACCTTTCAGCCGAATAACCGCCGTCGTGCCAAAAAGCACGGTTTCCGTCTTCGCATGCGGACACGTGCCGGTCGCGCCATCCTGTCTGCGCGCCGCAGCAAGGGACGCACCGAGCTTTCGGCTTAGCATCAGTTAATCCGTCCGCCGGCGTTTTCTGACCGATAGCGCCCTGACCGTCCCGGAGCTCAAGGTGCTGTCTATCGCCCACCGAGTTCGGACGGCCACAGATTTTTCATATACCGTCCGTTCCGGTGCCCGATCCGGGTGCCGGAACTTGGTGTTATATGCCGTCGGAACCGAAACAGGTATGCCCTCGCGGTTCGGCTTCATTGTGTCGAAAAATGTGGGGAACGCCGTTACGCGAAACCTCGTTAAGAGGAGACTGAGAGAAGCAGCAGCATCAGCGCTGGTTCAGCGACCAGATGGACTTGATGTCGTTGTGCGCGCACTGCCCCCAGCAGCTGCGGCCAATTGGCCTCAACTAAGTGCCGACTTCGAACGGTGCCTGGCATCGAGTGTGAAGCGAATCGGGAAGTCTGGCGGCGGAAAGGGAGACGGCAAATGACAGCGGATCATTCGCCGTCGAATATCTCACGACTGGTTCTGCTACCCCGCGCCGTCCTTATCGGTATTCTGGTGATCTATCGCCGACTGATTTCACCTCTTTACGGTCCGGTGTGCCGTTTCTTCCCCTCTTGTTCGGCCTACGCGCTCGAGGCAGTGATCGTGCACGGCGCGCTGAAAGGATCATGGTTCGCTGCCAGACGGCTGTGTCGCTGTCATCCCTGGAATGACGGCGGCGTGGATCATGTGCCAGTCGGAGGAAGACGTTTCGAGCCTGGTGAAGAGCCACAGATTGTAGTGCTGAATCACCCGGTGATTCCTGCAGATGAGGAAAGCCGCCCCGCGGCCTGAGGAGCAACAGATTATGGATTTCTTCGAGACGATTCTCCTGCCCTTCCGGTGGCTGGTGTCCTGGGTCATGCGGGCCTTCCACGAGGGATTCACCTTCCTCGGTATGGATTCCGCCTCCGGATGGACCTGGACTTTGTCGATCGTCGGTCTCGTCGTGGTAATCCGTGCTGCGCTGATTCCAGTCTTCGTCAAGCAGATTAAGGCCCAGCGTGGGATGCAGGCTCTCCAGCCTGACCTGCGGAAACTGCAGCAGAAGTACAAGGGCAAAACGGATCAACTCTCGCGTCAGGCCATGACGCAGGAGCAGATGGCTCTGTACAAGAAGCACGGAACCAACCCCTTCGCGGCATGTTTGCCGATCCTGATCCAGATGCCGTTCTTCTTCGCGCTGTTCACCGTTCTTAACGGTGTGTCATCGGCAAGCGATCGAGGCGAAGGTATCGGGGCCCTCACTGTCGAGGACGTCCGACAGTTCGACCTGGCTGAAATCTTCGGCGCCCCACTCTCCTCTTCGCTGCTTCACGGCTGGGGCACTCCGGGCCACGGCTCCGTGATAGTTCTTTCGATCATCATGATCATTGCTATGACTGCGTCGCAGTTCATCACGCAGAAGCAGATCATGGCGAAGAACATGTCTGAAGAGGCCATGCAGAGTCCATTCATGCGTCAGCAGAAAATGATGCTCTACATCTTGCCGCTCGTATTCGGCGTTGGTGGCATCAACTTCCCAATTGGCGTACTGATCTACTGGACTACCACCAACATCTGGACCATGGTGCAGCAGTTCTACGTGATTCGACGGATGCCGACGCCCGGATCCCCCGCAGCTAAGGCCCTCGCTGAGCGCCGTGCGAAGAAGGGGTTGCCGATGGTTCCGCTGCTTGGGGAGAAGAAGCCGGAGCCTGTGGTTGAAGCAGTTGCGCCACCCAAAGCTCAACGAGTACAGCCTCAGCGCAAGAACAGGAAACGTAAATGAGCACTGACAATATGCAGGAAGAAACGCTTGAGACTGTGAACGAAGATGCAGTTGACCAGGATGGAGGGGGCTCCGTGGAAGACGAAGGCGATGTGGCTGCAGACTACCTCGAGGAGCTCCTGGATATTGCCGATATAGACGGCGATATCGATATTGAAGTGCGGAACGGTCGTACCTACATCTCCATCGTGTCCGAGGATAACGATGCACAGGGATTGCAGGCTCTCGTAGGCCGGGACGGTGAGGTGTTGGAAGCACTGCAGGAACTGGCTCGTCTCTCCGTACTTACCTCTACTGAGCATCGTTCGCGGCTGGTCCTGGATATCGACGGGTTCCGTGAAGGCCGGAACAAAGAGCTCCGCGAAATCGCAGAGCGAGCAGTTAGCGAAGTGAAGGAAGCCGGTAAAGAGGTGGCGCTGGTTCCGATGTCCGCGTACGAACGCAAGATCGTTCATGACATCGTGGCTGAGCTCGGCATGGTCAGCGAGTCCGAGGGTGAAGGTTCGCGGCGCCACATCGTTGTGTCGGCTGGATCCTGACGTCGGTTTGCCTGTTCCGAAGGAGGGGTTGTCTTGACGATTGAGATCGGCATGAAGGAGCTCCAGGCGGCTCAGAGCATATTCGGTGAGCGGTTGACTCTCGCAGAGCGGTTCGTCGAGCATCTCGCTACGTCAGGGATTGAGCGCGGACTGCTCGGACCACGGGAACTTCCCCGTTTGTGGGACCGGCACGTCCTGAACTGTGCAGTTGTTGGTGAGTTGATTTCGCCGGAGGCGCGCGTAGCTGACGTGGGTAGCGGTGCGGGCCTGCCCGGGCTGGCACTTGCCGTTGCGCGGCCGGACGCATCGTTCGTCCTGATTGAGCCGCTCGAGAGAAGAGTGAACTGGCTGCGAGAAGTAACCCAGGATCTTGAACTGAACAATGTAGAGATCTTCCGTGGCCGGGCTGAACAGGCGGTGGGCAAGTTTGATGTGAATGTGGTGACGGCGCGCGCCGTCTCCGCTCTATCGGGTCTTGCCACGATGACTATGCCGCTCCTGAAGGGACCGGGAGAGGTCCTGGCCATCAAGGGCCGGAGTGCCGCTGAAGAAGTGGAGAAGGCGTCCAAGATCATTCGGCGCCTGGGTGGGAAAAGCACCACTGTTGAGACTGCTGGTGGCGCCCTGCTGGACGAACCGACAACCGTTGTGCGCATCGTGGTGGCCGGCTGACTGCATTTCTTGGATGCAAGTTCCGTACCCTGCGGGCTGTCTGCCCGGGTATTTCCGCCGCACCGGATAACCTAGAGGGGACCCACCCGGCACCTGAAAGTGAGCGAGACGCTTGTGACGAAAGATTCTGCCACGCGACGCGAGCAGCCTACGTCGACGATGGGTTCGTCTTTGGCTATCACAATCGCTGATATTCAACCAGAAGTGTTTTCAAACCCAATTAACACAGGCATCGTTTCACGTGAAACGAGTGGTGCAGCCGGGGTAAATGACTCAAGTCAGGCCGTAAGCGTGAAATCGAATGGAAGCACCAAGAACGTGATGGACGTTCTGGACGACAGCACACCGCTAGCCCGAGAGCTGGCGTCGGAGACGCGACGCCGAGAGAAGTTATTTGGGCGCAAACTGCCTCGCCCTGCTGGCACTCGCGTCCTGACGGTCAGTAACCAAAAAGGTGGCGTCGGCAAAACCACCACCACGGTGAACCTTGCGGCGGCTTTGGCGTCCGCCGGCCTGAACGTGTTGGTCATTGATATCGATCCTCAGGGCAATGCCTCCACTGCGTTGGGCATTCCCCACCACGCCGAAGTGGACAGTATTTATGACGTACTGATCGATGATCTCCCACTGTCCAGTGTTGTGGCGGCTTGCCCGGACGTACCCAACCTGATCTGTGCCCCGGCCACCATTCATCTGGCCGGCGCTGAGATCGAGTTGGTCTCGCTGGTCGCCCGGGAGCAACGGCTCCGGCGTGCGATCGATCTGTACGCAAAGGATCGTGCAACGAACGAAGAAGAGCGCCTGGATTACATTTTCATCGACTGCCCGCCGAGTCTCGGTCTGCTCACCGTGAATGCCTTTGTTGCCGCTCGCGAGGTGCTTATTCCGATTCAGTGCGAATACTACGCTCTCGAAGGCCTCAGTCAGCTTCTGAAGAATATCGAAATGATCCAGAAGCATCTCAACGCCGATCTCGTCGTTTCCACTATTCTGCTTACGATGTATGACGGTCGAACCAACCTTGCTGCCCAGGTCGCCGCCGAAGTCCGTGAACACTTCCCTGATCAGGTGCTGAAAGCGGTCGTGCCGCGGTCAGTCCGCATATCGGAGGCGCCGAGCTACCAGCAGACGGTTCTCACTTACGACCCTTCGTCGAGCGGCGCGCTCTCGTATCTTGAGGCTGCCGCAGAAATCGCTGAACGCTCCTAGAGCGCCTGCGCGGTTGTCGGTACCGCCCACAGTAGACTGGTCGCGATATCAATCGCTGCAGTTTGTCTGCGCTCCTTCGAGAGGAACCGTTTCATGCCTGAGAAGCGTAGAGGTCTAGGTCGAGGACTTGGCGCGCTCATCCCGAGCAGCGCGGAGCAGCAGGATGAATCCACGAACAACGTCGGTACCAGGGTCGCGGAGAGGGGTCGTCCAGTAGACCTCTTCTTCCCGGCGGCCGGATCCAATGGCGGTACCTCAGAGGGAATTGGGGGGGACCAGTCGGGCCCATCCTCGCGCTCAACAAAGAAGTCTTCGATCAATAAGGAGGCGCTTACCGCGCCTGCGAAGAGGACGAACGGGCGAAACCAGGCGGCGACGAAGCGGGCGACGGCAGCCAGGGCTCAAAAGCTGAAGGCTGACGCGACCGCCGATGCGACTGTGGTAGAAGCGGCTTTGGAGCTCGAGAAGTATCCGCCTGTAGGCGTTACCCCGTCGGTAGAGGAGATCCAAGGTCCCGCGACTGTGGAGGTCCCAGGTGAAGATTCCGCCGAGGATGAGGTGTCTGACTCGAATGGGATTGAACCGGATGGAGCAGCGGAGCCCGCTAGCAACGAGGATCCGATTGACGATGCGGATGTGCAAGTTTCACGTGAAACGCTGCAGGAGGTACCCGGCGCACGCTTTGCGGAACTCCCTATCGGATCGATACATCCCAATCGCAAGCAGCCTCGTACCGTCTTTGACGAGGACGAGATGGCCGAGCTGGTCCATTCGGTTCGCGAAATCGGCGTGCTGCAGCCCGTGGTCGTTCGGGCCTCTTCAGAGGGCGGCGAACAGGGCTACGAACTGGTCATGGGTGAGCGCCGGTGGCGTGCGTCCCGGGAAGCCGGCTTAGAGACCGTTCCGGCCATCATCCGCGATACCACGGATGACGATCTCCTCAGGGACGCGCTCCTCGAGAACCTTCACCGTAGTCAGTTGAATCCACTGGAAGAAGCTGCCGCTTATCAACAACTCCTAGATGATTTCGGGTGTTCGCAGGAGGAACTGGCTGTGCGAATTGGCAGATCGCGTCCGCAGATCTCCAATACTTTGAGGCTGATGAAGCTGCCTCCTCTGGTACAGCGGCGGCTTGCGGCAGGGGTTCTGAGTGCCGGGCATGCCCGCTCCCTGCTGGGCCTGTCCGTTCCGGCCGAGATGGAGAAGCTCGCGCAGCGGATTGTCGCGGAAGGACTTTCTGTTCGGTCGACCGAAGAGATCGTAGCCATGAGCGATGGCTTGCGTCGACCTGGGAAGCCAACGACACCCCGCGCGGGAGCGCGACACGAGCGGTTGGACTACCTTGCTACTTCGCTGTCAGATCGTTTGGATACGAATGTCAAGATCACGCTCGGCGCAAAGAAGGGACGAGTGAGCATTGAGTTTGCGAGCGTCGATGATCTGAATCGCATCATGGGAGTGCTTGCCCCCACCTCCTAGGTCTCAGAGGTGCCGTTTCACGTGAAACGACACACTCCTCTCCGTGATAGCTTCTGAAAAGAATCTAGTTGGCCGCAGCCCCACTTGCTATAGTCGCTGAGCTCAATTGCCCTCGACCCTCGCTGCTGGGGCTAACTCACCAGGGACCACCGTTCACGGCAGTTGAGAATTTACGCCCCTCTCTTCATCGCTCGGACGGTGTCGCTTGCCATCCATGACTGGGGCGATCAACCATGCGAGGTTCCATAGTCGCTGCAAAAGGAATCGTATGCTCCCTCCATCGGGAACAGGCAAGGGCGACGTCGTCGGACGTTTCACGTGGAACGGATACGACCACGGCCTAAACACCCTTGTTCCATCACTCATCCCCCGACAGCGCTGGCCGAGCATAAGAGGTCGCAAATACGGCCGTAGCCCCTGTTATCGACAGCCACTTGTGCCGTGAGGTGAGCGCTACCCCGCAGTCCACCTCCAAGGCAAGCCGTCGCCTGCTTCTACGGTAGAGGGCCTGAGTGATTGAGCCCGCAGGGAAGAGGCCCATTCTCCCGTGCCTCATCCTCGCCGATTCGACTTCGACTCTTCTGCGCGTATGGAGCTCCGGCGGGCGCCCTGCCTGTTTCACGTGAAACGGCATTGAAGACGCGCTGGCCGGCCAGCTTAGTGCCCGAGTGCGATCTTCTTGCAGGTAGTGCGCGAGCACTATGCACCGGAGAAGATAGCCTGCGGACGTCTGTTGCGGCGGCTCTGACTGGCAGCTTCTCGACCGCGCTGAGGGTACGTGGACAGGGAAAGGCCTCCAGGTTCACTCGAGCCGCTTACCGACTCGACGGGCTGCGATTTACTGAGCCATATGGATCGCTGCAGGCTCGACTCCATCCGTGGTGGGGCAGGTAACGTTGTCTTTTCAGGAGCGTACTTGGCGTCCCCGTCATGGTGCTTGGCCCAGCACCATGTTTCACGTGAAACTAAGCGCGGTACGAACCTTTTCAGGGGCAAGGACGTGCATTTGAGCGGGGTGCGGGTCTCAACCATCAAAAACGTCTCATGCCCACCATCAATATGTGCGACTTCAGGCGCGAAGCGTCTTTGCATGCTGACCGGCGGTGTTGCGGTCTTGCAGGCTCGCAGGCTCGCAGGCTTGCAGGCTGGCGACAGAGGCCAGCAAGGAGAATTGCGGGCAGCGTCATCCTGGCGTTTTGAACCCGGCATCGGTTGTGCGAAAGAACGGGCCGCCGCTACTTGGTTGTGGCGTTTCACGTGAAACGCTGGCCTCTATCGCGAACCGTGCGTGCGGGAGGCCTGATCTGTCTCAGCACATGCTTTCGGTGCTCTAATAGCGGGGCCGTTCTCGTGGTCCGCCGACCAGTTGTCATGATCTCTGTACTTCGAGGCTTGCTTCTCTGACCGGGTCGCAGGTTCTCAAGGTATAAAGCTCGATCGAGGCTGCGTTGCCTCAACGGATAGCGATGTGTGGCGTAGCGTTTCACGTGAACGCTACGGCACTACGCCAACTTCTTGGAACAGTTAGGGTCTAGCGCTCTGCGCATCACGGAGGGGTCATCATGGAGGGCGTCCCCAGCGGGCCGCACACCCCAGCGAGCCAGCGGGCGGAAGGGCCAGACGGGTCCGCAATCTTGGGAGGTACCGTACCCACGCAAAACAGTTGCGGGCCTTGCGCTTCGGACGGGTTTGGTTCAGACGGAAAGCTTGACGGCACGTTTCACGTGAAACCGCCGGAAACCCGGGCTCGGCGACCAATTCGACCCACGAGCATGGCGCTCGTTCGCCGGGTTTCGTTGTACGGGACACTTCCCGCCCTCTTGGCACTGTGCGCGGGAGGGCAGAGTGGGAAGACGAGGACTCACGGGCCGGGCTGCGGACCCGACAAACTTCATGACTTGGTCGACGATAGACCATTGCACCCTTGCGGGGTCGGTTTTACGTGAAACGCTTGCAATGGTGGTGGTGGTGGTGGATGGATCAGGGTGGTTCCTGCCGTGCAGTGACGCGCGCGCCCGGCCAAGGTTCCCAAGGCCCGTCGCGGGCCTGGCGGATGGGGCTGTGCACTAGCAGAGCAAATCGACGGCTAGGTCGTGCCTTTGGATCCGCAGTCTGGGCCGATTCCGATGCGTTGTGCGAGAACGTACCCGCTCTGCGTAATTCGATGCTCTCCCTGCGTTTCCATTGGCCTAGGTAGAGAGTTGACTATCCTGGCGGGTGCTGGTTCCCGTGCGGCGGCGCAGGGTTGACCACTCTGAAGGAGGGTCTAGTTGGATGTAGGGCTGCACCTACTCGTAGCTGCAGTTTCGGCCGCCTATCAGACATGCTCCACGTGAAACACGCCGTATAAGCCGGCCTGTCTACTTAGCAGATGAGGTGAGGCAGCTCGAACGCAGGCACCTATTGACACGCTCTCGGTAGGCACGGGTGTTCGGTTGCAAGGTTACGAGGGTGGGAAGGAGGGGCGCCTTAGTAACCACGGTGCGTCAGATTCAGGACTCCTCCCTCCTCCGCCGTCGCGCAGTTGAGGCGTTTCACGTGAAACGGCGACGAACTGCCGGGCGGCTCGGCCTCTCTATGGCCGCTGTCGGAAAAGTTGATTCCCGAATCCTAAGGTTTTCTCTTGATCATCGACCTTTCGAATACAGTTTGGCAGTTGTTTCTCGGTCGGAGGCCAGCGTTTGGATCAGCGATTTCGGAAGTTGCTGCAGCAGCCGTTGAGTAAACTGACAGCCCTACCGGCCCGGAATGCTCGGGCGCTTCGGGATGCCCCGGCGACCTGAGCGCGTCCCCGGGGCATCCCGAGGATCATATAAGGGCGCAAGATGTCATCGCGACGAACGTGATCAAGACCTTTCCGATAGGTCGGAAGGTGCAATTCTCGGCACCCATGCGCGTGTTTCACGTGAAACGGTCTGCTCCAGGGCATGAGAAGGCCGGGCCGCCTATAGCGCGACCCGGCCTTTGTCGATCTACGTTCGTGCTTTAGAGGAACTGAGCGAACTCCTGCTCCAGCACCTGCTTCGGCTTTGCGCCAATTGAAGTCGCAGCCACTTCGCCGTCCTTGAAGACGTAGACGGCCGGAATAGAAGTAATGCCGTACTTCGCGGCAGTAGCTGGATTGTCATCGACATTCAGCTTTACGACATCAATCTTCTCCGAGTGCTCAGAGGCGATGTCATCCAGGATTGGCGAAAGCTTACGGCACGGTCCGCACCACTCAGCCCAGAAATCTACCATTACGGGTTTCGAAGCGTTGAGTACGTCCGCTTCGAACGTTGTATCCGTTACTTCCTTAGCGTTGCTCATATCTGTCTGCTCCTTCTCGAGGGTTATACGGCAGCCGTCTCGGAAACTTCTTCAGACGCTGGAGTTGGTACTTCAGCGGCCGTGTTTACAGCATCCCCGAGGTCGGCAAGGTAGTGCTCTACATCGATAGCGGCAACGCAGCCCGAGCCGGCCGCGGTAATGGCTTGGCGGTAGGTCGGGTCAATGACGTCGCCGGCAGCGAAGACGCCCGGCAGGGATGTCTTGGAAGTCCGACCGAGGACGGCGATGGTCCCCTCCTCAGTGAGCTTCAATTGTTCCTTCACAAGGTCGATCCGGGGATCGTTTCCGATAGCCACAAATACGCCAGTGACTGGGAGCTCTCTGGTGGAGCCGTCGACCGTGCTGGCAAGGGTGAGCCCGGTGACCCTGTCTGCGCCGTGGATGGCGGTCACCTCAGCATTCCATTCGAACCGAACCTTCTCATGGGCCAGTGCGCGGTCCTGCATGATGCGCGAGGCACGAAGTGAATCCCGGCGGTGCACAACAGTGACGGAGCGGGCGAACTTGGTCAGGAAAAGCGCCTCTTCCATCGCGGAGTCACCCCCGCCGACAACAGCAATGTCCTGGTCCTTGAAGAAGAAGCCGTCACACGTGGCGCACCAACTTACTCCATGCCCGGAAAGCCTCTTCTCATCTTCGAGACCGAGCTCGCGGTAAGCCGACCCTGTGGAAATGATGACTGCGCGTGCCTGGAACGTCTGACCGGTTCCGATGGTGACGGTCTTGACGTCTCCAGCGAGGTCCACGGAAGTAACGTCTTCAAAGAGGATCTCTGTGCCGAAACGGGCGGCCTGCTTCTCGAAGTTCTCCATGAGGTCCGGACCCATGACTCCCTCAGGGAATCCGGGATAGTTCTCGACGTCAGTGGTGTTCATCAGTTCTCCGCCCGCGGTGACGGAGCTGGCGATCAGCAGAGGTGAAAGGTTGGCGCGGGCGGCGTAGACGGCGGCTGTGTAGCCGGCCGGACCGGACCCGACGATGATGACGTCGCGGATATCGCCGGATGCATTGCTGCCGACTTCTGTCTCAGTGCTCACGGGTTGAATGAACCTTTCTATCGGTGAGAACGCCCGAACCATCCAGTCCGATGACGATCAATTGCAACAACGACCTTCCAACGGTTGTTATTCCGTGCGACAGAGCCGCCTCAGACACTAGGAGACGTTAATCTCTGCGATCCGCATACCCCAGGGGTACTGCGCCTGAACGTTGGAGAGACGGGGTAGTTGGGTGAAGTTGACGATTACATACTGCGCCGTGGGAGGAGCGCCGTCGACCTCGGGGACGTTGAACGTCACAGAGGGGCCAGTGAACCCTGACTGCGCCACCTGGGTGGCGCCCTCAAGGGTGGGCTCATCATTCAGGAGGACAGTGAAACTGCCGCCGGAGCTATTGAGCTGCTCAATCTGGATCTCGGAGACGTTCGACGGCTCCTCCAGTTCGACCACCAGGGCAAGATTTTGGGCCAGCCCACCGAATGTTTCGTTCGCGTACACGAGACTGCCCCAGAAACTTGCGGGGTTGTCATCGATGATCGCCCCGAGGTCGCCATCGGTCTGTGAGTTGAGCTCCGGGTTGTCGGGTACGAGGCGAATGACGTTTGTCGCCACGGGTTCGACAAGCTCAGGCTCCGGCGTTGCATCATCGGCAGGTGACGGCGAGGCGTCCGGGCTGGCAGTCGGCTCAACGGTGCTCTCCGCCGCCGTGGTCTCATTGGCGACAGGCTGATCGAAGATGGGCCGCAGCTGGCTCACAGCGAATACGACCGCGCCGACGATGACGAGGGCGAGGACGATACCCACGAGCAGCCGGGTGAAGCGCGGGTTATTTTCGCGGTCCTCGTCATCGGCATAGTCGTCGTAGGGATCGTCATCGTTGAATTGGGTGTCGGCAGCGGTGGCTCCACCAGCGGCGGCTGCGGCGGGAAAACGCGAAGGCGGCCGTTGGGACGCCGAAGTGTCCTCTGGGCGGTCGTTATCTTCAGGTGCCGAGGCTTTGGGGTGCCCGTTCCGTTCGTCAGCTGCAACTACACGGGGAGGGGCACTCGGCGGCGGCGGCACATTCGCACTGTCACCGGCCGCGCGCGTCGCTGAGATCTCCTGCGGTTCAGTACCCGGGTCCGAGGGCGCGGATGCTGCCGTTACGCCGGCGGCACCACCCGCGGCGGCACCGCCTGAGGCAGCACGTCCGAATCGCGGCATCCGTGCCTTCGGGAGGCGCGAAGGCCGCCGCTCAGGCTCGTCGTGATCGTAGTACTCGTCCTCGTAGGTTTCCGGTTCCGTGGAACGGGCAACGCCGAAAATCTCCGAACCGAGGGTGTCCGTGAAGAACGGTTCGATGAAGGGGGCGTCCTGCTGGATGACCAGGTCGAGGAGGTCCGCTGCAGGAGCGCGATTAGTGACAAGGTAAGTGCCGGCGTCGGTGATTCCAAGGTCAAGGACCTGGATGTGGCCGGCTCGCTCACCGGTGGCCACTTCACGCGCACTCGTAGCAACCTGGCTGGCGTTGGAAGGTGATGCCATCAGAATGCTGACCGGCCGATTCAGCACCTGATCGACACCGTCCAGCACCAGGTCCTTCTCAGCAGAGGCCAGTACGTAGGCGGTGACCTTGTATCGGCCGCCCAGTACTGAACCGACGTCTACTGCTTCAGGCACGAATTCCTCCCGGATGTGGATAATTTGTACCAATGCTACCGGTCACTTCCGGGCTCACTGGCGTGTACGCGCGGACCGGCGCCGAAAGCGGGACAACAGTGGAGCGAGGAAGTCGCTCAACTCGGTGACCCGCAGGACCTTCAGCATTCCGATGTACACCACGGCCATCAGGGGTCCGGTAATCAAAAGTACGACGGCGGCGCTCGCCACCGACTGCCAGACGAACCCGTCCGGCCGGTACGCGCCGAAGAACCACATCAGGCCTGCGCCTGCGGCTGCTGCAATGAGGCCTGCGACGGTGAGCCGGACATGGACGTCATAGATATGCCCGGCGCCGTATCCACCGATCTTTCGGACAAGGAATAGATGGCTGACGATGACGGCCACAATGTTGCCGATCGTGAAGCTCAGGGCAAGCATCGGCACGATCAGGGACGGCTCGAACAGACTTGCGGTGAGAGCGAGCGCGACTCCCGCAACGGAAAGGATCAGCTGAACCTTCAGCGGAGTGATCGCATCTTCCGCGGCGTAGAAGACCCGGTTGAGGAAGAAGTTCGCGCTCAGGAAGGGTGCGCCGACCGCAAGCAGGGTGATGACGACGGCGTTGAGGGCACCGCCTTCACGGATACCGCCCGAGAAGACCATGCCGAGCGGCGGCGCCAACGTAAGAAGGGCAGCTGCACCGAAGACGGTCGCGACGCCGATTGTGCGCAGGCCAAGCGACAGTGTCTCCTTGGTGGTCTTCATGTCGTCCTGGGAATGCGCGGCCGCGAGGCGGTTGAACATCACGGTGGCCACCGACAACGCGATCACCGAGTGCGGGAGAACGTAAACCAGCGAGCCGATGTCCAGGTTGGTGAGACCGGCGATGTAGACATCGTCCGGAAGCTCGGTACGTGCCTCGGTGGCGATCGTGGCCACCCACTGGTTGACCATGTAGAGGCCGTTCCCGATCAGCATGGTCACGATAGTGATGGAAGCCAGGCGCCCGGTTTTCCCGAGACCGACGCCGCGCCAGCCGAAGCGTGGCCGGAGACCAAGGCGCAAACGGCGTAGGGGCACGAACAGGACCAGCGCCTGGACGACGATCCCGAGCGTGGTTCCACCCGCGAGCAGGAGTGTGTGGGTGACGGTCCAGGTGTCCGGAGTGTGGTTGGTGGTCCGTTCAGCGCCCATCATGGTGATGAAGGCGATCAGGAAACCGATGGAAACGATGTTGTTCACTACCGGAGCCCACATATACGGACCGAAGGATCCGTTGGCGTTGAGGACCTGGCCGATGATCGAGTAGAGGCCGTAGAAGAAGATCTGCGGCAGACACCAGTACGCAAAGACTGTGGTCAGGGCCAGCGCGTCCCCTGTCACGTTCGTGAGCAGATCCGCGAGGAACGGGGCCGCCAGCGTGATCAGTACCGTAAGGATGAACAGGACAATCGCGGAGAGCGTCATGAGGCGGCTGACGAAGTCCGCGCCCCGGTCCTCCTGCTGGCTTGCCCGGATGATCTGCGGTACCAGCACGGCGTTGAACACGCCGCCCGCGATCATCAGGAAGATGTAGGTCGGCAGGTTGTTCGCTGCCGGGAAGAGGTCAGATACAGCACCGACTGTTCCGATTGCCGTCGCGAGGAGGGCAACCCGGACGAGTCCGAGTATGCGGGATACCAGGGTGCCCGCAGCCATGATTGCGCTGGAGCGTGCTGTTGAATCGGTGGGCGGGACGTTGCCCGCTGGGGTGGGACGGCGGCCGGGCACCACGCCCGCATCCTGGACCGGTATTGAGGCGGTATTGGTATCAGACATCGTCACTTATCGTCTCACCAATACCTGCGGACGCCGGTAACGGGTGGTCACAGCTGCGCAACGGGGGTGCCGGATCAGAGGTACTGCGGCAGTACTTCCCGGGCGAGGTCAGCGATGCGGCGCTCATTGGGGAAGGAAAGCTTGCGGCCGAGGTCTGCGAGCGGCACCCATGCCACATCGACAGCCTCGTGATCCGGGTCATTCTCAATGGTGAGATGCCCGCCCGTCGATACAAGCAGGAAGTGGTGGACCGTCTTGTGGACGCGGTGCCCGCTGACGGTGAACCAGTAGTCGATGCTGCCCAGTGCGGTGAGCACGCGGCCGCGGATGCCGGTTTCCTCTTCGATCTCCCGCACTGCGGCCTGCTCGTTGTTCTCCTGGTTTTCCGGATGACCCTTGGGCAGGCACCATTCGAGACGCCCACCGCGGTTCAGGCGCGCGATGATCGCCACATTGAGCAGGTCTGTCGAGGCGTCGACGACGATCCCACCGGCCGATACTTCCTCCACAGTGGGAAGCGTCTGGTGGATCAGGGGCGCGCCTGTCCTGCCCAGTGACGCTGTCAATGGGGTGCGCTTTGGGGCGCTCGGAACGGGACGGTCCATGACCCCACTCTAACTACCTTTGAGGTGGGATGATGACGAGGCACCTGGCTTCGACGTCTCCATGCAGGACGTTCGGCGTGTTGCATGCGGGAACGGCTGCGACTGCGCTGTTCGCCCCGCACAACACAACCCGTAATGGTGTTTGGGCTGATCTCTGGCACGCTTAAAGAACTATGGTGCACCTGTTGGAAAACTCCCCGCTGACCGCCCCGCTTCCGGCGGTGGTTACTGAGCTCGGTCGGCTCTTCGCTGAGGCCGGCCATGAACTTTCCCTGGTCGGCGGCCCGGTGAGGGACCTTTTCCTCGGACGATCTTCCCCGGACCTCGACTTCACAACGGACGCAGACCCGGATCAGACACTCGCGGTCATCCGTCGCTGGGCCGATGCTTTCTGGGAGATTGGCCGGGAGTTCGGCACAATCGGCCTGCGCAAGGGGTCGTTCACCATCGAGGTCACCACCTATCGGGCCGAGGCTTACGATCCGTCTTCCCGTAAGCCGGTGGTCGCGTTCGGCACCAACCTGGAGGATGACCTCCTCCGCCGCGACTTCACGATCAACGCTATGGCCCTGCGCCTTCCTTCGATGGAGCTCGTGGACCCGTACGGCGGGGTGAAGGACCTCCACACCGGCCTGCTACGCACTCCGGGCGCGCCGTCGTCGTCGTTCTCTGACGATCCGCTCCGCATGATGCGGGCGGCGAGATTCGCCTCCCAGTTGGGAGTGGAGGTGGCCCCGGAAGTCCGGGAGGCAATGACAGCGATGGCGGAGCGAATCACCATTATCTCCGCCGAGCGGGTCCGCGACGAGCTCACTAAATTGATCAACGGGGCGCACCCGCGACGTGGGGTGGACCTGATGGTCTCTACCGGGCTGGCCGACCACATCCTCCCGGAGGTGCCGGCGCTGCGCTTGGAGATGGACGAGCACCACCGGCACAAGGATGTCTACCAGCACTCGTTGACAGTGCTGGAGCAGGCTTGTGAACTGGAAACGGACGACGACGGCGCGGTGCCGTCCCCGGACTTCGTCCTGCGGTTCGCTGCCCTCATGCACGACGTCGGGAAGCCGGCAACGCGGCGATTCGAACCGACGGGGGCGGTCAGCTTCCGCCATCACGACGTCGTGGGCGCGAAGCTCACGGCAAAGCGGATGAAGGCGCTCCGTTTTGACAACGACACCATCAAGGCTGTGGCCCGGCTGGTGGAACTGCACATGCGCTTCTATGGATATGGCGAGGCCGGCTGGAGTGATTCGGCCGTCCGCCGCTACGTCACGGACGCCGGCCCGCAGCTGGAGCGGCTGCACCGTCTGACCCGGTCGGACGTGACCACACGCAACCGCCGGAAGGCCGAACGGCTGGCCTTCGCGTATGACGATTTGGAGGCGCGCATCGCTGCGCTGGCCGAGCAGGAAGAGCTTGCGTCGATAAGGCCGGATCTCGACGGACAACAAATCATGGCGCTGCTCGGTATCGGGCCGGGGCCGGTTGTGGGGCGGGCCTACCGCTTCTTATTGGAGGAACGCATGGAGTACGGTCCGCATACGCCGGAGGAAGCTGAAGCAAAGCTGCGTACCTGGTGGTCCAGTCAGCCCGAAGCTGCCGGGGGTGCCTCATGAGCCAGTCGGGTGCGGCTGCCGCAGACCTGACCGCCGCCGGTACGCCGCTGCCTCACCTCTGGCTTCTGCGCCACGGTGAGACCGAGTGGTCGAGGGACGGTAATTACACCGGACTCACTGACCTCGCCCTGACCACGGCGGGTGAGCAACAGGCACGGGAGGCGGCGAGCCGGCTGGCCGGTGTCGAGTTCGATCTGGTGTTCACCTCCCCGCTGCAGCGAGCCCGGCGCACCGCTGAATTGGTTGGGTTCCCTGACGCCGAAGTAATCCCTCACGCGCACGAGTGGGATTACGGCGACAACGAAGGCCGCAACAGCGCCACGGTCCGCGAGGAAAACCCGGGCTACCTGATCTGGAAGGACGGCGCACCGAACGGAGAAACACTGGCCCAGGTCGGCGCCCGCGCAGACCAGATCATTTCCCGTGTTCAGGCCGGTTGCGGAACACCCGCAGATCAGGACCCCGACGCGGCTCCCATCCGGAACGCCCTGCTTGTGGCACACGGCCATTTCCTGCGGATCCTCACGGCACGCTGGCTGGAGTTCGACCCAAACGAAGGGCGGCGCTTCATCCTCGGTACGGCTGCGGTGTGCGCACTTGGCTGGGACAAGCGCACCCCGGCAATCCTTCGCTGGAACATCTAGTTAAGCCGTAACTTCTGACGCCGCCCGCCGTAGGTGATCCGGCGCAGCAGCCATTCGGCCGGTCCTACCCGGACGCGCGAGAGCAGAATCCTGCTGAAAATCAGCTGAGCCAGGAAAATGACGACGGCGGTGCCCGCCACCGCGGCGGCCGGCAGCTGGTCGGAGAGCCGTAGCCCGTAGGCGGTGAAGACGAGCGCCATGATCACCGACTGCATCAGATAGTTGGTGAGCGCAATGCGGCCGGCAGGTGCGAGCAATCCGCAAAGGTGACCTCCCGCCGTCGTACGGAAAAACAGCAGGAGAAGGCTGACATATCCAGCGGTCAGCAGGGGTGCCGTGAGGGTGGAAATGCCAAACGCGAGAACGCTGAACCGGGCACCATCCACGTAGGTGGTCAGATATGCCTGGACGATGCCGGCGATGAGTCCGATGGGCAGACAGGCGGCCGCCGTCGTCGTCAGTGCACGGGCGGAGAGCCGCCGCTCCATAAGCCGCGATCTCCCGGCTGCAAGGCCGAGGTAGAACATGGCCAGGGAGAGGGGTCCCTGAAGAAACACCACCCCGGTAACGGTGTCCAGGAAGTTGCCGGCGTTGGAGGAGAACGCGGATCCTGGGCTCTCGACAAGAGCGCCGGCGTCCACAGTGATTCCGGAGGGCGGGATGCCCGTCGGAGCGACGGCAATGAAAAGGCCCACCGCGAGAATCAGTGATCCAAGGACGCCGATCAGCGCGCTGCCCGCAATGGTCGCCGTGGATGTACGGATCGAGTGCGTAGCGAGCAGGATGAGCCCCATGAGTGAGTACGTCAGCAGGATGTCACCGAAGAACAGAAGAACGCCGTGCAACAGGCCGAGGACAAATAGCGCCGTCAGGCGGCGCCGCATCCTTTGAACAGGGGATACGTTCGCTGCTACCGCGGCTCGCCACTGCAGAACGTAGCTGTAGCCGAACAGAAAGGAAAAGAGCAGGTAGAACTTCGCTTCGAAAAGCGCGGCAACGGCGAAGCGGACTGCGAGGTCCGCGGCTGTGGAGTGATTCGGGCTGATCTCGCCGACGAGTGTGAGAGGGTCGGCGAAGTACCAGATGTTGACCATGAGGATGCCGCCGAGCGCGAAACTGCGCAGCGCATCAACCTCCCTGAAGCGTTCTGATCCCACCTGTTTCCTCTCGTCCAGTCCCCGGTCAGCCTAACGCCGTGCGTGTCCGATTCACGCTCGATATAGCCGCTATTCCCGCCGCGGAAAATTTTTGAGGGAATTCTCAGAAAGACCTAGGCGGAGGTGGTTCGCGTGGGGTAACTTTGAGGAGTGCCATTGGGAGATGTCAATCTTCCCTTGTTTTGCACTGTCAGGTAAGCGCTAGACAGAAGTGGAGGTGGGATCGGTGATTAATTTTCTCGGCGGCATGATGGCCGCGCGAACCCGCCCAGCCTCCGCCGTCGCTGCGCACTGATCTCCTGCTGAAACCGGCACTTCTCTCCTAATTCCTTTCTGGGAGAAGTCTCTCTTTCACCCGTTGCGTGTCAGGCGGAATCCGCCTCTCTTTTTCGTGTCCTTTTCACGAATTCCGCGCCTGCCCCGGCGTACTTCCAATTCATGCACCACATATCCAGGAGATATCCATGCCTGATTTACAGGTCCATTCCGCCCTCATTTCCACCGAGCGCACCACGACTCAAGTCGCTGTACAGCCGCGTTCGCAGGGGGAATTCATCATGTCCGGCAAACTCACCCGCCTCGACAGTACGGTCGGCCAACTGCCCATCGAAGCTGTTGATTCTGCAGCGGTGATGCCTGACTTCACGCAGCGGGAGGAGGTGAACGCCGTGATCAGGAAACTCCGTGAAAGTGTGTCTTTCTGGAAGCGAATACAGGAAACGTCCGTAGATAACGCCTGGGACAACGCCCAGTCCTATGCACTGCCGCAGCATCACCTGTACATCAAATAGCAGGTACGTCCGTGCGGCTGTGTGGTCGCTCCCTGTCAATCCGCGAAGGAGCACTGATGCAAGTCATCGGTCCTACCAATAGAGAAGCCCGCGCTTCCCAGCGCGGGTTTCCGCCTTTAACGGTTGGCATATTCCATTACGAGTTGTCGGACGGTCACGGAATGTAGCGGCTTGTATGCGCGTTATATGGTCAAACATGGTTAACGGGCACATGCGGTGAAGCCCACAACATGGATGGCGAAGGAGGGCTCGTGACCCCCGTGAAGCGCGTCGCGATGCTGTCGCTTCACACGTCGCCTTTCGACCAGCCAGGCGGCGGAGACGCCGGCGGCATGAATGTGTACGTCCGCTCAGTCGCGCTGGAACTGGCCAAGGTTGGTATCGACGTCGAAATCTTCACGCGGGCGGCCGCCGACGGAAAACCGCATGTCGAGGAACTCGGGCCGGGCGTTCTGGTGCGCCACCTTATCGCGGGGCCGACCCGCAAGGTCCCCAAGGAAGTACTGCCGCAGCTCTCCGATGACATGGCGGACGCTATTTCGGATGCAACAGACCTGCTGGCAGACGGACACTTCGACGTCATCCACTCCCACTACTGGGTTTCCGGAATCGTAGGCCTGATGGTCTCCAGATCCCTCAATCTGCCGCTGGTTCATTCGATGCACACCATGGCCAGGGTGAAGAACCTTCGCCTCCACGCAGGCGGTGTGATGGAACCCGAGGAGCGGATCGTCGGTGAGCAAACGATCGTTGACGACGCTGATCGGCTTATCGCCAACACGAGCACCGAAGCCGCCGAGCTCGAGTCCCTCTACGGAGCAGGCGCCGAGAAAGTCGACATCGTCGCTCCGGGAGTGGACCTTGACGTCTTCAACGCAGTTGACCGATCCACCTCGCGGGAGAGGCTCCACTTCCCGTCTGATGTATTCCACGTGGTCTTCGCCGGCCGGATCCAGAAACTGAAGGGCCCGCACCTGCTTGTTGAGGCCGCCGCGGACCTCCGGGCACGTCGCCCCGACATTCCGCTGCAGGTCAGCATCATCGGGTCCGGCAGCGGAGCCGAAGCGCTGGAACTGCAGCCCCTTATCAATCGGCTCGGGTTGCATGATGTGGCTCGGCTTTATCCGCCCGTCCTGGCCAAGCAGCTTGCACACTGGTTCCGTGCCGCCGACGTCGTAGCCATGCCCTCCTACAGTGAATCCTTCGGTCTCGTGGCCCTGGAGGCCCAGGCCTGCGGTACTCCGGTGCTGGCCGCGAATGTCGGCGGACTGCCGCAGGCAATCAGCGACGGCCGGACCGGCGTGCTGGTGAACGGGCACAGTGCCGCCCTGTGGTCGGCAGCTCTGGAAGCCCTGCACGACGACGGCGGCATGCGGCGCACGCTGGGCGCCAATGCCGCGGTGCATGCGCTGGCCTTCGGCTGGCAGCGGACCGCGCTGTTTACTGCGCAGAGCTACCGCACCGCCGTCGAGCAGTATGAGGGTGCGCCGGTACCCTGACCCCTGGCGGGCTTTCCGGATCCTCAGGGCGGTGCGCCTAGGATGGTTGGGTGGACGCAGCCGAAGAACTTGCCAGCTATCTCGACTCCGTGGGTATCACCGGGAAGGTTGCCACGCCGCGGCAGGACAACCTGAGGCACATGCGGCTGTTCCTCGAAGGCAACGAGCACCTTGAGTTCGGGGTTCGTCTCACGCGGGAATGGACGTTCGACGAGGTTTTCGACCTGATGCATGAGCGTGTGGGCACCAGCGCCGACCGGGACCACCTCGAGGGCCAGGACACGATCGATGCCGCCAAGTGCGTTGCCGCGCTGGACAGGTTCGCCGACCGGTTGGGTGAGGCTGTTCGTGCCGGACACCGCATACTCTTCGCCACGGGTCATCCCGCCGGGCTGCTGCCCGTCCACGCCGCTCTCGCCGCCGCCGCCGAGCGGGGTGGGGCCACTCTGGTCAAGGTCCCGGAGGGGCAACCCTTCAGGGACGGTGACATCCGGCAGCTTTTCGGCGTCCTCGCGTGGCACCAGTACGGCGGCCTGGTCCACACGCATTACCCCGAGCCGATGCGGCTCAGCCTCGAGCTCCTCGCATCGCAGGGCGCCCTGCCTCCGCAGCTGGTGGTGGCCGATCACGGCTGGGCAGGGCATGCCGCATCGGAAGGAATCCCTTCACTGGGCTTCGCGGACTGCAATGACCCCGGTTTGTTTGTCTCCGAGGCCCAGGGCCATCTGGAGGTCGCGGTGCCGCTGGATGACAACCTGTGTCCGGGCCTGTACGAGCCGATGACACGCTACATTCTCGAGCGTGCAGGACTGTCCTGAACAGCTGGAATTGCCGGCGGAGCTGCCGTCGCCTGCGCTGGTAGATTGGACCTGAGCTCACACCCGAGCCACCGTAGTCCAGCCAGCACCCCGGAGGGATTCAGACGATGACGTCTATCCACGCCCCTGTGTCCGACCTCGACATCGCTCGAGCAGCCCGCATCCGTCCCATCGGGGAGATCGCGGCCGCTGCGGGAATCCCACCCGAGGCGCTGGAACTGTACGGGCGGTACAAGGCAAAGATCGATACTGCGCGGCTGCCTCACGTCCCGGGCAAGAAGCCCGGAAAGGTGGTGCTGGTAAGCGCCATGAGCCCCACGCCTGCCGGCGAGGGCAAATCCACCTGCACGGTGGGGCTGTCGGATTCGCTGGCCCGCGCCGGTCAGAAGGTGATGGTTGCACTGCGCGAACCCTCCCTGGGCCCGGTAATGGGCATGAAGGGCGGTGCCACGGGGGGCGGCTACTCGCAGGTGCTGCCGATGGAGGACATCAACCTCCACTTCACCGGTGACTTCCACGCAATCACGAGTGCGAACAACACGTTGATGGCCCTGGTGGACAACTCCATGTATCAGGGCAATCCCCTCAACCTCGATCCACGCAGGATTACGTTCCGGCGTGTGCTCGACGTAAACGATCGGGCGCTGCGGGAAGTAGTGATCGGTCTGGGCGGACTGACCCAGGGCATTCCACGCCAGGACGGGTTCGACATCACGGTCGCCTCGGAAGTGATGGCCGTCTTCTGCCTTGCAACCGATCTCGCTGATCTCAGGCGGCGGCTTGCCGCAATGACCGTCGGCTACACCTACGACCGGAAGCCCGTCACCGTTGCGGATCTCGGGGTCGAGGGAGCGCTCACGCTTCTGTTGAAAGATGCGGTCAAGCCTAACCTGGTGCAGACCATCGCCGGCACGCCCGCCCTGGTGCACGGTGGTCCGTTCGCCAACATCGCTCACGGCTGTAACTCGGTCATTGCCACAAGGACAGCGCAGAGCCTCGCTGACATCGTGGTGACCGAGGCCGGTTTCGGTGCGGACCTTGGCGCCGAGAAGTTCATGGACATCAAGGCGAGGGCAGCGGAGGTGGCGCCTGACGCCGTCGTACTGGTTGCCACCATCCGCGCGCTCAAAATGCACGGCGGAGTGGGGAAAGAGGGTTTACGGCAGCCGGATGTGTCGGCGGTGGAACGCGGCGTCGTGAATCTCCAGCGGCACGTGGAGAACGTGAAGAAGTTCGGAATCACGCCCGTGGTGGCGATCAACAAGTTCGCCACAGACACGGATGAAGAACTCGCCTGGCTGCTGCAGTGGTGCGCCTCCAAAGGCATCAGCGCCGCCGTCGCGGATATCTGGGGTGAGGGCGGCGGCGGACCGGGCGGTGACGAGCTTGCTGCGAAAGTCATGGCCGCGCTTGAGGCACCCCGTTCTTTCCGGCACCTGTACCCCTTGGAGCTGCCGGTGGAGGAAAAGATCCGGATGGTCGCTCAGGAGATCTACGGAGCTTCCGACGTCGACTTCTCTCCGGCTGCCCTGCGCCGGCTGACGGAAATCGAGGCGAACGGGTGGGATCAGCTGCCGGTGTGCATGGCGAAGACGCAGTACTCGTTCTCCGACGACGCCACCAGGCTCGGTGCGCCCGAGGGCTTCACCCTCCATGTGCGCGACCTGATTCCAAAGACCGGGGCAGGCTTCATAGTCGCCCTGACGGGCGCCGTCATGACTATGCCCGGCCTGCCCAAGGAGCCGGGAGCCCTGCGCATGGACGTGGACGACGACGGCGGCGCCGTAGGACTTTTCTGAGCACCGTCCGGCGATTCCAACGAGAGGACACCTGAGTGAAGGCGCTCTATAAACCCGGAGCCATGGCCGGATTCGAGTTCGTGGACCGGCCCGAGCCCACCGTGGGGCTCGGCGACGTGAAGATCCGCGTAATCACAACCGGCATCTGCGGGACGGACCTGCACATTGAGTCATGGGATGCCTGGGCGGCGAGCATCATCGAGGCACCGCTGATTCCCGGGCACGAGTTCTACGGCGAGGTGGTTGAGCTCGGTGACGGCGTGCATGACGTCCGGGTGGGAGACCGGGTCTCCGGCGAGGGTCACATTGTGTGCGGCATCTGCCGCAACTGCCGTGCCGGGCGCCGCCAGATGTGCATCCGGACCGTCAGCGTCGGTGTTCAGCGCGACGGGGCCTTCGCTGAGTTCATTGTGGTTCCCGAGACCAACGTGTGGGTGCACCATGACGGTGTGACTCCGGAGCTTGGAGCAGTGTTCGATCCGTTCGGAAACGCCGTTCACACGGCACTGAGTTTCCCGCTTGTGGGCGAGGACGTGCTCATCACCGGAGCAGGCCCGATCGGGCTGATGGCGATCGCCGTCGCCCGTCACGCCGGTGCGCGGAACATCGCCATCACGGACGTTTCCGAACCTCGGCTGGACCTTGCCCGTGCCATCGGAGTGGATCTCGCCGTTGACGTGAGCAGGATGAGGATCACGGAGGCGCAGCGCGAACTGCACATGGTGGAAGGCTTCGACATTGGACTTGAGATGTCCGGATATCCCACCGCGCTGCCCGAAATGATCGACAACATGAATCACGGCGGCCGGATTGCGATGCTCGGCCTGCCGTCCCAGGACATCACGATCGACTGGGGGAAGGTCGTGACGCACATGCTCACCCTGAAGGGCGTGTACGGGCGCGAAATGTTCGAGACGTGGTACGCCATGAGCGCCATGCTGCAGTCCAATCACCGGTTGCGTGACGCTGTGGCGAGTGTGGTGACCGACGTGCTGCCGGCGTCGGACTGGCAGGAAGGTTTCACCATTGCGCGCAACGGGCGCAGCGGCAAGGTAGTGCTCGACTGGTCGGCGATCTAGAGGAGTTGAAATGTTTGTATCGGTGAGGGATCAGCTTCAGTCCGAATTGCAGGAAATCCGGGACGACGGCCTGTACAAGCGCGAACGGACCATCTCGTCGCCGCAGTCCAACACCATTCGTGCGGCGCTGGGAAACGCGGAGGGAGCGCAGGTCCTGAACTTCTGCGCCAACAACTATCTAGGCCTCGCGGACCACCCCTCGATCATCGACGCGGCGAAGGGGGCACTGGACGATCGCGGTTTCGGAATGGCGTCCGTCCGGTTCATCTGCGGAACCCAGGACCTCCACCTGCAGCTCGAACAGCGTGTGTCGCAGTTCCTGGGAACTGAGGACACCATCCTTTTCTCCTCGTGCTTCGACGCAAACGGTGGAGTGTTCGAATCACTGCTGAACGCCGACGATGCCGTTATCTCCGACGCGCTGAATCACGCCTCGATCATTGACGGCATCCGGCTCAGCAAGGCGCAGCGGTTCCGCTACACGAACCGGGACATGGCGGATCTTGAGGCCAGGCTGCAGGAAGCCTCCGGCGCTCGCCGGCGTTTGGTTGTCACTGACGGCGTCTTCTCGATGGACGGCTATCTCGCTCCCCTGAAGGAGATCTGCGACCTCGCCGAACGGTATGACGCCATGGTGATGGTGGATGATTCTCATGCCGTGGGATTCATGGGAGCGACAGGCGCCGGAACGCCTGAGCACGCCGGGGTTTCCGACCGCGTTGACATCTACACGGGAACGTTCGGCAAGGCGCTGGGTGGTGCATCGGGCGGCTATGTGTCGGGGCGGCGGGAGATTGTGGAGCTGTTGCGGCAGCGTGCGCGCCCCTACCTGTTTTCGAATTCCCTCGCGCCGTCGATTGTCGCGGCGACCCTCACGGCGCTGGACCTTGTTCAGAACAGCGCTGAGCTCCGTGCCCGGCTGGCTGAGAATGCCTCCCTCTTCCGGCGCCGCATGACCGAGGAAGGATTCGACCTGCTGAAGGGAGAGCACCCGATCATCCCGGTGATGTTCGGTGACGCCGCCCTGGCTGCCCGGGTGGCTGACAGCATGCTGGAGCACGGCGTTTACGTGATTGCCTTCAGCTACCCCGTGGTTCCCAAAGGCGCCGCGCGGATCCGTGTACAGCTGTCGGCAGCGCACAGTGCAGAGGACATCGAGGCGTGTGTGGGGGCTTTCGTCACGGCCCGCGATTCTGTGGCGTAACCCTACCCGCGGCGGCTGCTCACTCCGTCGACACATGGCGGCCCTGGACGCCCGGATGGCCGCTACGGGTGCGTTGCCGTCTACACTGGGCGACGTAGGTCCGGCGTGGGGACGTACGTACGTCGTAGGGGGACGCGTGCAATTCGATGCCGGCCGCAGGGCACTCATTCTGGCGGGCCTGGGGATAACCCTGACCGGGTGCGCGGCGGCGACGCCGCAAACAAGGCCGGCCGAGAGGCCGGTTCCCAGCCCGCGGCCTTCAGGAACGCCGTCGCCTACGTCGGAGCCCGCCCCGACCGGTTCGCCGTCCTTCCAGCCGCCGGTGCTGCCTACCCGGGACGAAATCATCGATAGGTTCACCGGGCACGTCCCACAACACTGGGGACTGGACGTTCCCGGTGTTGTCAGCCAACTGCCTGCTACTGCCGGCGGCACCGTACTGACCCTTGACTATTGCGGCGGGCCAGGTGGGAGTCAGACTGACCATACAATCCTGGACCTCCTGCGTGAGCACAGGATGCCCGCGACCCTGTTCCTCAATTCCCGGTGGATCGCCAGTAACCGGGGACTTGCGAAGGAACTGGCAGAAGACCCGCTCTTCGAGATCGCCAACCACGGGACTCAACATCTGCCGTTGAGCGTGATGGGGCAAAGCGCGTACGGCATACCGGGCACAACCGGGCCGGGAGAGGTGTATGACGAGATCATGGTTAACACGGACATGATCGCGGAGCTCACAGGGAAACCGCCACGCTTCTTCCGGTCCGGCACGGCGCACCTCGACGAGCTGGCGTCCCAGATCTGCCTTGCCCTCGGTCAGACGCCGACCGGCTTCAGCATCAACGGCGATGCCGGCGCAACTTACCCGGCACACATCGTGACCCAGGAGATCACACGGGCGCAAAACGGTGACATCATCATCGCCCACGGGAACCAGCCCGCCGCCGCCACCGGCCAGGGCCTCGCTGCAGCCGTGCCACTACTCGAGACCAGCTTCATTCCGCTGGAGTTGCCCGTGTGACGCTGGTAGCAACGCTAGGGGTTAGACCGGAGTCCTGGTTGTCCGGATGGTTCTGGTCGGCACCTTTCGCGGTGCCGGTCTGACCGCAAGGTACAGACCGGCTGCTGTCAGCAGCACCGGCACAGTAACGACGACGGCGGTAGCCGGGTCGTCAGCCAACAGTCTTGGTATTGCCCGCCCGGGTGCGGTGGCGGCGAACACGAACGCTATCGAGATGCCGATGTAGCTGCCGATCATGTTCGCCCGGTGCGCTGTGATGTTGCGCCGGATGGCGGACACGAGGCCGAGCGTCACGGTGATGATCGTGAAGGCTGAGAGGCCGTGCAGCCAGCTGTAGTGTCCGTCGGTGACAATCCAGAAGCTGCTGACGCAGACGAAGTACATGGCGCCCACCCACGTATAGCCAATGATCCGATGAGCCCGATCACGGCGGCGTCGGAAGATATTGAGGGGTCCCAGCACAAGCACGTACAGTGCGGCGATTACGTGGGCGGCTAAGAGCGGGCTCCAGTCCATGTCTATAAGATAGGCCTACTATCCCATGGTGTACATCAGGATAGTTGCCGCTGTTCTACTATCCGATGAGGAGTTCCCGATGCAGCTGAAGGAACTGAGCGCGGCAACGGGGATAAGCGCGGCCAGCATCAAGTTCTACCTGCGCGAGGGCATCCTTCAGCGCGGTGATGAGATCCACCCCACGCGAGCAGAGTACGGTGCCAGACACGTCGAACGCCTCGAGCTGATTGCGGGGCTGCGCTCCGTTGTGGGGCTACGCATTGACCAGATTCGCACCCTGATAGGGCTGGTTGAGGATCGTGGCGTCTCCCGGCTGGAGCTGCTCGGCAGGACCCAGGCGATGGTGCTCGGGGCCTCGGAGCAGAACGTACCGGATCACCCGCTTGTGGCCGAACTAATGGAAGCCCAGGATTGGCCGGATACTTCCTCCGATGCACGTGCGCTGCTCAACAGGACTCTGGAGGATATGGAGGCGATGGGCCTTTCGGTGAGTGCCGACGTCGTCCTCGGGTATGCGCGTGCGGCCGATCTGGTGGCCCGGCAGGATCTGGGCACCGTGTTCGACGCTCACTCGCGGGACCGGGCGGTGCTGGCCGTGGCAGTGGGCGTCCGCGCCTATAGCAAGCTGCTCCTGAGCCTGGTGGCGCTTGCGCAGGCGTCACAGAGTATCCGGCGCCTACGTGATGCGGACGAGGAGTAGGTTCGGTGGGCCGTTCGGTTCCTCAGGACAGCGGCAGGACCATCGTACCGACCAGGGATACCGCGAGAATGACCAGCGTGGAGAGCAGACCGAGCAGAATCGGGCGCCTGCCTACCCTCAACAGGCTTCTCAGTTGGACGCCGAGCCCGAGCGCGAACATCGCTGCTGAGAGCAGCAGTGTCTGTAGGACCTGTGCCAGTTCCAGAATGTCCTGAGGCAGCAGGTTCGAGGTACGCACGAGCATCGCTCCTACGAACCCCACAATGAAGAGGGGGACCACCGGCGGCATCTTCCCGCCGGCCCTCGGCCGGGTGCGGCGCATATGCATCACAATGCCCGCGGTGATGGGGGCCAGGGTGAGAACTCTGGCGAGCTTGACCGTGACAGCCACGGCAAGCGCGGACCCGCCCACCGCTTCACCCGCCGCAACGACCTGTGCTACCTCGTGAGTCGAAGCCCCGATCCATATCCCCAGTGTCCCCTCGGGAAGTCCCAGGAGCTCACCGAAGAAGGGGACGGCCGGAATCATCAGGGTTCCGAAGAGCACCACCAGTCCGATGGCTGTGGCAACTTCAGTTTTCTTGGCTCCGGCTGCGCTCTCCATCGCGGCCACCGCCGCGGCGCCACAGATCGAGAACCCGGACGCTATGAGGAGGCGCTGCGCAAGGCTGACGCCCAGGAGCTTGCCGAGCCAGAGCGTCGCAGCGAAGGTAAGGCCAACCGACAGCAGGACAATCAGCAGTACACCGGGCCCCAGTTCGAGGACTGCCGACAGTGAGAGCTGGAGACCGAGCAGTACGATCCCGGCCCGCAACAGGTTTCTGGAGGAGACCGCGATACCTCCGAAAAAGCGGGTGGGGATCGGCCACAGGTTTCCCCATACCGCTCCCAGCAGGATAGCTATCAGCAGCGGACTCGCTCCCGGGAGCACGCGGCTCACGAGCCAGGCCAGCGTCGCAGCGGCGAGGCAAACGCCCAGCCCGGGAAGGATCGGCAGGATTCGGCCGAAGGGTCGTTCCGTCATGGCCGGGCGGTAGGAGGGACCAGCGGCAGCCGGCGTGTCCGCCAGAAACGAAACGCCCCCGGCAGAGCCAGGGGCGTTTCGTGAAAATGAACGTGTCTAGCGCTCAATGTCACCGCGGATGAAGGCCTCGACCTTGTCGCGGGCGATGTCGTCGTTGTACTGCTCCGGCGGCGACTTCATAAAGTAGCTCGATGCCGAGAGGATCGGACCGCCGATGCCGCGGTCCGAGGCGATCTTTGCGGCACGGATGGCGTCGATGATTACGCCGGCCGAGTTCGGGGAGTCCCACACCTCGAGCTTGTACTCAAGAGAGACGGGGGCATCGCCGAAGTTGCGGCCTTCGAGGCGGACAAACGCCCACTTGCGGTCATCGAGCCAGGCGACGTAGTCCGAGGGGCCGATGTGGACGTCGTCGGCGTGCATTTCAGCCTCAACGTTGGACGTAACAGCCTGGGTCTTGGAGATTTTCTTGGACTCAAGGCGATCCCGCTCAAGCATGTTCTTGAAGTCCATGTTGCCGCCCACGTTCAGCTGGTAGGTGCGGTCCAGCGTGACGCCGCGGTCTTCGAACAGCTTGGCCATGACGCGGTGCGTAATGGTTGCGCCGATCTGGCTCTTGATGTCATCCCCCACGATCGGGACGCCGGCCGCGGTGAACTTGTCAGCCCACTCCTTGGTGCCCGCAATGAAGACGGGAAGGGCGTTGACGAATGCGACTCCGGCGTCGATTGCGCACTGGGCGTAGAACTTGGCAGCGGCTTCGGAACCGACGGGCAGGTAGCAGACCATGACGTCGACCTGTGAGGCCTTGAGCTCTGCCACGACGTCAACCGGCTCAGCGTCCGACTCGACGATGGTTTCGCGGTAGTACTTGCCCAGGCCGTCGAGGGTGTGGCCGCGCTGGACCTTTACGCCGGTGACCGGAACGTCGGCGATCTTGATGGTGTTGTTCTCGCTGGCGCCGATGGCCTCTGCAAGGTCCAAGCCGACCTTCTTGCCGTCAACGTCGAACGCCGTAACAAACTGCACGTCATTGACGTGGTACTTGCCGAATTGCACGTGCATCAGGCCGGGGATGGTCGCCGTTGCGTCCGCATCCTTGTAGTACTGAACGCCCTGTACCAGCGACGCGGCACAGTTTCCGACACCGACAATTGCTACCCGAATGGGGTTAGTTCCCACTGTTCTCCTCTTTACGCGCTTTTGTAACCGCTCGGACTGAGGTCTCTGTTCGCCTTATGTCCACGGCCAAATCCACAGCTCACACAGTCTACTTCTTAATGGGAACACACATTATTGCCCACACATTCCTTGTACTCCCCTGAAAGTTCGATTCCCGGACGCATCAGCAGAGGAGGGGTACCGCCGTCGTGCCCTTTCGCTAGGCTTCGACACATGGAGCACGAAGAGAGCCCGCGCCGCCCCGCGAGCATCTCCGTGCCCACCCGCAAGGACTCTTTGCTGAGGCATCTGACTGAGGTCGTGGGAGGCCCGCTGGGCCGACATGCTGCCCCAGGGATTGTCCGCCCGGCGGTTTTCACCGTGGAGCGGGTTCTGATTCTCATGACGACGGCGGCTGCCGTTCTCGCGGTGCTGATCAAGGCTCCCTGCCGGGTTGACGGGTGGGTGCGGCCCGTCCAGTTCTATCGGGCCTGCTATTCCGACTGGACGGAAGCGTTCCAGTTCCAGGGCCTTGGAAGCGGACTTTTCCCCTTTGCGGAGGGTTCCACTTTTGACGGTCCGGTGCTGGTTGGAGTGTTCGCGGGCCTGGTTGCGTTCCTGGTGCCGACGTCGGAAGCCGGGATAATCCAGACGCAGTCCGTGGTGCAGTATTTCGATGTCAACGCCGTGTTGATCGCAGCTGCCTGGATCGGAACGGTTGTCGCGACGATGCGGCTGGCCAGCCGGCGGCCCTGGGATGCGGCAATCGTTGCTATGGCGCCGATCGCCGTCCTGACCGTGACCTCAAGCTGGGCCCTGCTGTCCGTTCTGCTCAGTGTCTTCGCCGTATGGGGATTCGCGCACCAGCGCTATGTGGTGTCCGGTGTCCTGCTGGGGCTAGGCGCATGGTTCAGCATCCATGTGCTCCTGGTCTTCGGTGCCGTGATTCTGCTGGCCCTGCGCACCGGCCGTTTTCGCGCCGCGCTCATGACGGGTAGTTCATTGGCCGCGGTGTGGGTTCTCACCGTTCTTCCGTTCGGTCCGGGACGGGGAATGGCCCTTCCGTGGGAGTACGATCCGGCGCGCCTCGAGGTTTCATCGTCGCTCTGGGCCGGTTACAATCTCATCGCACAGCAGGCGGGCCTGCCGAGCCTCACACCCAACGCAACGGGGATTGCGGCGCTAACCGGCTTCGGGATACTGACGGCGCTCATCGTTCTGCTGGTGTTGCGGGCACCTCGACGGCCGAGGCTTCCGCAGGTGGTGTTTCTCCTGATTGGGGCGCTGGTGCTCGTTGTTCCGGACTACCGGCCGGAATTCAGTCTGTGGCTGCTGCCGTTCCTGGCGCTTTCATATGTCGATTGGAGAATATTTCTCACCTGGCAGCTCGTAGAAGTCCTTCACTGGTGGGCGTACTGGATGTTCGTCGCCCGGGAGGTTTCAGCGGGCGTGGTTGAGAACAACATCGACGCCGTCTACTATGTGGCCGCAACCGTTGTTCGACTGTTAGTCACGGGTTATCTCCTCTACCGGGTCGCACAACATGTACTTGAACCGGCATATGATCCGGTACGGCGTCTGGACATCGATGACCCTGCGGGCGGTCCTTTCAACGGCGCTCCTGATCGAAAGGCTTACGCTCCGGTAGGCTTGAGCGAGCCCCGTCCGGGCCCGAAAATCCCCGCACCGAAAGACTCCCAGTGACAGAATCCGTCTTCCGCAGCGAGCGCCTTACGCCTAAAGCTTTCGAGGCCTTGGCGTCGGCTCATCCCGACGTCATCATCCCCCTCGAGCAGACGCCGCAGTGGGCACTTTTCGAGCGGAGCCTGGGCCGGGAGCCCTATGGCCTGTGGGCCTACTACGACGACGGCGGCGCGCCCGTTGTGTTGATGAGCCTCCTGCGGGTGCGGCGAAAGTTCCGTGAATCGCTGGTAGCAATCAATGGGCCCGTCTGGTTCGCCGACCGTTCACCTGCCGCTGAACTTCGCCTGATGCGGACGGTTCAGGAGCAATTCGCCGAAGACCCGGGCGCGGATCCGCTCTACGTCCGTATGCAGGTCAGGACTCCCCAGCCTCCGGCTGATGGTCCGATTGAGCATGGCTGGTATGAGCGCGAGATCGTCGTGGACCTGACGCCCAGCGAGGACGCCATCTTCAAGTCCTTCCGGCCGAACGCCCGCAACAGCATCCGGCGTGCGGAACGCTCAGGCGTAGAGGTCCGAGCCATCGAACGGGCCGATTGGGTTGATGTTTTCCGTCAGGACCTTTATCCCATCCTGCAGGAAACAGCCGAACGCGATGGCTTCTCAAGCTTCAGCACCGACTACTACGAAAAACTCCTCTCGGAGCTGGGGGACTACCTCCGGCTCATGGTGGCTTACGTGGACAACCGGGCGGTGAGCTGGCTTATCACCACGGAGTACCGCGGGTATTCGGTTTACTACTTCGCGGGCAGCACACTCGATGCCCGTAAGACCTTCGCCCCCTACCTGCTGCTGTGGGAAGCGTTCAAACAGCTCAAGGCTGCGGGAAACACAGCCTGCGGTCTCACCGGGATCGTCAGCGAGAACTACCCGCAACTGGTCAACGTGACAACGTTCAAACGGAACTTCTCGAAGAACGTCGTGGACATCCCAACCACGTACGACATCCCGCTGAACCCCGGAAAGTATCGGGTAGTGGCCGGATTGCTGTCGTTCCGCAGGACGGCACCGGCGAAGGGCCGTGCGCTGCTGATGGGGGCGGCGGCGCGGTTGTCGAAGCTGCGGGCCGGTCGCACCGAGGTCAGGAACTAGTCATGGCCGACGTCGCGATTGTCGGTGCCGGGCCCAACGGGCTGGCGGCCGGCGTCGTGATGGCACGTGCAGGACTGAGCGTCGAGGTTTTCGAGGCCGGGAAGACTGTCGGCGGCGGATCGCGCACCATGGAGCTGCTCGAACCGGACCATCTCCATGACACCTGCTCTGCAGTTCACCCGATGGCGTTGGCCTCGCCGTTCTTCCGGGAGTTCGGCCTCTCCGAGCGGGTCCCGTTCGCGGTGCCTGAGCTGTCCTATGCGAACCCGCTCGACGACGGGCGGGCCGGCCTTGCCTACCGGGACCTCGGGCGCACGGCTATGAGTCTCGGCAAGGACGGACAAGCCTGGCGACGACTGATGCGTCCGCTCGTGCAACATATTGACGGTGTGGTGGACACCGGGCTGAACCAATTCCTTCGTATCCCTCGCCGCCCTGTGGCTGCGGCCCGGCTGGGTCTGGGGACCCTGGAGCAGGGTTCGCCGCTGTGGAACCTGCGCTTTTCAACGGAAGAGGCGGCAGCGTTGTTCACCGGCGTTGCCGCGCACGCGGTATCTCCATTGCCGACCCTCGCTGCTGCCGGTGCCGGACTTACCCTTGGTGCGTTGGCCCACGCGGTGGGATGGCCCATTCCACTGGGAGGGTCGCAGGCACTGGCAAATGCCATGGCGGAGGACATCCGGGCGCACGGAGGAGTGATCCACACTGCTCGCCGGATCGAGTCGATCGCCGAGTTCGACGACGCCCGTGCAGTCCTGCTCGACGTTTCCCCTAGCGCTGTCGGAAGCCTTGCGGGCCATCGTCTGCCTCCGGGATACCTTTCGGCGCTGGAGGGTTTCCGGTACGGCGGCGGCGCCTGCAAGGTCGACTTCATCCTCTCAGGGCCGGTGCCCTGGGTGAACGAGGAAGTACGGACCGCGGGCACTGTCCACGCGGGTGGTACACGGGCGGAAGTAGCGGCTTCCGAAGCCGAAGTGGCGGCGGGACAGCATCCGGACAAGCCCTACGTCCTGATCTCGCAGCCTTCACTGTTCGATTCCTCCCGTGCCCCGCACGGACGGCACATCCTCTGGACGTACTGTCATGTACCCAACGGATCCACGAAAGATATGACCGAGGCCATAGTGCGGCAGATCGAGCGTTTCGCGCCCGGCTTCCGTGACGTCGTCGTACGTTCACACACAATGACGGCGGCCGATCTGGAACAGTACAACGCCAACTACGTGGGGGGAGACTTCGGCGGCGGTGCTGTCACCATCCCGCAATTGCTGGCGCGTCCCACGTTCGGGCCGAACCCGTGGCGGATGCCTGCGAAGGGTCTGTACCTGTGCTCGGCGTCCACTCCGCCGGGGCCGGGCGTTCACGGCATGGGCGGGTATCACGCTGCGAAGCTGGCGTTGAAGGATGTGTTCGGTCTGTCGGTACCGGATCTGTCTCCGGCCTCCTAGAAGGAACATCAGAACCGCGAATCGCGTTCCATCACGAGGAACGGAAGCAAGGAGATGCGCGGGTGCTGCAAGTAATAGTCATTGGTGCGGGGCAGGCCGGGCTTTCCGCGGCGTACCACCTGCAGCGGCAGGGTCTCCGACCGGAACGTGACTTCCTGGTCCTCGACGCGAACGGGGGCCCCGGTGGCGCGTGGCGGCACCGCTGGGACTCACTGACCTTCGGCGCAGCGCACAACATTCATGATCTGCCCGCCATGGAACTGGGCACACCTGACCCGACCGAGCCGTCCTCGTCCGTTGTTGCCCGCTACTACGGCTCCTACGAGCGGGAGTTCGAGCTCAGAGTTCGCCGCCCAGTCAGGGTCGAAAAGGTCACCGAGGAAACATCGGGAACGCTCACCGTCCACACTGACGCAGGAACATGGGAGACCCGCCTCCTCATCAACGCCACGGGCACGTGGGACCGCCCGTACTGGCCCTACTATCCAGGCCGGGAACAGTTCCGCGGCCGGCAGCTGCATACCCACGACTTCGTCAGCGCGGAGGAGTTCCGCGACAGGAGCGTTGTGGTGGTCGGTGCGGGAACTTCGGCCGTCCAGTTCCTTCTCCAGCTCCACGAAGCCGGCGCGAGAACCACCTGGGTGACCCGCCGCCCACCTCTCTTCACCGACCGGACGTTCGACTCCGAGTGGGGCCGCGACGTCGAGCGCAGGGTGCACGAGCGCACCAAGGCCGGGCTTCCGCCGTCGAGCGTTGTGTCGGTGACCGGACTTCCGCTGACACCCCAATACAGGGCGGGCATTGACGCAGGCATCCTCCGGTCGGAGGGGCCGCTCAGGAGGATCACACAAACCGGCATAGAGCTCGCCGACGGCAGGACGGTCGCAGCCGACGCCATCCTGTGGGCCACCGGGTTCCGTGCCGCACTCGACCACCTGAAACCGCTGAAGCTGCGGGAGCCGGGGGGCGGCATCCGGATGGACGGCGTGAAGGTCCTGAAGGATGATCGCGTGCTGCTGGTGGGCTATGGCGCATCAGCATCAACCCTCGGAGCCACCAGGGCCGGACGGGCGGCAGCGATTCAGGCAGTGAGGCAGCTCAGAATCGTGGATCAGCAGGAAGAACTCGCGGGCTGACGTCAACCATTTCCGGCGTGCGTTGCCGAAGAGTAAGATTGCTCACGATCACACAATTGAATAGCCATAACCAGCCAATGACCCGCAGCGGGAGAGTTCTGCCGTTGACTCACGTCCGGCAGGCGCCGTAGGAGCAAACCCTCCCCAGGAATCTCTCAGGCCCAGCACCGCAGCGGAAAGGCAACTCTGGAAAGCAGTACAACCACAGCGTGGTTGTGCTCACCGACGGTGCAATGCGAGCGTCTCGTCCGCAAAATCTCTCAGGTCCAATACAGAGTGGGGAGGAACCCGATAATCGTCCGCACACCCCGAGCGGGCCCGATCTACGGAGTTCCCATGACCCACCAGACGGAATCAACCTTCTCCGACCGCCACATCGGTCCGCGCTCGAATGACGCGGAGCGGATGCTCAAGGTCCTCGGATACCCAAGCCTGGACAAGCTCGTCGACGTAGCGGTGCCGGAGAGCATCCGCATTGAAGAAGGTCTCGACCTTCCGTCTGCGCTGAGCGAGTCGGAGGTTCTCGCAGAACTGCGCAGCATCGCGGCGAAGAACAAGGCCGCCGTCCAGATGATCGGTCAGGGCTACTACGACACCGTTACGCCCCCGGTGATCCGCCGCAACGTCCTCGAATCTCCCGGCTGGTACACCGCCTACACGCCGTACCAGCCGGAGATCTCCCAGGGCCGGCTGGAAGCACTGCTGAACTTCCAGACGATGGTCCAGGATCTCACCGCACTGCCGATTGCCAACGCGTCCCTGCTCGACGAAGCTTCCGCCGTGGCCGAAGCGGTCCTGCTGATGCGACGCTCCGGCAAGAACAAGGGCCGCACCGTCCTGGACGCCGACTGCCTGCCCCAGACCATCGCCGTCGTCACGGGCCGCGCCGAAGCGCTCGGTTTCGACATCGAGATTGCTGACCTTTCCAACGGTTTGCCCGACGGCGACATCAACGGCGTCGTCCTCCAGCAGCCCGGCACGTCCGGCGTCCTGCGCAACTCCACCGACCTCATCGCCAAAGCGCACGACGCCGGCGCGCTGGTCACGGTCGCGGCCGACCTGCTGGCGCTGACCCTGATCACCCCGCCCGGTGAGCAGGGCGCGGATATCGCCGTCGGCTCCGTCCAGCGTTTCGGTGTGCCGCTGTTCTTCGGTGGACCTCACGCCGCGTACATGGCCGTCCGCAAGGGGCTGGAGCGGATGCTTCCCGGCCGCCTGGTCGGTGTGTCAAAGGATTCAGACGGCGCTCCCGCCTACCGGCTTGCGCTGCAGACCCGTGAGCAGCACATCCGCCGTGAGAAGGCGACGTCGAATATCTGCACCGCGCAGGCGCTACTCGCGATCGTGGCCAGCATGTACGGCGTGTACCACGGGCCGGACGGACTGAGGGCTATCGCTGAACGCGTCCACGGCAAGGCCGCGAAGCTCGCCGCGGCTCTTCCCGGAACCGTCCACGGCCAGTTCTTCGACACTCTCCTCGTGAAGGCGGACGGCGCGGCCGCGGACCTCGTCAGCAAGGCCGAAGAGTGCGGCATCAACCTGCGCCTGGTCGACGAGGATCACGTAGGCATTTCCTGCGACGAAACCACCACGGACGCTCATCTTGAGACGATCGCAGAGGTTTTTGGCGCCGGCCTTCCGGACGAAGCGGATGTTGAGACGACGATACCCGCCGAACTGCAGCGTTCGTCGTCGTACATGACCCACCCCGTCTTCTCGCTGCACCGCTCCGAGACCCAGATGATGCGTTACCTGCGCAGCCTGTCCGACCGCGACCTGGCGTTGGACCGCACGATGATCCCGCTGGGCTCCTGCACCATGAAACTCAATGCCACCGTTGAGATGGAGCCGATCTCCTGGCCGGAGTTTGCAACCATCCACCCGTTTGCTCCTGACCATCAGACCGAGGGGTGGCGCCAGTTGATCGGCGACCTTGAAGACCGCCTCGCTGAAATCACCGGCTATGCCAAGGTTTCGATCCAGCCCAACGCAGGGTCGCAGGGTGAACTCGCCGGGCTCCTGGCAATCCGGAACTACCACCTGTCACGCGGCGATGAGGCGCGCAAAATGTGCCTCATCCCGTCTTCAGCGCACGGCACCAATGCCGCGTCGGCCGTGCTCGCCGGCATGAAAGTGGTGGTTGTGAAGACCGCCGAGAACGGTTACATCGACCACGACGACCTGCAGGCCAAAATTGAGGCGAACAGGGACTCGCTGTCCGCGATCATGATCACCTACCCATCCACGCACGGCGTCTTCGAGGAAGATGTGCGCTGGGTCTGCGACCAGGTACATGCGGCCGGTGGCCAGGTCTATATCGACGGCGCCAACCTCAATGCCCTCGTTGGGCTCGCCAAGCCGGGTGAGTTCGGCGGCGACGTCTCCCACCTGAACCTTCACAAGACCTTCTGCATCCCGCACGGCGGCGGCGGGCCAGGCGTTGGCCCGGTTGCGGTGGCGCAGCACCTCGTGCCGTTCCTGCCAGGAGACGCGAATGACGTGTCGAAGAGCGACATCCATACTGGCGTCCCCATTTCCGCCTCCCGCTTCGGTTCAGCAGGTGTGCTGCCGATTTCCTGGGCGTACATCGCCCTGATGGGCAGTGAGGGCCTGACGGCGGCAACCAAGTCCGCGCTGCTGGCCGCCAATTACGTGGCCGCCCGCTTGAACGAGCACTTCCCGGTGCTCTACTCGGGCGAGAACGGACTCGTCGCCCACGAATGCATCCTCGACCTTCGCGCACTGACGGCCAAGACCGGGGTTACCGCTGAGGACGTCGCCAAGCGCCTCATCGACTACGGCTTCCACGCTCCCACCCTGAGCTTCCCGGTTGCGGGCACGCTGATGGTTGAGCCCACTGAGTCGGAGGATCTCGGGGAACTGGACCGTTTCGTGGACGCGATGATCGCCATCAAGAGCGAGATCGACCGTGTCGGCTCCGGTGAGTGGCAACTCGAGGATAGCCCGCTCCGCCAGGCTCCTCACACCGCCCAGGCACTCATCAGCGACGAGTGGTCCTTCGCCTACTCCCGCGAACTGGCGGCTTTCCCGCTGCGCACGCTGCGCCACGACAAGTATTTCCCGCCGGTTCGCCGGATCGACGGCGCGCACGGAGACCGGAATCTTGTGTGTTCGTGCCCTCCCCTTGAAGCCTTCGAGGAAAGCGCGGCATCCGTCGAGGACACCACAGCCGATGTCAACGCCTAAGGAAGCCGCCATGACAAAGCAGACAGCGCTCTATGCGCAGCACCAGGAACTCGGCGCCGCCTTCACCGACTTCGGCGGGTGGCAGATGCCCCTGAAGTACCGCAGCGAGCTGGAGGAGCACCACACCGTCCGCCGGGCGGCCGGTATTTTCGACCTATCCCACATGGGGGAGGTGACGGTCAGCGGACCGCAGGCAGCGGACTTCCTCAACTACGCGCTCGTGAGCGACCTCGCATCAACGGCGGTAGGCAAGGCGAAGTACTCCCTCATCTGCAACGAAGACGGTGGAGTGATCGATGACCTCATCATCTACCGCCTCGCCGGGGACCGTTTCCTTGTGGTTCCCAACGCCTCGAATTCCGACACCGTCGCCGCTGAACTTCAGCGGCGTGCCGGGAACTTCACTGTAAAGGTCGAGGACCAGTCCCAGGACACGGCGCTCATTGCGGTCCAGGGACCGAACGCCGAGGCGATCCTGCTGGGGATGAGCGGTGGCACGGGCCGGGGGGCCATCACCTCGCTGAAGTACTACTCGGCTGTCCACGTGGACCTCGCCGGGCAGTCCGTTCTCCTGGCCCGCACGGGCTACACCGGAGAGGACGGTTTCGAACTCTTCATCGAGAACGGCCAGGCCGTGCAGCTGTGGAAGGCCGCAACCGAGGCCGGTGCAGAACACGGCCTGGCGCCGTGCGGCCTGGCCTCCAGGGATTCGCTACGCCTCGAAGCGGGTATGCCGCTCTACGGACACGAGCTTGGCCTGGACACCAATCCCTTCGAAGCCGGTCTGGGGGGTGTGGTGAGCCTGAAAAAGACCGGGGACTTCGTGGGCCGCTCGGCGCTTGAGCCGCTCAAGGGGGAAGCCCCTGCCCGGAAGCTTGTCGGCTTGCGCGGTGCGGGACGGCGATCAGCCCGCGCCGGTTACGACGTCGTCCGGGACGGACGGACCGTCGGTACCGTCACGTCCGGCCTCCCAAGCCCAACCCTCGGGTACCCGGTTGCGCTCGCGTACGTCGAGACGGAGCTGAGCGAACCCGGCACCGAACTTCAGGTGGATCTGCGGGGTCGTCCTGAGGGGTTCACCGTGGTCGGACTGCCGTTCTACAAGCGTCCGGGCCGATCATGACAATCAGCGCCTTCGACCTGTTCAAGATCGGAATAGGTCCGTCGAGTTCGCACACAGGCGGACCGATGACAGCCGCGTACCTGTTCACCCGGATATTGGCCGAGCAGGGTCTGCTCGAACAGGTGAGCCGCGTCGAGGCGGAGTTGTTCGGTTCGCTCGGCGTGACCGGTCATGGGCACGGTACCGTCAAGGCCGTGATCCTCGGTCTCGAGGGTGAGCAGCCGCACCTCACCGATCCGGAACGCGCCGAACCGCGCGTCGAGGAGATCGGTGAGTCCAAGGTCCTCCGACTGGCTGGGACGCACGAGGTCGCCTTCGATGTCACGGAGGACCTGATCCTGCACCGCAAACAGAGGCTCGATTACCATACGAATGGTATGCGCTTCTCGACATATAACGCTGATGGAATACTCGTCTGTGCGCGGGAGTACTACTCGGTGGGCGGCGGATTCGTGCTGGATCAGGACCAGATCGGCGCGGACCTCTCCGGTGGCCCCGCCGTCGCTGTTCCCTATGCGTTCGAGTCGGGCGAGCAGCTGCTCGGGATTGCGGCCGGCACCGGAAAGTCCTTCTCGGAGATAGTGCTTGCGAATGAACTGGCAGTCCGGTCTGAGGAGGAGGTTCGCACCGGCCTCCTCGAAATCTGGGACGTCATGCAGGACACCATTCGGCGCGGATCCACCAACAGCGGCATCCTTCCCGGCGGACTGCATGTCCGTCGCCGCGCTGCCCGGCAGCTCGAACTGCTCCGCAAGGAAGCAGACCCCGACGACCACCTGAGCACCATGGAATGGGTGACGCTGTTCGCGCTCGCGGTGAACGAGGAGAACGCAGCCGGTGGCCGGGTGGTTACGGCTCCCACCAACGGTGCGGCCGGCATCATCCCGGCCGTCCTGAAGTACTACACGGACTTTGTTCCAGGAGCCGACGACGACGGCGTCATCCGTTTCCTGCTTGCCGCCACTGCCGTCGGTGCCCTGTTCAAGAAGAATGCATCGATCTCCGGAGCCGAAGTAGGCTGCCAGGGCGAAGTGGGCTCAGCCTGCGCAATGGCGGCCGCCGGGCTGGCCGAGGTGCTGGGCGGTACTCCTGAACAGGTGGAGAACGCCGCGGAGATCGGCATTGAACACAATCTGGGTTTGACCTGCGACCCCGTCGGCGGTCTGGTCCAGATTCCGTGCATCGAGCGCAATGCGGTGGGAGCCATCAAAGCGATCACGGCCGCCCGGATGGCCGTCCGCGGCGACGGGCAGCACTTCGTCTCGCTCGACGCCGCGATCAAGACGATGCGCGAGACCGGCGCGGACATGATGGACAAGTACAAGGAAACGGCCCGGGGCGGGCTTGCCTTGAACGTCGTGGAATGCTGAGTGGGCTTCCCGAGCCGGGTTGAGATCGTGCCGGGCGGCGACGTCGTCGTCCGGCTGCAACGCCATCTTGCCCCGCCGGCCACGGTAGCCGTGACGTGCCTTCCGCACCACGGTGCGGCGAAGACGGTGGAGGTCTCGGTTGAGCTTGCCGGGCTCGGGTACCGCGCGATCCCGCATCTGGCCGCACGATCGATTGGCTCCAGGCAGCAACTCGCGGAATTCACTTCGCGTCTCGCCGATGCCGGCGTGCGCGATATTTTCGTGATCGCCGGGGATGCCCGCGAGGCAGAAGGGCCGTACGCCTGGAGCCTGCCGCTCATGGAGGATATTGCCGACATCGGCGGGTTTGAGACGGGCTTCGCCGCCTACCCCGAAGGCCATCCCACCGTTCCTGAACCCGAGCTCACAGAGCTGCTGCTGAAGAAGCAGCAACTCGGTGGTTGGGCAGTCACGCAGATGTGCTTCTCCGGGCAGGTGCTTGGCGACTACGTCACCCGGCTGAGGTCCCACGGCTTGACGGTGCCCGTGTGGGCCGGTGTCCCCGGGAGGGTCCGGCGCACCCGCCTCGTCTCGCTCGCCGGACGCATCGGCGTGGGCCCATCGCTCAAGTTCGCCAGGCGCAGCGGTACGCTGCTGCGCACGATGCTGGCGCCGTCGTCGTACGATCCTTCGCGGTTGGTGCGCTCCATAGAGAAAACCAACGCATTCGCCGGGATGCATATCTACAGCTTCAACGACTTCCGAGGGATCGAGGGCCGCTAACTGTTGCGGCTCAGACCGAGTCGCACTCCTTCTCGGAATGGTGGCCGAAATCCTGTCCGGCGATAGGGTCGGAGTAATGCAACATCAACAGCATGCTTCCGATCTCCCGGAGCACATCCTGCCGGCGCCTGACCCCTCTCATCTTACTGATGGCTTTGTGCGTGTTCGGGGCGCTCGTGAAAACAACCTGCGCAACGTGGATGTGGACGTCCCGCGTGATGCGATCGTGGCGTTCACCGGAGTATCCGGCTCGGGCAAATCCTCGCTGGCCTTCGGGACCATCTATGCCGAAGCCCAGCGACGCTATTTCGAATCGGTGGCACCGTACGCCCGCCGGCTCATTCAGCAGGGGCACAACCCCAAAGTGGAACAGATTACCGGTCTGCCTCCAGCCGTAGCCCTTCAACAGCGACGCGGCGCGCAGAGCAGCCGCTCCACTGTCGGCACGGTCACCACCCTGTCGAACTCCGTGCGTATGCTCTTTTCCCGCGCCGGCAGTTACCCGGAGGGCGCCGAGCAACTTGATTCGGATGCCTTTTCCCCGAACACCGCGGCAGGCGCCTGCCGGGAGTGCCATGGCCTGGGCATAGCGCACACCGTCAGTGAGGACTCCCTGGTACCGGATCCCTCCCTCAGCATCCGCGATGGAGCCATCGCCGCATGGCCGGGCGCCTGGCAGGGCAAGAACCTGCGTGACATCCTCACGCACCTCGGCTACGACGTCGAAACTCCCTGGCAGAAGCTGCCGAAGAAGGACCGGGACTGGATTCTTTTCACCGAAGAGCAGCCCGTGGTGGAAGTAACGCCCCAGCGCGACCGCGTTGCCAAGCCGTACAAGGGACGGTTCTGGAGCGCCCGGAGCTACGTTCTGCACACCCTGGCCGACTCAAAAAGTACCGCCATGCGTAACCGGGTGTTGCAGTTCATGCATACTGGCCCATGCTCACGCTGCGGTGGCAGCGGGCTGAGGCCCGAAGCCATCGCCGTGACGTTCGCCGGTAAGACCATCGCCGAATTCAACGCCCTACCGTTGAACGATCTGGCCGAAATCATCCGGCCCACCGCAGAACTCACGTCACCCGGGACCGCCTCGCGCGGGCGGACTTCAGGCGAGAATGATGAGGTGGCCGTCGCCCTGACCAGGGATCTACTGCTTCGGATCACCGTGCTCCTGGACCTGGGGCTGGGTTACCTCGCCCTCGGGCGATCCACACCCACGCTGTCCCCGGGTGAACTGCAGCGACTCCGGATTGCCACTCAACTTCGGTCCGGGCTGTTCGGTGTGATTTACGTGCTCGACGAACCCTCGGCTGGGCTACACCCAGCCGACGCCGAACCTCTCCTCGCAGTGCTGGACCAACTCAGGGTGTCCGGCAATTCGGTGTTCGTCGTGGAACACAACATGGACGTGGTGCATCGCGCGGACTGGATAGTGGACGTGGGACCGCGCGCCGGTGAGGGTGGAGGAGAGGTGCTCTACAGCGGACCGGTGGACGGCCTCCGCGAGGTTGCCGCTTCGGTTACGAGGCCTTTCCTGTTTCCAGAGCATTCCGGCGGGCCGGACAGCGGCAATTCAAACATCGAGGATGATGGCAGCAAAGATGCCCGTGGCGATTCCGGCAGGGAAGCCGCCGGTTGGCTCGAAATAAGGGATATCAGCCGGCATAACCTGCGCAGGCTCGATGTGGACTTCCCTCTGGGTGTGCTGACGGCAGTCACCGGCGTATCCGGCTCAGGCAAATCAACTCTGGTCAGCCAGGTTCTTGCCGAGGTCGTCAGTGAACGGCTGCACCCTAGGAGCGAGGCGCCGGAAGAGCCGATCCCGGAAATCCAGGATGGCACCGCCGCCTCCCAGGCCGGAGCACTGAGCGTGGGGTCCTTTCCCGGGCTGAACCAGCTTGACCGGCTGGTGAAAGTCGACCAGAAGCCGATCGGCCGAACTCCGCGCTCCAACCTCGCAACCTACACCGGACTCTTCGACGCCGTCCGCAAGGCGTTCGCCGCCACAGACGAAGCCCGGTCGCGGGGCTTCGGCGCCGGACGGTTCTCCTTCAATGTGGCAGGCGGCCGCTGCGAGACCTGCCAGGGGGAAGGCTTCGTAGCGGTGGAACTGCTGTTTTTGCCCGGCAGTTATGGGCCCTGCCCTGAGTGTCATGGTTCGCGGTTCAACCCCGAAACTCTTGAAGTTGAGTACCGCGGACGGAATGTCGCTGACGTTTTGGGAATGACGGTGAGCGTTGCCGCAGAGTTCCTCTCCGACGTACCTGCAGCAGCGCGCAGCCTCCAAACGTTGCTGGAAGTGGGCCTTGGCTACCTCCGGCTCGGCCAGCCCGCCACCGAACTCTCCGGAGGCGAGGCCCAGCGCATCAAGCTGGCCACCGAAATGCAGCGCGCCCACCGTGGCCATACCCTGTACGTGCTGGATGAGCCGACGACGGGGCTACACCCGGCCGACGTCAAGCTTCTAATGGCGCAGCTGCACGGGTTGGTCGATGCCGGCAACACAGTGATCGTGGTTGAACACAAGATGGATGTCGTGGCCTCCGCTGACTGGGTGATCGATCTGGGTCCCGCCGGTGGCGACGGCGGCGGACAGATCATCGCCGTAGGCACCCCTGCCGAAGTTGCGCGCTCCAACGAGAGCCGGACGGCGCCCTACCTCGCCGCTGCTCGCCGGCTTGGACCTCAAGCCTCCCTCGCCGAGGCTTCAAGCTAGTCGCCCTTGACGTTTACGATCTGGCGCAGCGTGTGCCGGATGCGGACCAGGTCGCGGGCGTCTTCCATCACGACGTCGATGTCCTTGTAGGCTGCCGGGATTTCATCGATGAAGGCGTCGGTGTCGCGGTACTCGATGCCGCGCATTGCCCGCCTCAGTTCGTCGCGGGTGAAGGTGCGCCGCGCGGCGGTTCTGCTGTACTCCCGGCCCGCACCGTGCGGAGCGGAGTTCAGCGACGGCGGGTAGCCCAACCCCTCGACCACGTAGGACGCCGTCCCCATTGACCCCGGGATGAGCCCCGGCCGGCCGGGGGAGGCGTCGATCGCACCCTTGCGGCTGAGCCAGACCTGTTTGCCGAAGTGGGTTTCCTGGGCTGTGTAGTTGTGGTGACAGTTGATGCGTTCCAGTTCCTGCACCTCGTCGCCCGTCCACCGGGCGAAGCACCCGATCACGCGGTCCATCATCTCCTCCCGGTTGAGCAGGGCGAAGTCCTGAGCCCATCGCAGCTCGCGGATGTATTTCTCGAACTCGTCATCACCTTCGTTGAGGTAGGCGAGGTCGTTGTCCGGAAGGGCGATGCGGCGTTTGTCGCACAGATCCAGAGCCACACGGATGTGATGCTGCGCGATCCGGTTCCCCACACCGCGTGATCCGCTGTGGAGGAAGAGCCACACGTCGTCGTTCTCGTCGAGGCTCACCTCGATGAAGTGGTTGCCGGATCCGAGTGATCCCAGTTGCAGCGCCCAGTGTTTCGAGTACGACGACGGATCAAACCCTGCGTTGTCAGCATCCCGTGCCAGCCGCTCGACGCGTGGCTCCGCCGACTCGAGGATTTTCTTGTTGCTGTGCCCGGCCGAGAGGGGAATCGCCCGCTCGATCGACTGGCGAAGAGTCTTGCGGTCCAGCCTCTGCAGGTCACCGGCCCTGTGCTGGGTGCGCACGGCGATCATCCCGCAGCCAATATCCACGCCCACCGCCGCCGGGATGATGGCGCCCAGGGTGGGGATGACGGAACCGACCGCAGCCCCCTTGCCCAGGTGGGCGTCAGGCATGCTCGCGAGATGTGGATAAATGAACGGCATAGACGCGGTCTTCAGATTCTGCTCGCGCGTCCTGGGATCCAGAATGCTCGCGAAGTTTATGTAGGTGGGGCTGACCTTTTCCATGGTCGTCTCATCCTCCTGCACAGATACGGGCGCATCAACCAACTTTTCCCCAAGGCGGGGAGGCAATCATCAAGCATTCCTTCCCGGCAGCGGCCGGCGAGGCAACCGTGTGCAGGAGGATTGATGGGCGTGGAAATCATCGCCGCCGTCGTGATGGCGGCGGTCCTGACTCTGGTGGTAGTGGCGGTCCGGCTCGACACACAGGAACGACCACGTGGCATCCCCGCCGGGACGCTGCTATCGGCTGAGGATCGGCGCCTGCTGCACCTGCTGAAACTCACGACGGCGGAGTGGCTCATCCTAACGAACCAGCAGCGGGAGGATTTACGGGAGCGAGCCTATCGAGGTATGGAGTAGCGGCACGGTTACTGTCTTCAACCGTGAAAGACTTGAGCGGTGGCACATCTTGACGTATCCAACATTGACTACTTCCTCTCCGACGGCCGTCAATTGCTCAACGGCGTCACCTTCAAAGTCGGTGAGGGCCACAAGACCGCGCTGATCGGGCCCAACGGAACCGGAAAGACCACCCTCCTGCGCATTGTCGCCGGTGACATCACCGCGGACGAGGGAGCCGTCACCCGGTCCGGCAGCATGGGCATCATGCGCCAGTTCGTCGGCCAGGTCCGTGACGACACCACCGTTCGTGATCTCCTCGTCTCCGCCGCTCCGCCGGCGCTCGCCGCAGCCGCGAAGCGCATCGATGACGCCGAGCTGGCCATGATGGAGCACGACGACGAACCCACCCAGATGCGGTATGCACAAGCCATTGCCGACTGGGGAGACGTCGGCGGGTACGAGCTGGAAACCACCTGGGACGAAGTGACGATGGCGGCGCTCGGCGTGCCCTATGACCGCGCCCAGTACCGCGCGGCGTCGTCGTTGTCCGGAGGCGAGCAGAAGCGGCTGGTGCTGGAAGCGCTGTTTTCGGGATCTGACGAACTGCTCCTCCTCGACGAGCCCGACAACTACCTCGACGTCCCCGGCAAGCGCTGGCTGGAAGCAAAGCTCAATGAATCCAGCAAGTCTGTGCTGTTCGTCAGTCACGACCGGGAGCTTCTCGACAACGCGGCCACCCGGATCGTCACGCTTGAGCCCGGCGCCCTTGGTGCGTCGAGCTGGGTGCACGGGGGAGGCTTCAGCACCTACCTGCAGGCGCGGACCGACCGGAACGCGCGGTTCGAGGAACTGCGGCGCCGCTGGGACGAGGAGCACATCAAGCTCAAAGAGCTCGTGAACATGTACAAGAACAAGGCGGCGTTCCGCTCGGACATGGCGAACCGGTACCACGCCGCCCAGACGCGGCTGGCGAAATTCCTGGAAGCAGGACCGCCCGAAGCGATACCGATTGAGCAGAACGTGAACATGCGGCTCAAGGGCGGCCGCACAGCGAAGCGGGCCGTCGTTGCCCAGAAGCTCGAACTCACAGGACTGATGAAGCCGTTCAGCACCGAGATCTGGTTCGGTGACCGGGTGGGGGTGCTCGGTTCCAACGGATCCGGCAAGTCCCACTTTCTCCGCTTGCTCGCAGCCGGCGGTACGGACCCGGAGAAGGAACACGAACCCGTGTCCGAGGTGAGCATCGATCCGGTGCCGCACACCGGCGTCGTGAAGTTGGGTGCCCGCATCCGGCCCGGATTCTTCGCCCAGACGCATAGCCGCCCGGATCTGTTGGGCCGGACGCTCCTCGACATCCTGCACCGCGGGGATGACCACCGGTCCGGTCTCGGGCGGGAAGCGGCGTCCGCTGTGCTGGACCGCTACGGGCTCGCTGGCCAGTCGGAGCAGCTGTATGACTCGCTTTCCGGCGGACAGCAGGCACGGCTGCAGATCCTCCTGCTCGAGCTTTCCGGCGCCACGCTGCTGCTGCTGGATGAGCCCACGGACAACCTCGATCTGCATTCAGCCGAGGCATTGGAACGCGCCATCGACGCATTTGAGGGCACCGTACTCGCAGTGACCCACGACCGCTGGTTCGCACGCGGCTTCGACCGGTTCCTGGTCTTCGGCGAGGACGGCAAGGTGTACGAGTCCGAGACTCCCGTCTGGGACGAGGGCAGGGTGCAGCGGGCGCGCTAAGTCCCCGGTGGGGTGGGGTTGACTCTCAGCTTCACTGTCGGTTCCATCACACTTGGCGCCGCGTGTAGACCCGGCCTGAACCTGCGCATAGGGTTTATGGGTGCAGAGCAAAGTCAATCCGGCCATGTGGGCTACCTTCGCAATCTTCGGGCTCAATGGCCTCATCTTCGCCAGCTGGGCGGCGCGGATTCCGTCCGCGTCGGACGTGCTGGGACTGAGCGACGGTCAGACGGGTGCGCTGCTGCTGGTCGCGGCCATCGGCTCCATGATTTCCCTGCCGTTGTCCGGAGGAATCGCGGCCCGGATCGGCACCGCGAACACCGTGAGGGTTGGTGGGGTTGCTTCCGCAATCGCAGCATCCGTCATTGCCGGTGGCCTCATGACTCAATCGGTAACTCTCGCCGCGGCAGGCCTGTTCATCTTCGGCCTGGGCATCGGCCTGTGGGATGTTGCGCAGAATCTTGAAGGAGCCGACGTCGAACGCCGGCTCCTGCGCACCATTATGCCGAAGTTCCATGCAGCCTTCAGCGGCGGTGCCTTTGTCGGTGCGGTTGCCGGCGCCGCCCTGGCCGCCGGCGGTGTAGCGCTCTCGACACACCTGGTGGTGGTGGCCGCCCTGGTGCTGGTCATTTCACTGTGGATTCCGCGCTACTTCCTGCCGGAGCAACCTCACGCCGAAACGTACGACGACGCCGCCCCGCGCCGGGGCGGATTCGCCGCCTGGAAGGAGCCTCGCACTCTCCTCATCGGATTGGTGGTCCTTGGTGCCGCGCTCACCGAAGGCGCAGCCAATGACTGGGTAGCGAAGGCCACCGTCGACGGTCTCGGTGCCAGTGAGGCCGTCGGTGCCTTGATGTTCGGTGTGTTCGTTGCCTCGATGACGATTTTCCGGTTCATCGGCGGCGGCTTCATCGACCGGTTCGGCCGGGTGCGGGTGCTGCAGGTGAGCCTCGCGTCCTCCCTTGCCGGCCTGGTGCTCTTCGTCTTCGCGCCCACCGTGTTTCTCGCAGGTGTCGGAGCGGTCCTGTGGGGGACAGGTGCAGCCCTCGGCTTCCCGATGGGCATGTCCGCCGCCGCCGATGAGCCGCGGTTCGCGGCCGCGCGCGTATCGGTTGTCTCGACCATCGGCTACACGGCGTTTTTGGCGGGACCACCGCTGCTGGGCTTCCTCGGCGACCAGGTGGGCATCCGTAACGCCCTGCTGGCTGTTGGTGTGGCCGTATTGGCTTCCTTCATCGTGGCACCGGCTGCTGCGGAGCGCCGAGCGGAAGAGTCGGAAGGCACCCGCGTTCCGTCCTGACGCCGTCGTTATTTGGGGTTAGCGGACGCCGGCAGGGGGCGGGCAGCCCGCCTGGCTGCCCGCGCCTGCCGCTCTTGTGTGCCGTCCCTTGCGGAGATCGTCCTTTAGGACGACGCCGGCCGCCGGCCGGGTCGCTAGGCTCGGAAATGCTGCCCGGATCCGGGTGCGAGGAAAGCCGGAGGAAAACCAGTGGAGCATACCCGACCGATCGAACAGTTCTCGGTGACGCAGAAGATCACCATGATGGTGAACCGGTATGAAGTGCGCTCAGTTGACTCCGACGGGGAGCCGGGAGAGCTCTTGGCCCTCGCCCAGCAGAAGCGGGCTGCCTTCAAGGAAGAGGTCCGCTTCTTCTCTGATGAATCGAAGAAGACGGTGATCTTCTCCTTCAAGGCACGTCAGAGGCTGGACCTGGGGGCCACCTACGACGTGCGCGACGCCCAGGGAAATTCAATCGGCAGCTTTCGGAAGAACTTCGGTGCTTCACTGCTGCGCTCAACCTGGCAACTGGATGCGCCGGGGATCCAGGCGGTTGGCAGTGAACGCAGCCAGGCTGTTGCGATCGCCCGCCGTATCTGGGAGTTCGTCCCATTCCTCGACGCCATACCGGTGCCCTTCCTGTTCCACTTCGACTTTCGCGACCCGTCCGGCCAGGTAGTCTTGACCTCGGAACGGCGGCGGTCCCTGCGCGACCGTTATGACGTCACTGTCCCGGGGGCACGTATCGACTGGCGGGTGGCTGCAGCGATGGCGGTGGCACTGGACGCCTTGCAGTCCCGGTAGGGGGCTGGGCCGCACAAAACCATTGCCCTGACGGACAATGATGTATACGGTGTCTACATACATAAAGCCGCGCACTTGGACCGTCCGTCCACGGCTCCCGTCCTACGCGGAACACCCCGGTGATTAGCGGACCCAATCTGTCCGCAATGCCCTTCATCCCACAACTTGCCAAACCTAGGGTTGACCCATGACGATCATCCAGGCCGAAGGTCTGAAGAAAACATACACATCGAAGAGCGGCCCGGTGCATGCACTCGCGGGCCTCAACCTTTCCGTTCCCCAGGGGACCGTGAAGGCACTGCTGGGTCCCAACGGGGCGGGTAAGACGACGGCAGTCAAGGTCCTCACCACCCTCATCAAGCCGGACGAGGGTACGGCCCACATCGACGGAATCGACGTGATCCGCAACCCGAAGGCAGCCCGGCGGATCATCGGCGCATCCGGCCAGTATGCGGCGGTCGATGAGAATCTGACCGGATTCGAGAACCTGGAGATGGTGGGCAGGCTCTATCACCTGGGTGCGAAGAGGGCGCGAAAGCGTGCACAGGAACTGATTGATCAGTTCGAGTTGACGGAAGCCGGCAACCGCCCGGTCAAGGGCTTCTCCGGTGGCATGCGCCGTCGTATTGACCTTGCCGGTGCCTTGGTGATCAACCCCAAGATCCTGTTCCTCGACGAACCGACCACCGGACTGGATCCGCGCAGCAGGCTCGCCCTATGGGAAATCATCAAACAGCTGGTCAACGACGGCACCACGCTCCTCCTGACCACCCAGTACCTGGAAGAGGCGGACCACTTGTCGGATGACATTGCGGTGATCGACGGCGGCAAGGTGATCGCCGAGGGCACCTCGGATGAGCTGAAGGCGCAGATCGGTGGCCACCGGGTGGTTGTCACGCTGGTGCACCAGGCCGATGCCGGGGCGGCACGCGAGATCCTCGCACGCCACGGGGACGGTGCTCCTGCGGTGAACGACCGCACCGTGGAGGTGTCCGTCGTCGAAGGTCCGCGGGCGCTGCAGTATGTGCTTTCAGACCTGGGACAGGCGGGGATCCAGCTCCACGACGCCGGCATGCGCCGACCAACCCTTGATGACGTGTTCCTCAAGCTCACCGGCCACAAAGCCGAGGATGAGACCAGCAAGAGCGATGCCGAGATGGAGAAAGCCCAATGACCGCGGTCAGCCAACCCGCCTACGAGAGCGTAGGTTCACCGTTCGCTCAGCTGCTTTCAGATGGCTGGATCGCGACCCGCCGCAACCTGATCAAGATCAAGCGGGTCCCGGAGATACTTGTCTTCACCATCCTTCAGCCCATCATGTTCGTACTCCTGTTCAGCCAGGTCTATGCCGGTGCAATGAACGTTCCTGACTACGTGAACTTCCTGATGGCCGGCATTTTTGCCCAGACAGTCATCTTCGGCTCCACCTTTTCGGGAGCTGCAATGGCACAGGACCTGAAGGACGGCATCATTGATCGGTTCCGCACCCTTCCCATGAGCTCGGCGGCGGTGCTGATCGGGCGTACCAACGGCGACCTCGTGATCAACAGCATCTCGATGATGATCATGATGGGCACCGGCTGGCTGGTCGGTTGGCGCGTGACCACGTCGTTCTGGGGCTTCCTCGGCGGAGTCGCGGTTCTACTTCTGTTCTCCTACTCCTTCAGCTGGGTCATGGCCCTCCTTGGGATGAGTGTCCGTAGTCCGGAGGTCATCAACAACGCGTCCTTCATGATCCTGTTCCCGCTGACCTTCATCTCGAACGCGTTTGTCCCGATCCATACCCTGCCGGAGGTGCTGAAGAACATTGCGGAGTGGAACCCGGTGTCCGCCCTCGTGGAGTCGGCGAGGTTGCTGTTCGGGAACACCAACCCCGATTTCCCGGAGCCCACGGCCTGGACACTGCAGAATCCCATCATCACCGTGATCCTCGGAATCATCGTGATGCTTGTGATCTTCGTGCCGCTCTCGGTGAAGAAGTTCAAGTCCGTCAGCTCCCGCTAGCAACAGAAGACGACGGCGGCGGCCCGTGTGGCTGCCGTCGTCATCCCGCGGGGGGGGGGGAGTCACCATCAGCCGCCGCGCCGTCGTGCCGGCTGATGGACCCTGGAAGGCATCATCCTTTTGACGTACGGGGGCAGGGGCAAGATCATCCCGCCGGTCGGCGCCGCGCAGGCAGTTGCTCCGTAGTGTTGAGGTATCCCAAGAACTCCCTTCCCCAAGGACGCCCATCATGATTGAGGCAACGGATCTGTCCAAGCGTTACGGCGCCAAAGCGGCGGTAGACCGGATTTCGTTCAGCGTGAAACCAGGCCGCGTCACCGGGTTCCTCGGACCCAACGGCGCCGGCAAGTCCACCACCATGCGCATGATCGTCGGACTCGATAATCCGTCGGGCGGCGACGTCCGAGTCAACGGCAAGCACTACGCACAGCATTCCGCGCCGCTGCGTGAAGTGGGTGCGCTGCTCGATGCGAAAGCTGTCCACACCAAGCGCACCGCCTATAGCCACCTCCGGGCGATGGCCGCCACCCATGGCATCCCCAACAGTCGGGTCAAGGAAGTCATCGAGATGACCGGCCTGGGGCCGGTCGCCAAGAAGCGCGTCGGGGGGTTCTCCCTCGGAATGGGCCAGCGGCTCGGCATTGCGTGTGCGCTGCTGGGAGACCCGCACACCGTCATCCTGGACGAACCCGTCAATGGGCTGGACCCGGAAGGTGTGCAGTGGGTACGGCACCTCGCCAAGGGCCTGGCGTCCGAGGGCCGCACCGTCTTCCTCTCCTCGCATCTGATGTCGGAAATGGCGCTCACCGCGGACCACCTCATAGTGATCGGCCGCGGCCGTATCATCGCCGACGCTCCGATCCGCGAGATCCTTGACGGACACGGCCAGACCCGGGCACGCGTGCGCACCGACCGTCCGGCCGACCTGGTAAGGGCCCTGGCCGCGGATGGTGTTTCCAGCCAGCACCTCGAGCCGGAGCTTCTCGAAATCACCGGCGCAGACTCCCGCCGTATCGCCGAAGTTGCACTCGCCGGCGGCATCCTCGTGTATGAACTGACGCCGCTCCAGGCATCCCTGGAGGACGCGTACATGCAGCTCACTACCGACGAGGTCGAGTACCACTCACAAACTCTTCCGCAGGCTCCTGCCGGGGCCGGCCTCAAGGAAGGCAAGTAGCCATGGCACACACAGCCACCGCAGCGAAACCAGCCGGCACAACCAGCCGGGGCGAGACCTCCGGCCCTGGAGTCAGCTTCTTCCGTGTCCTCAGATCAGAGTGGATCAAGGTAACCACCATCCCCTCCACCATGATTCTGCTGTCGATCACGCTGGTGGTGATGATCGGCCTGTCCGCGCTTTTCGCATGGTCCATGGCATCCAGCCAGGCCTCGGCCGAGTCATTCACGTCTTCTGATCCCGAGATTGCCGCTCAACTCGCAGCTACCGATTACGGCGAACTCGCGCTGAACTCGCCGAGCGCCGGGATCATCTTCGGGCAGCTCCTCATCGCTTCCCTCGCCGTCGTGCTGATCGCGTCCGAATGGGGAACGGGGATGATCCGCTCAACCATGGTCGCGGTCCCCAAGCGCATCCCCGCACTCCTCGCAAAGAACCTCATCATCGCAGCCGTCGCCTTCGTGGTGGGGGCAGGGGCCGCCCTGATCTCCTACTTCGTTGCACAGCCCTTCCTCGCGCCAGAGGACATTGACTTCGCCATCACCACGGACGGGGTGTTGCTGAGCATCATCAATACGGGTTCCGTGCTGGCGCTGATGGCCGTCATCGCCATGTCCATCGGCACCTTGCTCCGCAACACCGCCGGCGGTGTGGTGACGGCAATCGGGTTGCTGATGGTGCTGCCCATCATCATCCAGCTCTTCTCCGGACTCGCTGACTGGATCCCCGACGCCGCGCGGTTCCTGCCGAGCAGCGCCGGCGAGCAGATGGTTGCCATTTCCATTGCCGATGATGCCCTGAACCAGTGGCAGGGAGCCCTGGTACTGGGCGCTTGGGCACTCGTGCTGCTGTTGGTTTCGCTGGTTGTCACGAAGAAGCGCGACGTTTAGGCGGGATTGATCAGCACACCCAATATGCTCACTCCATGAGTGACAAAGCCTCGTTGAGGGAGGCGGCGGAACGAACGGCTGCCGTCTCCTTCACCGAGATCAATGCACGACGGCTAGGCCCCATCCGCCGGTACTTCCGATCGCACCCGCGGATGATGGACCTCGTCGTCGTTCTGTTGTTCCTGCTCAGCAGCGTACCCAACATCCTCCTGCCCCTTGAGCGGGCTGCAGGCCCATGGAGCCTCTTGCCGATCGGCGTGGCGGCCGTCATCCTTTTCTTCCGGCGTAGCCGTCCGCTGATTGTTCTCGCACTGCTGTGCGCCATTGAACCCGTTGCCCTGGTGATCTCTGACGCCCGATCAACGGTGGGCATCGGCATCTGGTTCGCGCTGTACGCGGTGGCCGTCGCCTTCCCGGTCCGCACGGCGGTCTGGGCCTTCGCGGGAGCGGTGGTGACATCGGTCTTCCCGCTCGCTTTCATTCCCGCCGCGATGCCGGAGGAGGCGCCGTATGTAATCTGGGTAATCATGGGCTTCGCGGTGATGTGGTACGTGGTCGCCGTCGGAGTAGGCGTGACAATCCGCCGCGAGAGACTGCACGAACACGAGCTGCGCGAATGGGCTGAGCGCAACGCCGAACTCGCCTCCGCCACTGAGCGGAACCGCATTGCACGTGAAATGCACGACGTCGTTGCCCACTCCCTGTCGGTAATGATCGCGCTGTCGGACGGAGCCGCCGTCGTCATGAAACGCGATCAGGACCGTGCGCGGGACGTTCTGGCCGAACTCTCCGCCACCGGGCGAACCGCCCTCGCGGACATGCGGAGAGTGCTCGGTGTCCTCCGCGAAGGGCCCGACTCCGCACCGCTTGCCCCGTTGCCGGCCGGTGGTTCGCTCGCGGGCCTCCTTGAAGGGTTCCGAGCCGCCGGACTGCCCATCCGGGTGCAGCTCAGTGGCCCCGGGCTGCCCGAAGACGCCGCCTTCGAGGTGACTATCTACCGCATCGTTCAGGAGTCGCTCACCAACGTCCTGCGCTATGCCAAAGCTGTGACCACGGTTGACGTCCTGATTGCCAGGCTGGGCGACTCCGTCAAAGTACGCGTGTCCGACGACGGCCGCGGAGCCATGGAGCCCGTACAGTCAGTGGGCACGGGACAGGGGATCGCCGGCATGCGCGAGCGTGCCGCCATCTACGGCGGCACCGTCAGTTGCGGGCCGGGCCCGTCCGGTGGGTGGATTGTCACGGCCGAACTCCATACCCCTGTTGAGAACCGTCAGGAGAAATCCGCGTGAGCGAACCAACCAGAGTCCTCCTGGTGGACGACCAGCCGCTGCTCCGCATGGGGTTCCGTCTCATTCTCGAAGGGGAAGAGGACATGCGGATAGTCGGGGAAGCTTCCGACGGCGCCGAAGGGGCGCGGTTGGCAGAACGGCTGGCTCCCGACGTCGTACTCATGGACGTCCGCATGCCGGTGATGGACGGAATAGAGGCGACACGGCGCATCACGGAGTCGGGCGCGTGCGCCCGGATCATCATTCTCACCACGTTCGATCTGGACGAATATGCGTTCGCCGGGCTGCGGGCAGGCGCGTCCGCGTTCCTTCTCAAGGATGTCGCGCCTCATGACCTGGTGCAGGCTGTCCGGGTGGTAGCGAGCGGCGACGCGGTGGTTGCTCCGCGGGTGACGCAGCGCCTGCTCGAAGAGTACGTGCGCTCGCGACCGGACACTCCGAAACCCCTCCGCGACCCCCTGCTCCGGGATCTGACGCCCCGCGAACTCGAAGTCCTCGGCGCCATCGCCGAGGGGCTCTCCAACGCCGAACTGGCGCACCGGTTCTTCCTCTCCGAGGCCACGGTAAAGACGCACGTGCGCCGCATCCTCACCAAGCTGCACCTGCGCGACCGCGTCCAGGCCGTCGTGTACGCGTACGAGACCGGTCTGGTGACGCCCAGCCAGGGACTCGACTTCTAGGCACGGGCCCCTCGGTCAGTACGCTTGGAGGCATGACTGCCGCTCACGCTCACATTGCCGACCTTGGCGCTTATGTCAGCGCTTCACCGTCCAGCTTCCATGCAGCCTCCGAGGGCGGCGCGCGATTGCAGGCGGCAGGCTTTACCCAACTTCACGAGGGTGAGGCCTGGGACGGCGGCCCGGGCCGCTTCTACGTCATTCGTGACGGCGCGTTGATCGCGTGGATCACCCCGTCCACAGCAACTGAGACCACCGGCTTCCACATCCTCGGTGCGCATACCGACTCACCGTCCTTCAAGCTGAAGCCGAAGCCGACCACCGGACGCCACGGCTGGCTGCAGGCGGGCGTCGAAGTCTATGGCGGACCTTTGCTGAACTCGTGGCTGGACCGCGAACTGGCGCTCGCCGGCCGGCTGGTGACGCACGACGGCGTGGAGCACCTCGTGCACACCGGGCCGCTTCTGCGCTTCCCCCAACTGGCTATCCACCTGGACCGCTCGGTCAACGACGGGCTGAAGCTCGACAAGCAGCAGCACATGAACCCGGTCTGGGGCCTTGGTGATCCGGCCCGCGCCGACCTGCTGCAGATCCTTGCCGTCGACGCTGATCTGGAGGCCAGGGACATCGGCGGGTTCGACATCGTGGTCGCAGACACTCAGCAGCCCCGGGTTTTCGGTGCGGAGGGCGAATTCTTCGCGTCCGGCCGGCTGGACAACCTCTCCTCGGTGCACGCCGGGCTCATCGCCCTCGTTCACGCCACAAAGAACGACGCCGACAGCGCACCTATCGCGGTGCTGGCAGCCTTCGATCACGAGGAAGTGGGCAGCGCCTCCCGCTCCGGGGCGAGCGGACCTTTCCTTGAGGACATCCTCCACCGCATTTCCTCCGGCCTGGGCGCAAGCGAGGAGCAGCGGCGCCGGGCCTTCGCGTCGTCGTTCTGTGTCTCCGCGGACGCCGGCCACGCCATCCACCCCAATTACGCCGAGCGCCACGACCCCGCGAACCACCCGGTCCTCGGCGGGGGCCCGCTGCTGAAGATCAATGCCAACCAGCGGTACACTACTGACGCGCCGGGTGCCGCCTACTGGGCCCGGCTGTGCAGGGAAGCCGCTGCTCCGTACCAGGAATTCGTGTCGAACAACGGGATGCCCTGCGGATCCACCATCGGCCCGCTGACCGCCACCCGGTTGGGAATCCGTACCGTCGACGTCGGAGTCCCCCTGCTCTCCATGCACTCCGCCCGCGAGCTCTGCGGCGTCGAGGACCCGTACCAGCTGATGCGGGTGGTTCGGCAGTTCTTCTCCGTTTCCTAGGGAGCGCTGACTGTCCACAGCCGGTTCGGCGACCCGTTTTCGGTCCGGTAGTATTGATGAGTCCGTGCCGACGTGGAACCGCTGGAAGTAAAGCGGCAACAGCTTCACGGATCAACGCAAAAGAACCTCCTGTTGCGGAAGGACCGCGACCGTTTAGCCCAGAGGAGGTGGGTTCACAAATGCGTGCATATGAACTGATGGTAATCATCGACCCCGATGTCGAGGAACGTACCGTTGAGCCAACCCTTGAGAAGTTCCTGAACGTTGTACGCAACGGTGAAGGAACCGTGGACAAGGTAGACATCTGGGGACGTCGCCGGTTGGCCTACGAAATCAAGAAGAAGTCCGAGGGCATTTACGCCGTCGTCAATTTCACCGCTACTCCGGCAATTGCTGCTGAACTTGACCGCCAGCTTGGTCTGAACGAGACCATCATGCGCACCAAGATCATCCGCCCCGAAGAGCAGAAGGTTTCTGCCGAATAGTTTCGGCTTTCAACCCAGGTCCACCCCGGTGGGCCAGTGACCGTAGGAGGCACCATGGCAGGCGAGACCACAATTACGGTCGTCGGTAATCTCACCAGCGACCCGGAACTTCGTTTCACGCCCTCAGGCTCTGCAGTGGCTAATTTCACCATTGCTTCGACGCCGCGGACCTTCGACCGTCAGTCCAACGAGTGGAAGGACGGCGAAACGCTGTTCCTCCGGGCGTCGGTCTGGCGTGAAGCGGCTGAGAACGTCGCGGAGACCCTCACCAAGGGAACCCGTGTTGTTGCACAGGGCCGCCTCAAGTCACGCTCGTATGAAACCAAGGAAGGCGAGAAGCGCACCGTCATGGAGCTGGAGGTGGACGAAATCGGTCCATCACTGCGCTACGCATCCGCCAAGGTAAGCCGAACCCAGCGCTCCGGCGGTGGCGGCGGCGGCTTCGGCGGGGGAGACAGCGGCGGCTTCGGCGGCGGTGGCTCCAACCAGGGTTGGGGCGGCGGCGGCCAGCAGAGCCAGCCTGCGCAGCAGGACCCATGGGGTGCACCAGCGGGCGGTAATTCGTCCGGTTGGGGCAGCGGCCCGGAATCATCCGAACCGCCCTTCTAGACCTTTCAGGAAGCGTCGCCGCTATGGAGGCGTCTCCACCATGTAATTCCCATCCCGCAGAACCGTTCTGCGGGCTCCATCAGACATAAGGAGCACCACGATGGCTAAGGCTGAACTTCGTAAGCCCAAACCAAAGTCCAACCCCTTGAAGGCCGCTGACGTCACCGTCATCGACTACAAGGACGTAGCACTGCTGCGTAAGTTCATTTCCGACCGCGGAAAGATCCGTGCACGCCGTGTAACCGGCGTGACCGTGCAGGAACAGCGCAAAATCGCTCTGGCAATCAAGAATGCCCGCGAAGTTGCTCTCCTGCCTTACTCCGGCGCAGGCCGCGGCTAAGGAAAGGAACACACCATGGCAAAGCTTATTCTGACCCAGGAAGTCACCGGCCTGGGAACCGCAGGCGATGTTGTCGAGGTGAAGAACGGTTACGCACGTAACTACCTTCTGCCCCGCGGCTTCGCTCTCACCTGGACCAAGGGTGGCGAGAAGCAGGTGGAGTCCATCAAGGCTGCACGTGCCGCTCGCGAGCACGCTTCGCTTGAGGACGCCCAGCGTCAGGCTGCAGCCCTGCAGGCAAAGCCGGTCAAGCTGACCGCCAAGGCCGGCGAGTCCGGTCGTCTCTTCGGAACCGTCAAGGCCGATGATGTCGCGAAGGCCGTCGAGGCCGCAGGTCTCGGCTCCATCGACAAGCGCAAGGTTGAACTGCCGGCACACATCAAGTCGGTTGGCAGCTACCAGGCAAACGTTCGTCTTCACGAGGACGTTGCCGCTGTGATCGACCTCGACGTCGTCGCCAGCTAACTAAGTAGCTAGCAGTACTGCCGAAAGGCCCCCGCTCCTCGGAGCGGGGGCCTTTTGCATGCACGCTCATGGGAGCACATTGTGCCCGGGCTGCGTGGCTGGTTGCGCCGCAGGAAATATATCCTGCGACTGGAGTATTCCCTATTCCGTACGTCTATTCACGGAACATCAGCCCCCGGGCATAGAGGGCCGTCATGCTATTTATTCGTTGTGACGTACACCGGGGCCGCCTTGTTGCACAGTTGTGGATAGATGGTGCATAAATGCCGTTCGGTAGGCCTATTTTCTGCTTCTGTCAACACGGAAGCAGGGGATGAACGTTCCTCTGAGAAAGTTTTTCTCCACAGCCTGTGCGGAACGTTTCGCCTAGTGAGGGCCGCTTTGTCGATATATGAGCCGACAAATCCACATAGATATCCCCAGCCTCTGCACACAACACGCCGAACAATCACCAACTTATACACACCCCCTGTGGATAACTCGCTTGGCAGGGGACTGGATGGGCACTACGGTTGCGGGGTATCCCATACCGCAAAGACTGTCGGTGGCGGCTGGTACCTATGGTTATTCAGCTCGGATCCACCGCCTGCCTTCGGGCAACCGGTGTAGGGATTCGGAAAGTTTCGGGAAGGAAGGCCGCACCAGTGTCTTTGGCTCATGCGGATTCATCAGCAGACACGCGCTCGCCCGAGTTCTCCCGCACACCTCCCCAGGATCTGGTCGCAGAACAGTCCGTCCTCGGCGGGATGATGCTGTCCAAGGACGCCATCGCAGACTGCGTAGAGGTGCTCCGGGGCGTGGATTTCTACCGCCCGGCCCACGAGAGCATCTACGAATCCATCATCGATCTCTACGGCCGCGGCGAACCCGCTGACGCCGTCACCGTATCGGATGAGCTGACCAAGCGCGGAGAGATCTCCCGCATCGGCGGCCCCGCCTACCTCCACACACTGATCCAGTCGGTGCCCACCGCAGCGAACGCCGGCTTTTATGCGGAGATCGTCCGGGAGCGGGCTGTCCTGCGCCGCCTGGTGGACGCCGGTACCAAGATTGTGCAGCTCGGGTACTCCAACGACGGCGAGGTCGATGACATTGTCAACGCGGCGCAGGCTGAGGTCTACGCCGTTGCCGAACGTCGTACAGCCGAAGACTATGTGCCTCTGAAAGACATCATCGAGGGAACGGTCGATGAGATCGAGTCTGCCGGTCATCGCGGTGAGGGGATGACGGGGGTGCCGACGGGGTTCTACGAGTTCGACGAACTCACGCAGGGTCTGCATGGCGGCCAGATGATCGTGATTGCGGCCCGTCCGGCGATGGGTAAGTCCACGTTCGCACTTGACTGGGCGCGCTCAGCGGCCATCAAGCACAATATGACCACGGTATTCTTCTCCCTGGAAATGGGCCGGAACGAGATCGCGATGCGACTGCTGTCCGCGGAAGCCACCATCGGGCTCCAGGATCTGCGTAAGGGCACCGTGAAGGACGAGCAGTGGGGCAAGATCGCCACCACAATGGGCCGCATGAATGACGCCCCGCTCTTCATTGATGACAGCCCCAACATGTCGCTTATGGAGATCCGTGCGAAATGTCGCCGCCTCAAACAGCGGCATGATCTGAAGCTTGTTGTCCTCGACTACCTGCAGCTGATGTCGTCCGGAAAGCGCGTCGAATCGCGGCAGCAGGAAGTCTCGGAGTTCTCGCGAGCCCTGAAGCTCCTGGCCAAGGAACTGAACGTTCCCGTTGTCGCTCTGTCACAGCTCAACCGTGGTTCCGAGCAGCGCACAGACAAGCGGCCCATGGTCTCTGACCTGCGAGAATCCGGGTCCATCGAGCAGGATGCCGATATGGTCATCCTGCTCCACCGCGACGATGTGTATGACAAGGAGTCACCGCGGGCCGGTGAGGCCGACGTCATCGTCGCCAAGCACCGTAACGGTCCCACGAAGACCCTCGTGGTCGGGTTCCAGGGTCACTACTCGCGCTTCAACAACATGGCAGCCGACACCGGCGGTTTCTAGAGCTGCCGCACTTCGTCAGGGCAGTCTGCTGGGCCTCAACCGGTGGGCAACGCCGGCCTGCGACGGATCGAGTTCCACGGGGCTCACCAGCACCGCCGGGCCTCGGTGCAGCAGGCCGGAAGAGACCGGCTGACACCGCACACCGCCACGTCCACGCATCGCTGGGTGCGCTCCCGGAGCGAGCATCCGGTCCATCCATGCACACGGGTGGGCTGGCCTGCCGCCCCGCAACGTCACCCGGCCGCCGCCGGATTCGAGCGTGAACTCATGGCCGACCAGCGGCGGCAGGTGTGCACCCCTCAGGATCACGTTGCGCCGTGTCAGCATCGGATCCAAGGTTCCAGCGCCCAGCTCCGCCGCGATCGACTCCAACGCTTCGATGGCGAATACGGTCACTGCGGCGTCCATGTGCGCCGCCTTGCCGAAGAACCGGTCCCCAACGATGCCCTTGCCTGCCACAACTTCGGCTTGCTCGGCGTCCGTCGTCGTAACATCAGCCGCTCCGTCACGTGCCCGGCCGAAGTAGGCGTGCTGAGGGGATACGAGCAGGTGCAGAATCTCGACGTCGTACCGGAAGACAGGCATGTACTCAAAGCTAACGGTTCCCCTTCCGTGAGGTGCTGCCCGCACCGCGCACCCGTCACGACGCCGGATACTGCCATGCCGGGGGATGATGGACCCATGAGTGCCGAAGTTCCGGGGCAAAGCCACGCAGGGACGAGCTACGACACCGCCGGTTCAGCGCTGCGTCGAAGGTCGGTGGAGCTGGTCAGAAGTGGGCAGGGCTCCGACGTCCGCTGGATAGTGAAGCTCCAATTCGCCGGAAACCGCCACGAAGTAGTCTTCAACGGACTGAAATCGCGCCCCATGGGCATCCCGGCTACCCTGCTGCGTCACCTTGCCGGCCTTACCGGGGACGCCACGCTCGAACCCCAACAGGAGAGCGGTCCCCACGAGGTCGACGATGACGGCCTCCGTAAACACCCCGGGGATGCAGCCGCAGCACTCACCGTGATGTTTCGGGGACTCTCGGATGAGCTGCTTGTAAGCGATCTCGCGGTGCGACTGGATCTTCCCGATGCCGTACACCAACTGCGCGTGACCTGCCGATCCTTCCGGGCCATGCTGACGGCGGCGGCTCCATTCCTCGATGTCCGCCAAAGGAAGAACCTCGAGATGGGACTGGGAGACCTTGCAAGGCGGTGCAGCGCGGCCCGGGACGCCGAGGTCACCGCCGAGCTTCTGCCCGGCGGCGTTGAATTGCTCGGAGGCGCCATGCACCCCGCCGCCCTCGACCCGTTGAAGAAGCGTGCGCTGGAAGAGTTCACCGGTGCTTCGCGCGTGGTCAGGCGGCATCTGCAGCGCAACGAGCATCTGATACTTCTGGCGGATATACAGGCATTCGCTTCCCGCCCTCCGCTGACTGACGCAGTACACGGCCGGTCCTCCCGCCAGCTCGCCAACCGGCTGCTTCGGGGCAGTCTTCGCAAGCTGGAGAGGATTGCGGCACGGTCCCCGGAGGCACGGGACGCGGGCGCAGGCGAAGAGGCAGCGTTCCACCACGCCCATGACGTTCGCAAGGCGGTGAAACGCGTCCGCTACGTCACGTCGGCATTGGACGCCGCGGAGATCCGGCCGCGGAAGAAGCTCCGCCGGGCCGCCAAAGACGCAAAGAGATACCAGCGCGAACTTGGCGACATCATCGATCTGGCAGTGCTGCATGAATGGCTGTCAAGGACAGCGGTGGAACTGGAGAAAGAAGGAGACCGCTACGACGTCGGTCTCCTTCAGGGCGTCGCGATCAGCAGGTTCAGCGATGAGATTCGTCGCTCCGAAGTACTGATCGACGAACTTCTCGCTCAGTTGGCGAAGGACGCGTGACCGTCCTAGCCGCCGGCAACCGACTGGATGATCATCACCTCGGATCGCGGTTCAACAGGTGTGGAAAGACCGTCGGCCCGGCGCACATCCTCGCCGTCCACGTAGATATTCACATATCGGCGCAGCGCCCCGGTCTCGTCACGGATTCGTCGAGCGAGGATGGGCCTCCCATCCGCCAGTGTGTCCAGGACCGATGAGACCGGCGCTGGAGCCTCCAGAACAACCTCGACGGAGGACCGGTCCTCGACGAACGGCCGCAACAGCGTTGGAATGAGGACCGTGACCGGGCTCATGGCGAGTCAACGGGCTCGCTGGAACCCACGACGACGGCGGCACGGACGCAGAGTACGTCCGGCAGATGCGCTGCCACTTCAGTGAAAGTTTCCCCTTCGTCCGCGCTGGCATAGACGGAACCGCCGCGGGTCCCGAAATAGACGCCGACCGGCTCTGCCGTGTCCACCCCGGCAGCATCGCGCAGCACGGCGTTGTACTCGCTGGCCGGCAGGCCGTTGTCCAGACGCGTCCAGGAGGCACCGGCGTCGTCCGTGCGGTGAACGGCGAGGCGCGCGTCCGGGGGAATGCGCTCACCGTCAGCCTTCAGCGGAATGACCCAGGCGGTGCCGCCGCGGCGGGGATGCGACAGCATGACGAAGCCGAAGTCAGCCGGCAGCCCGTCAGCAATCGACTCCCACGTCTCGGCGCCGTCGTCGGACCGGTATACGCCGTGGTGGTTCTGGGCGTAGAGGCGCTGCGGGTTCTCGGAATCGCGGGCGATCTTGTGGACGCACTGGCCGAACTCGGGGTTCGGGTCGGGCATGAAGTACGCCGAGATCCCCTTGTTGCGGGGCTCCCAGGACTGGCCGCCGTCAGTGGAGCGGTAGACGCCGCCGGTGCTCATGGCCACGTGGACGGTGTCCTCGACCGGGCTGGGAGTGACGGTGTGCGCCGCCGCTCCGCCGAATCCGGCACCCCACTCGGAGCGGTGGGGATGATCCCACAGCCCGCGGTTGAGCTCGAAGTGCTGGCCCCCGTCGGTCGATTTCCACACCGAGATCGGTTCGCATCCCGCCCACACGACGCCGGGCCGATGCGCCGAGTCCGGCTGCAGCTGCCAGATCCGGCCGAGGGCGGTCTCGTCGGATTCGTCGAATTTGATGGCGCCCTGCTCGGGTTCGGACCAGCTGGCGCCGAGGTCGTCGGAGTAGACGACTGTGGGGCCCCAATGCCAGTCCATCATGCCCACGAGGATCCGGGTCCGCCCGTCACGGGTGTCTATTCCGATGCTGGGGATCTCCGACATGAGGTGGTGGGGCTGCGACAGGGTCCAGTTCTGCCGGTCGGTGCTGGTTGCAAGCCATAGGCCCTTTTTCGTGCCGATGGCAAGGAGGGTGGTTTCCATGGGTACTCGATTCGCGAAGTGGCGTACGCGGTCGCCGTGGATGCATCTCCCAGGAACGGCACCGCATGTAGACACTGTAAACAATGGCACAGGGACCTCCGGCTGTACAGGGGTTTTCCGGGAGCTTTTCCGGGTCCACTCCCGCCGGCGCTCCGCGCGAAACCACCGGTCGGTACGCTTGGTTCCATGGCCGTGTATATTGATCCTCCGCTCTGGCCCGCACACGGCACGCTTTTCTCGCACCTCATCTCGGATACCTCGCTCGATGAGCTGCACACGTTCGCGGCCGGCGCCGGCATCCCGGAACGCGCGTTCGATGTGGACCATTACGACGTTCCCGCCCGGCGATACCGCCAGCTCGTCGGGCTCGGTGCGCACGAGGTCGACGGCGGCACGCTGGTCCGCGTTTTGATCGCGAGCGGCTTGCGGGTGCCTGCCCGACGAAGGCCCGACCGCCTCCGCCGCTCCCTCCTGACGCGGTGGGATCAGACCCTGCCCGGCGCCTCCAGGTTGGGCGCGGAGCTTCTGGACCGCTGGTCGGAACCACATCGCCGCTATCACACCCCCGGGCACCTGCTCGATGTGCTCGAGGCATTAGACCTCCTTTTCAACGGGAACGACGACGCCGACACGCGCCTGCACGTCCGGCTCGCCGCCTGGTTCCACGACGCTGTGTACGCCGGTGAGGCGGGAGCGGACGAGGAAGCTTCAGCTGCGCTGGCCGAGTCGTCGCTCAAGCGCTATATCGCGTGTCAGGCCGAGGTGGGACGGCTGGTATTGCTGACCGCTTCGCATGCCCCCGAATACGGTGACCGGGCCGCGGAGCTCCTGTGCGACGCTGATCTGGCCGTCTTGGGCCGGCCGGGGGGTGGGTATCGCCGTTATGTGGAAGCCGTACGCGAGGAGTACGCCCACGTACCTGATGATTACTTCACCCGCGGGAGGGCCGCCGTCGTCGACCGATTGTTGAGTCTGGACCCGCTCTATCGAACAGCGGAGGGCCGGCGTCTGTGGGCTTCGAACGCTCAACAGAACCTGGAAGCAGAGGCGGCTACGCTGCGCTGTCCGGAGGCAACGTACAGCGATAACGACTACCGGGCCATCTCGGGCCGAGGCCGCCCGCTTCGATCCTGAAGCGGGCTGCGAGCTACCGGGTGGAGTTCGACGGGGCCGCACCGGTGCGTTCCATTGCGTTGTTCATGATCATGTTCAGCAGCACGTTGCCGGACCAGCCCCTGACTGCACGCGAGGCGGTCAGGGGCTGAGCGGTTCTCCCACCGGGTGCTCCGGCGGGGCCGGTTCAGGACTCGTCGTCCTCTTCGGCGCCGTCCTCGGTCTCGGTGCCCACGACGTTGAAGTTCTCATCGAGTTGCACGTCGACTTGGGTGCCGTTGTCGAGAGTGACCTCCACTTCGTAGAGGCTTTCCTCGTCGCCGACCTCAGTCTCGGTGACCTCGCCACCGCCGGTCTCGGCTAGGGCGGCCTCTTGGGCCTGCTGGAGAGCGGCGCCGGTGATGGGCTCGTCCCCGGCGTCGTCGCCGCCGCTGTATGCGACGGCGACACCGACACCGGAGGCGGCCACGAGAACTGCCGCGCCGAGCAGGGATCCGGTCCTCTTGTTGATACGGAATGCCATGTGGTGCTCCTTTCGTCTGGAGTTTCCCACGGTAGCTGCCGAAGATGAGGCCACGATGAATGCCGGACCGGCCCCGCTCCACTCCGGTGGGGAGTGCTGCCCCTCTCGGACCGGCGGGGAGACCGGCGTAAGATGTGCCGGATGCGGATTCTGGTGGTGGAGGACGAGGCAAAGATGGCCAGCCTGCTACACCGTGCGCTAACGGAACGGGGCGACGCGGTCGAGGTTACTGCCACCGGCGGCGACGCGGTCGCGGTTGCTGCCCTCGCCGACTTCGATGTGATCCTGCTTGACGTCATGCTCCCGGACATGGACGGTTTCGAGGTCTGCCGCCGCCTTCGTAGCCAGCACGTGTGGGCGCCGGTGCTGATGCTAACGGCTCGTACCGCGGTCGAGGACCGGGTGCGGGGTTTGGACGTGGGGGCCGATGACTACCTCGCCAAGCCCTTCTCTTTCGAGGAGCTGCTGGCCCGCATGCGCGCCCTTGCCCGGCGGGGGCCCGTCGAGCGCCCTGTTGTGCTGACGGTCGGGGACCTGCGTCTCGATCCCGCTGCCCGCCGGGTGTGGCGCGGCGGGCAGCAGATCGACTTGTCGGCGAAGGAGCTGGCGCTGCTGGAGACGTTTATGCGGCGCCCGGGGCTGGTACTCTCGCGCGATCAGCTGCTGAACCATGCCTGGGACATGGGCTATGAGGCCCGTTCCAATATCGTCGATGTTTACGTGCGCCAGCTGCGGGAGAAGATTGACCGGCCCTTCGGGAGGGACACCCTGGAGACGCTACGCGGCGCAGGCTACCGGCTGAAGGCCGACTCGTGAAGGACCGTCTGCCGCTGCGCCTGAAGGTCGCGGCCACCTTCGCCGTGGCGGCGGCGCTGGTGCTGACCGGGCTGGCGTTTTTCGTCTACTACCGGGTCGAAGCGACTCTCGAGCAGCAGATGCGCACGTCCCTGCGGGCCCAGCTGGAGTCCGTGGTGCAGGCGGATCCGTCGCGACGACCCGGGCTCGCCTCGGCCATGGACGGGGAGTCTTTCGCGCAGGTCCTGTCGCCGTCGGGGGAGGTGGTCGCCTCCTCCGATGAGGTATCCGGACCCCTGCTGACTCCCGGGCAGCTCCCTCGCTCCATTGACGGGGATGTAGCGCTCACCCGTGAGGTGTGGCTGACGGACGAAGGAGAGCGGGAGCCGGCGACGCTGCTGTCCCGTCGCCAAGGGGAGCAGGTGCTGGTGGTCGGGACTTCGCGTGAGGACCTGGAAGACGCACTGGAGGGCGTGTCCTCACAGTTCCTGGTGGGTGTTCCGCTGGCGCTGCTCCTGGCCTCCGCGCTGGGATACGCGGTGGCCGGTTCGGCCCTGCGGCCCATCGACAGGATGCGGCAGCAGGCCGCCAGTATTTCGGCGCGGAACCTGGACGAGAGGCTGCCGCTACCGGCGGCCCGGGACGAGATCCACCGGCTGGGCAGCACGCTCAACGCCATGCTCGAGCGCCTCGACGTCGCCCTCGAGCGGGAACGCCGGTTCGTGGCGGAGGCCGGCCATGAGCTGCGGACCCCACTGGCGCTGCTTCGGATGGAGGTCGAGTTGGCTCTCGCCCGTCCCCGCTCCGCGGAGGACCTCTCGGCGGCCCTGTACTCGGTCAACGAGGAGGTCGACCGGCTTAGTCGCCTCTGTGAGGACTTGCTCCTCCTGGCGGCCTCCGATGAGGGCAGACTCGTCCTACGGAAGGAGGAGTTCGACCTCCGCGAAGTGCTGGGTGCGGTAGCGGACCGCTTCGGGACGCGGGCCAATGCCGAGGGGCGCGTCATCACCGTGGCCGGCAGTGATGCGCTGCCACTGCGGGCAGACCGAGCCCGCATCGACCAGGCCGTGAGCAACCTCGTCGACAACGCCCTGCGCCACGGCGAGGGGGAGATCCGCATCGGCGCGTCGGCGGACGAGGGCGGGGTGACGATCCGGGTGGCAGACGAGGGTGAGGAGATGAACGCGGAACTGCGGGCCTCAGCGTTCGAGCGGTTTAGCCGCTCTGCGGGCGCACGCTCCGTCGGCGCCCGCGGACTCGGCCTGTCGATCGTGCGGGCCGTCGTCGAAGAGCACGGTGGAACGGCGAGCATCACGGGCGGAGAAGCCGGAAGCGGGACAACGGTGACGATGACTCTTCCCACCTCTTGACCGCCCAGAGGACTGCGCGGAGCATGTGGTCCGAACTCTAGCGACCGCTCTGCGCCCCAACTCTATGGGCATGCAACCCAAATGAAACAACTTCCGCCGCGATGCACGAATATGCGGCCTACGGCGGGCGCACACTGCATCGAACCTGAATAGACAATCGGTTTCGCGGTCGTGTCGAGCGGGCCGGGCCTTCACAAACGGTGCCGCTGAGGCTGAAACAGTCGTGACCACAGGCCGGCGGACACGTACGCCTCATACATGGGGTTTCCGATGCGGTCGAGCTGCCCGGAAGCGGCCCCAACCGCTGGAACCATGGCCGCGTTGATCGAAGAGCACCAATCGTCCCCGATCACGTAGGGTAGCTCGTTGCGCTTGAATTCCTGTAGACAGGAACCGAATCCCAAAGACAACCGTGAGGGGGCCTTCGACCTGTCCATCAGACCGTTAGAGGAACGTAGTCGGCCCACCTCCATGGGTAGGAGGTGGGCCGATTGGGAGCCGTGGGGCTCGGTTGTTACCGGTTGTCGACGAGGTTGGCTTCGTCGACCTTGCGGTGGAAGTGCATTCCGGCTTTGCCGCCGAGGATCGCTCCGGCGAGGGAGACGATCGCGGCGATAATGGCCGAGATGATTCCTGCTGTGGTCAGGTTTTCCGGGTTGGGGATCTGCGGGAAGGTGTTGAGCTGGGCGAGGAGGTTGAACTGGGCGCCAGCTATTGCACCGAGGATGCCGACGATGATCGCGATGACGATCGCCCACACCCACACCGCGATGCCCTGCTTCATACCGTCGAACCGGGCCATTCGCCCGGCAACGTAACCGCCGCAGTAGTAGGCGATGAACAAGATCACGGCCAGGATGATCGCCCCGACGATACTGGCGGTCTGCGGATCTGCATTGGTGGTTGCGGGGTTGCCGATGATTGCGCCGAATATTGCTGCGGCCAGGGCGGTCAACAGCACACCGGTTCCGGTGGCGGTAAGCCAGCCGAAGAAGGCCGAGCCGATCTTGACGCCGCCGAACCTCTCCTCTTCCCGTTCCACCAGGTGGTCCCGCTGGTCCCTGTCGATGTCATGATGTCGGACGTGCCGGTGGTCGTAGTCGTCTGACCCATCGTGGGCGGATCCTGCGCTGGTGCTCATGGTTCCTCCTGAAATCGGTTTGGTTCAAGTGACTGCGCTGGTTAGCGTCCGTCCCGGGTGCCGTCGACGTCTTCGGTGTCGATCTGCTCCTTGCGGACTTCCTCGTTGACGGTCTGCTGCTCGGTGACGGTTTCCTTCTCCAGGCGGACCCGCTCGACCGGTACGGTTTCCTTCTGAATTACGGGGCGCTCCTCGTGGAGAACGACCTCGTGCTCATCCCCGCCGGCGGCAGAGCCGGCGAGGGCTTCATCCCGGTTGGTGTTAGTGATCGGTTCACGCTCGATGCGGACCTCTTCACGCTGGACCGGGACCGTCGTGGTGACATTCTCCGTGACGACGAACTTGCGCAGCCGGGCACGGCCGGCTTCACGACGTTCGGTGCCCACGCGGAGCTGCTCTTCCGAACGGGTCATTGAATCGTCCGTGGTCGGGCCGGAGGTGTCATGGCCGACGGTCGCACGGTCATAGTCACCGGCGGTTCCGGTGGTGTACTCGCCGGCGGCGTAGCCGCCGGTCGCGATGTTGTAGTAGCGGTAGAGTTCCGCCTCCTCCTGTTCGCTCAAGTGACCGTCAGGTGTAACGTTGGGTGCGTCCTTGATCTTGGCCTTGGAGTATCCGACGCGCACGTCGTCGCCCTCAAGTGTTGCGCCTTCGAGGGGTGCGAAGGACTCGTTGGAGCCGAAGAGCCCGGTGTCGACGGTGACCCAGCTGGGATTGCCGGTCTGATCATCGACGTAGATCTGGCCCACGGAGCCGACCTTGTCGCCGTCATTGCCGATGACCTTGCCGCCGGATTCGAGGATCCGGGAGATGTCGTTCTGGGAAATCATGGTGTTCTCCTTTTCCAGTTGTGGTGCACTTCGTACTGGGATGGCAGGACGGTGATCACTAGTCCTCGAGGATTTCCCCGCTCATGGCCTCAACGTAGGGCTCTCCCACATAGTCGGCGTACAGCTCGTCCTCCAGATCGATCCCGAGCTTCTCCTCCGCGGCAGCGATATCGAAGTCCTGCTGGACTGTGCCGGTCAACTGGACGACCTGGCCCTCATCCAGGGGCGGGATCTCCTCCACCTCGGTAATCAGCAACGGATCAACGGCGGTGCCAGCGGCACCAGCGATCACGAAGGTGTCATCCGAAAGGGTTTCCGTCACTTCGGCGGAGATTGTGACTTCCTGGCCAACATAGGCATCGGCTTCGTCGTAGAAGTTCTGGTCGTAGGGGCCGTCGTACGGCTCAAGAGCGGGATCGACGGCGTCTTCAGTGACCTCTTCCATGGTCTCCTCGGGTGCCGGTGAAGTCTCCGCGACCTCGCCCTCGGAGATGTCCTCCACATCGGTGCCCTGCTCGGGTCCTTCGGTGTTGCAGGCCGTCAGTCCGAATGCGCTGATCGGCAGGATCGACAGTGCTGCTGCTTTCTTCATCCAGGTCTGTTTGGTCATAGTTCCCATGACTGCTCCTAAAGGGTTGGGGTCCGGCGGCGCGGTCCGGCCCGTCTTGTGGTTGGGTTTTGTTCGGCGCCTCCCAAACACCGTAAGCAGGCTTAGCAATGAGAATCAAAATGAGGTGATCGACCCGTTACCGTCATTACGGACGTCGTTATCAGCGCGTTATCTACCCTTAATATGCGTGACATTGCTGCTTGGGGCAGCGCAGATTCTTCTGCCGGTACCAGAGGATTTAGCGGGATCTGTGCTGCGCGTATGTGAGGCGGGCAACGACGGGGGAGGGTGGGATCCAGACGGGGTCATGAAAGTTCGATGGTGATGCACCGGTGCGCTGTATCGAGTTGACCGAGAGCCGGGTTTCGAATCCCTGTCGGGCGGTGGAGAATGGGCGGATGCAGCCCACTGATCCGGCCACGCCTGACGGAGTTCCGCCGGAATCAGCGACGTCCGGCGTTGGCGGGAAGAAAAAGCCGAAGAGATTCAGGGCGTTTCGTGTCGGGCTTACGGGCGCCCTGGGTGTGGGTGTCGGGCTTGTAGTTTGGGGTGTCGTTTCATCCCTTGCCATGCTGCTGACCTATGTGGGGCTGGCTTTTTTCGCCGCGCTGGGAATTGAACCGGTAATCCGCGCCCTCAGCAGGCGACTCCCTCGGCCGGCGTCGGTCGCCGTGGTCTTCCTCATACTGCTCGCAGCCTTGGCCTCAGTGCTGTACTGGTTGATTCCGCTGCTGGTCAGGGAAGTGGGCGATCTGATACGGGCGGTGCCGGCCTTCATCGCCTCGGTGATGGCGTCGAGCTGGTTCCGAACGACTGAGGCGCTGCTGGGCGACTTTGTGGACCTCGGTGCGGTGACCGGGCAGCTGTCCGTATTCCTCAGTCGCCCGAGAAATCTTGCAATGGTGGGAGGTGGGGTCCTGTCCTTCGGAGTGGGACTGGCCGAAGCGGTCACGGGCGTCATCCTGGTCCTGATCCTCACCCTCTACTTCTCCTCCTCCCTGGGGGCAACCAAAGCGACCCTGTATGAGCTCGTTCCTGCCAGCGTACGGGCGCCCTTCGCGAGTATCGCCGAGGACATTTCCGAATCCATCAGCCGGTATATCGCCGGACAGTTCCTGTTGTCGCTGATCAACGGAGTCCTCACGGCCATTTTCCTCACGACCATCAACGCTCCCACTCCATTGCTGCTGGCACTGGTTGCCTTCCTGGGTTCGGCGATACCGCTGGTGGGTACCATTGCTTCTTCCCTGATCATCACCGGAGTGTGCCTGTTCGCCTCACCGCTGACTGCGCTGGCGGCCGCCATCTACTACCTCATCTACATGCAGATCGAGGCCTACCTGCTCACGCCCCGGATTATGGACACAATGGTCAAGGTGCCCGGACCATTGGTCGTTATCGCCGTGGTGGCAGGAGGCACATTGGGTGGAATCATCGGGGCCCTCGTCGCGGTTCCCGTGGCAGCTGCGGCAGTCATTGTGCTGCGAAAAGTTGTCATCCCGAAACAAAACCAGCGATAAAGCAAATTCCGGCCGCGTCGCAGAAGTATCCGCGGGAAACTCGGACAGGAAAAATGAAGCGTCTGTTCAAATCGGCGGCTGCCGGCCTGATGGTGTTTTTAGCACTGCTCATCGTTTATGGCACCTTCGTGGAGCCCCGTCTGATCCTCGTCGATGCCGTCGATCAACTCACGGCAGCACTGGAGTCCCGCGGGGTGACGGTGCTGCAGAACGCGGCCTCGCCCCTAACGGTCACCGGCAGCGATGGCGCGGGTCAGCCTCTGCACATCGTTGGCATCGGCCCCGCCTACAAGGGCTATGCCGACGTCGACCAGGCCCTCAGCGGAGTCCCTGACGCGGAGCCGCGGATCGTCATGATGCACAACCCCTAACGTTTCCAGCTATCCCTGCAGACAGCGCACCTCTTGCCGTCGCCGGCCATACCCGCTGCGGATAGATCGCGGTCCCGGGGCAGCCGCAGTGGTCCTGGCTCGCCTGGACCACCAAGGAAACCATGGTGGCCGATGGATTCGCTCCGGAGGAATACGGGGAGCAGGGAAACGCCTTGTTCGTCACCTGCGGGATCGGTTCAGCAATCTGCCGATGAGAATCAGCGCACCGCCCCAACTGGTCTTCATCGAATTACAGGCAGCGAATTAGGCATAGGGCCATACACCGGAAACGGCTGGGCCAACCACAAGCTGGACCCTTGCCCGATGCGCTTTGTCCTGAACTGGCCCCGGCGCGCGTGCCGGGACATGTACGGGAAATTGGCAAGGTGCTTGCTGACGAAAACCCGGGGGGTGTGCTCAGGCAAAACGAAGGCGCTGGCCGGAAGCAGGACGACTCCCGGGCCAGCGCCACAGCAACGTCTGCTGTCCCTTTCTCATCCATGCGTGAAACAGGTGCTAATCAACGGATGGGCAGGTTCCAGCGGTAACCCTGTATGTTTTCGAGGCAACGCAACGAACTGTTCAGCGGTTCCTAGCCGCCCTCTTCGACGACTTCCTCTTCGACGACTTCCTCCTCCGCCGCGTTATCGTCGCATCCGACGACGCCTAGGGCGGACAGTGGCAGTATTGCTGCTACTGCCGCCTTTCTCCACCACGAATTCATGCGTCCGTTTCTCATGACTTCTCCTTCGTGTGCAATGGACCGCTGGCGCGGCGGCGCCATACACCGGTTGCAGATGGACGCGCCAGTCGTTAAACGGTAAGTACCCCTGCTGTCGTAGATCAACCCTCCGCGTGCATTCTCGGCCGCATGAGTGCCGTGCAGGTCCAGTGGCTCGACACGCTCGGTGCCTGGCGCAGCACCGTCAATGGCGACGGGAAACACACGGGGGACGAGTCCCACGCCCAGTTGCTGCAGTGGCACCGTTTGCACCGGCCGGAGGCGGCCTGAGTGGCCTAGGCTCCTGCTAGCGTCGCGGTCTGCGTAGCAAGGCGCAGACTAGAAACGTTCAACCTGGGGTGAGCCGAAGCGCAAGTGTGTCCTGTCCCTCCGAACCAGGGTCGTGCCGGTCTAGCTTCTCGGTGCGTTCTTCTTCTCGAATGTCTGCCTAACGAGGGCAGGCGAGGCGAGGTGTGATGGTTCTAGGGAAACGGTGGCCGGTGGTTATTCGGCTTCCACTGTGATGCGGTGGTAGCCGGTGGCGCCGCTTGGTATGACCGGGGCGACCTCGGCGGTCTGTATGACACCGTCTGCGTCGATCGCCCGCACGGCGAGCTCGTGGAGACCCGGTTCGAGCACTACCTCGGCAACCCACTGGCGCCACGTGTCCGCGGAAATCGCGGCCAGCAGCTCGGCTGGCTGCCACGCTCCGCCGTCGACCTGGACCTGGACCGCCTCAATCCCAAGGTTCTGCGCCCAGGCGTACCCCGCCATCACCACTGTGCCTGCCGGTACCACTGAACGGGGGCGCGGTCTGTCGATCCTGGCGGAAGTCTTGATCGGTCCCCTGGCCGTCCAGCCGCGCTCCGTCCAGTACGCAACTTCGTTCTCAAAGCGCGAAAGCTTCAGTTCCGTCACCCATTTTGTTGCCGATACATATCCATACAGGCCCGGAACCACCATCCTGACCGGGAAACCGTGCTCGTAGGGAAGGGGCTCATCATTCATCCCCACTGCCAGCAAGGAATCACGCTCATCCGTCAGAACTTCAAGCGGGGTGCCGGCGGTCCAGCCGTCCACGCTGGTGGAGAACACCATGTCCGCGCCGGCGGTCGGCCTCGCCTGGGCAAGTAGCTCGCGGATGGGCCAGCCAAGCCATTTCGCGTTGCCGATGAGATCTCCACCGACGGGATTCGAAACACAGGCCAAGGTCAGGTACTTCTCGACCAATGGTTTTGCGAGCAGCTCGTTGAAGGTCAGTTCGATTTCATTTTCCACCATCCCGGTGACCCTGAGCCGCCACGATGCAGGATCAACCCGCGGTACCACCAGAGCGGTATCGATCCGGTAAAACTCGGGGTTCGGAGTAACGATCGGCGGAACTCCCGGCAGGCCCGCCGTCGCGCCTGCCGGGATAGGACCGGCGGGGTTCACCGGTGGAGGAAGGGTCACGGCAGAGCGCAGTTCGACGACTCCGGTCTGCGTACCCCGCAGGGTTGTACTGGCAACGACGCCGGCCACTGCCACGACCGCGCCGGCGCCTGAGGCTTGCAGGAAACGACGCCGGGCCACGGAGCTGCCGTCACCGAGTTCAGTGCTGTTCCATCGCTGCAGTAACTGGCCGAGCGAGACGATGATCAGCGCCCCGGTTACACCAACCACGATCGGTGGTGCGATGGCCGCGGGTTCTGCTTGCGGTGTGGCCAGGACAGCGGCAAGTCCGATGAGAGCAAACACGACAATCACCGCAGCTCCCACGTAACGACGGCGGAACTCGGCAACACCGGCAACCGCGGCAAGGACACTAATCACCGCCGCCATCACGATCAACAGGACGGCCTTATCGGCGGTGCCGAAGGTGGCGATCGCCCATTCCTTCAACGGTTGCGGCATCACATTGATGACGGTCGAACCGACAGCGGTCACAGGAGTCACAGCAGGGCTGACCACAAGAGCAACCAGTTCACCGGCGGCCGCGGCGACGCCCACCGCAACCGCTCCGGCCAACGCCGCCCACCACAATTTCCTGTGCACTTTGGGTTCCTGCCCCAGCGTTGACGCAGCGGCGTCGGCGCTGTCTGGTCCGTCGTATCCTGCCAGCGTAACCAGCAAGGGCTCAGCCCCGACGCCAACCATCCAATCGTGAGGCAATCGTTAGGTACCCTAGCCATCAGCCGATAGTGGCCAACACGGTTGCCGGCAACCCGAAAAGGTGATCGGCAGGCACGGAACCGACGAAGCCCATGACGCGCTACTTGTGAATCATTGTTCTCGAGGTGGGTGAACGGTTTGGGCGGCTCACCCACAGATGGACGGCTTTGAGCTCTATCCTTCGGGCTCCACCCGCCCACAGGTGGATGACCCATCAACAGTCGACATCCGTGCCTTCGGTAGCCTAGGGGCCTGTAATCAGGGGCCCAGCGTGAAGGGGGCTGTGCACGTCCACCGCTTGCTCAAGGCGAGTCCTCCCGTGTCGGTGATGTGGTGGGTGTGTGCAGGCGGGCCTTCTGATTCTTGCTGTCCAGATGTGTGCGGGAAAAGCAGCGGAGCGTGGGGAGCTTTTTGCCGTGCCCATGTGGGCAGGAGGCGCAGCAGCCGGCCACTCAAGGGCTAGATTGTGGAAGACGGAGGAAATGCCAGCGAGTTAGCTGGCATTTCCTGCATAGTGTTCAGGCGAGGATCCATCAACATACCAATGCTCCGAACACAAGGCTGGACTGTTGGTCCCCAGCGGTCCTATTCACCGAGTGTGACGGTTGTAGTGGGCTGTGAAGGACGGACCGAATTGTTACCTCGAGTCCGAGTTTGGATCCTTCTGGTTGAGTAGCTGCAGCTGCTCCCTGATGTCGCTCAGTTCTCGGCGCAGCGCATTATCACTCTCGATCTCGGCTTCCGTATCGGCGGTCACGCTCTCCACGAGCCAGGACGCCAGAGACGCCGTTACGACACCGAGCACGGCGATGCCGCCGATCATGAGCGCTGCAGCGATGAAACGGCCAGGGGCGGTGACCGGGAATTGGTCACCGTATCCGACGGTCGTGATGGTTGCCATTGCCCACCAGAGCGCGTCACCGATCGTGGTGATGTTCGCATCGGGCGCATCCCGTTCAACGTCAAGAACGGCCAGCGCAGCCGCATAAGACAGGATGGTTGCAGACGTAGCCACATAGGTGAGCAGCTGGCCCCGGAGAGCGTGCCCGCCAGCCCGGTGTAGGACCCGCAGCAGAGTCACCAGGCGCAATAGCCTCAACGGGCGGAGCATGGGCAAGGCAACGATCAGAAGCTCATGAATGTTCCGGATGAACCATAGGCGCCGATCCGCTGCCAGGGACAGCATGACGACGTAATCGACCAGGAACACCGCCCATATGACCCACAGGAATGTAGTAAGGATGTCTTCGGACCGGCCCTCGGGCTGACCAATCACTTGGACCGAATACACGATCAGGAACACCACTGCGGCACCTGCCAGCGGCCACTCGGTACGGGTACGCCACGCTTCTTGAGTCATGGCGTTATCCTATTGACCTCCTTCGGGAGGGCCTGCAGCCGTGAACACGCATGGGCGGTAGGCCCACAGCCAGGGGAATTGATTTACCACCCTCCTCGCCATATGAACCGAAATACCGTTTGGACATGCTTGAGCAACCGCGGCCCGTGCAGATTGGACTAACGTAATGGGCCGTTATCGGCATTCACTTAATCAGAAGGACCTCGGCACCCTCCAGGGTGTCGGACCCTTTGAGAATGAGTAGAGCAGGTGGGGTGTCTGTCGCTGAAAGGGCGGCAGTTAGGAGTTCATATGGCAAATCTCGACCTGCGGGATTTCCTACGTCGCCGTTGCCGAACAGTAGAGCAGCATCACCACGGTCCTACTGGTAGGTGACCAGCCACGGCTTCGGATCAACGATGGTGTAGGTCTGCTGGGGCGTGAGCATCGGCTGGTCCTCATCATAGAAGTTCTTCCACGAGGGCCAGATCCCTTCGGGAGGCACGGACTGCAGGGCGGCCCAGGTCTCGAGTTTCTGGTCCGGGGTGCCATGACCGTCGGCGTGCAGAGTGATGGCCAGCTCTGTCCTCGAGGTGTCGAATTCTGCGCGGTCGTTGATCATGTCGATGCGGAACTGGTGGACCATGAGGAGTTTCTGCGGCAGGTTGCGGTCCCGCGTAAGGTCCGCAAGCCAGGTCGAGACCGCGTTGATCTCTGCGGCACCGACGGTGCCGATCTGCTCGAGCGGCTGCTGGCCCGGTGCCAGACGCCATTCAGGATCAAGCGCAAGTCCCACAGAGGGGCGTGCAAGGAACTCCTTGTACAGCTTCGCCTGGGACAGGAAATCGCTTCGCCCGGATTGCAGGTCCAGCACCACGTAGACGCCTTCCTTCTCGGCGGCGTCAATCCATGGGCGAAGATCCTCCAAGGTCGTCTCGGTCGAGTAGTCGCCGTCGTCACCGGGTTCAGCGCTGGCGATCGTGGCTATAAGGTCCAGGGCCGGAATGACAGGCTCATCACTGAAGGGCTGGTATTGGGCAGCGAGTCCCTTGACTCTGGCGATGGTTTCCTCAATTCCTTGTTCCCCCAGGGCTCCCAGTGCCGGGCCGCTCGGGTGTCCATAGAGGGCCACCATGCGCCGGCCGGGAAAGACGGTCTGGCCTCCCCCGGGCAACTGCACGCCTGTGGCGGCGACCGCGGTGTGTGCGGCGAATCCGGCCTGGGTGCCGAAGGCGTCCCCGACCGCGAGGATGGGCGAGCCTGCGTGGCTGCGGACAGCTTCGACCGCGGCCGGGGTGGACCGCGGATCGGCATCCGTAACGATTTCGACGTTGGCCCCTGCCCCCCGGGCGGTCGCCAGGGCTGCGGGAGCGGACGCACCTGTTGCCAGCACCAGCGCCGGGGACGTCTGCCCTGCGGGCTGGAACTCCGGCAGCTGCGTCATCGTCGCCAAACCTGCCAAGCCCGTGCCGGCACCGGATGCGGTGGGCTGCGCCGATGCCGATCCGGCCGGGGGTACCGAAGCCGGTGGGCCGGCCGTATCCGAGGAAATATGGATCAACCGCGGGTTGCTGCCTTCCAGGCCGCTGACCGCGGCCACCACATCCGGTGCCTGTACCGGCTCCTCCGTGACCTCCAAGCCCAGAACCGATTCGAAACCGTCAGCGTCGGTGGGTCCGGCGAGCATGTCCCGCGAACCCAGAAGCGCCGCCCAGTCCGCGGCGGGATCGCCGTAGCCCACGATCGTCTCAACCCCCAACCTCTCGAGCTCGGCAGCGATCTCCGCCACGCCCTCACCGCCGGGGCCAATAACGAGTAGCGGGATGTGTAGGCCGGCCGCCGCACTGGCGGCGGGGCCGAATTGTGCGTCAGTGAGGGAATAACCGCCTTCGGCATGACGGGCGAACACGACCGCTGCCGGACTGCGCTCAAACAACGCACGGCTCATCTGCACGGAAACCTGGGGCCCGGTGCCGGTCACGACCTCGCTGCCTGCCGCGGCCGGCTGGGCCAACTCAACAGTGGGCACGGGCGATATGGCCGAATCGGTCACCCCAGGTCTCGGAGGGTGATCAGTTGTGCAGCCCGTCGCTGCGACAAGGACCACAAGGGCAAGGGCCACACTGGTGCGCCGGAGACGAAGGACGATAACTGCCTGCTTTCACGAAAGGTTCCTCCACTTAGCCTATGCCCAACGCCCCGAAGCTCGACCCCTGGCGCAACCGGACCTGCTCGGTGAATGGCTGGCTCTTAGAAAGCTTTTGGTTTTCGAGACGCACTAGGGCGGACTGTGGTCCGATTCGGCGTCCGTCAGGTGAGGGGAATGACCTCGTAGGTATGGCCTGCCGCGCGCAGCCTCTCAACCAGGACGTCGCCGAGGGCGGTCGCCGGGGTCAGCGATCCTGCAGCGGGCGGCAGGCGGTCGCCGTCGAGGGCAAGTGAGAGCGCTGTTTCCCCGGCCATCACGGCGGTGGCGGCGTATCCCGGGTCGCCGGGCCCGGCTGCGACGGCCCGGTACCGCCGGCCGCTCTCTGTGGAAGCAGTCACCTGGGAACGGAACCAGCCTGAGCGCCGCGCGGCCTCGCTCGGGCCCGCACCGGGCGACGGAAGGACGCGGTCCAGTAGTTTCCTCGTGAGAGGTAGGGCCAGTGTGGCTCCGAACACCCGTAGGCCGAGCGCCGTCGCTCCGGCAATGACGGCGCCGGCGGGCCCCCGCCCCATACCCATCACCTCGCCGTACCGCAGGGACCGACCGTAGGCCCAACCCTGCAGGGCATTGCTGCGACGCACGATCCGCGTGTTCGTTGACGCCATGATGAAGGGCGCGGTCCGCAGGCCGTCCTCCGCACGGCCGACCCACCCCAGGTCCGCCGGCTGCCGGGTCGAGGGCTCCGCAGTCCGGTCCGGACTGAGGGAGTAGGGATCGCCCGCGAGCGATCGCAGCACAGGGTCCGACCGCATGCCGTCGAGCTGCCCACGCATCGACTCGATGGTGCCGCCGCTGAAGCCACCCTTCGCCCTGGCGACGAGCTGCACCTCGGTCAGTCTGCCCGCGCCGTCGGCCTCCACGGCACGGTGTAGGAGGAGCACTGCGAGGTCCGACGGGACGGAGTCGTAGCCGCACGCATGGACGATCCGTGCACCGGTAGTCCTTGCCAGGGTGTCGCAACGGTCGATGGCTTCACGGATGAAGGACACCTCGCCCGTCAGGTCCCCGTAGTGGGTGCCGGCGCGGGCACACGCCTCGACGACGGGCAGTCCGTACTTCGCGTAGGGACCCACCGTGGTGAAGAGAACCCTGGTGCCCGCGGCCAGCGCAGCGAGCGAGTCAGGGTGATCCGAGTCGGCCTCGATGAGGGCCCAGTCGTGTGCGGCGACGGGCAGCCTGGACCGTACGGCCTCGAGCTTCACTCTCGACCTCCCGGCGAGCCCCACGCGCAGGTCCGGCGGAGCGTGGTCCGCAAGATATCCGGCGATCAGTTCACCGACGAAGCCGGTCGCACCGAAGAGGACGAGGTCGTGGTCACGCGCTGGGGCCTCCATACCAGCAGTCTTCCACGGCAGCGGCCGGACCGACGCGGAGAAGTGCCTACCTCTCCTGTAGCTGAAGCGCCCCGTCCCCTGAAACTAGATCGCAGATCATCACTAGATCGCGAGGGCCGATGCCCTGACCAATTATCTACTCGTCAGGTGTTGCGTCGAGTACACCGTGAGCAGCCAATCTGCGGCGGCAGTGGTGTCTTATTCATCCCTGTCGGTTAGTGGGTCGATCTAATCGAAGGCCGCCGAGAGGTCCGACGCCAGGCATCGCGGACACGGCGCTTTAGAGCCTCGAGCGTTTGGCCGTAGCCATCAGGAAGAACATCATCAGCACCGTCCTGCATCCTCCCGACGATGGCCGCTCGGGAACCAAGCCGCGACGAGTGACTCCAATGCTCGTACCGTTTGGTCAACATAATGGGCCGTTATCGGCGTTGGGCTGCCGGCTCCTTGCCTCCGGGGTAGCCGCACGGTGCCGGCCTTGCTATGTGTGGCCCGACGCTGGAGCGAGCTGGTCAAGGTAATAGTTCTTCGGCCAGTGCCTGATCCGTTGCGGAAGCAGCGGATAAACCCTGGCCAACAGACTTATCGTGCATTTGAAACACAGACGGTGCCGCTGGTTCCACGGCAGCCGGAAGTCCTTCCGAAGCCGGCGCGGCAGGAGCCCTGCCGTGATCAGGCGCGCCAGCGGCATGACCAGGCGCATCACGACCGGTCCGGCTGACGGATAAAGCAGGTCACGTGCAACGCGCACCGCGACCTCGTCGGCTTCCAGTCCGGCCAGGGTGCGGTTCCAGTATTCACGGAAGGCCGCCCTGTCAGCCGGCCACATTTTCTCCGGCAGCTGCAGGGCAGTGCCGATCCTGGCGTACTCGCGGTAGACAACATCGGCCGAGGCCTCGTCGAGCGGGCCGTGGATCTTCTCGTGGACCGTGACCATTGTGTCGTACAGGGTTGCCACCACCCAGAGCTGGGTTTCGGCGTCGAAGGCGTTGTACCCCCTCGAGGCGGCGTCCGGCTGGCGGCGGACACGGGCATGGGCCCGGTTCACGGCACGCCTGACGGCGGCCACCTGGCCCGAGGTGCCGTAGACCACGGCGTACACGTAGCTCATCGTGCTGCGGAGCCTGTCCAGGGGGCGCTCGGAGAAGTTGCTGTGTTCAGCGATGGCATGACCGATGGCAGGATGGGCGATCTGCAGCAGCACGGCGCGCCCCGCGCCGGCAAGCAAGACACCCTCCGCCCCGATGTCGGCAAGTCCACGAACCATTCAGACACTATACCCGAGCGGTTTTCCGGGGCTGTGGCAGGTCCGGATGGCCCCGGCAGGGCGTTCTCATGCCTGGCCCCGGTTCACTGCCGGCAAGGCCCGTACCCGGATGGGCGTCCGCCGGTGCGGCCGCGGCTGCCGGGCTGTTATTGGCGTCTGTGCAGGTGTAAAAAGGACCGTTTGTGACCTGCAGCGTTGATTTGTGTGCTGGTCGTTTCAGTTGGTATCAGAAACCAGGTGCTAAACCATTACGGCCATTCTGGACCGCGAGGATGGGTTCTGACCCTGTGGGGTCCACACATTGGCGAAGTGTGGTGCCCGATCCGCCTGTATAGGGACCAGACAGAACATCCGCTCCCTAGGCCATCACATATCAAGCCCTCTGATGTCCTCGGGCGAGGATGCGGCCGCGCAGGCGGTGAAGGTGCGGCATGATGCCGTAAATCACGATGGGAACCGCAATAGTGGCGAGCACGAAGGTGCGCAGGACAGGATGCAGCATTTCCAGCCAGTGCCCGAAGGCAAGGTTGATGATGGTCAGTGTGGGGAAGACGGCCAGCCAGATCATCAGCGCGAGCTGGTGTTTCGTTGGTGGTGTGGGGCGGTGGGTCGCGGTGGATGCGGACATCGGTACTCCAGGAGTGTCTATGGGCGGAATGGGCGGGCAGTGTGTCGAAGTTTCTTGTCAGATGCCGAGGTTGAAGTTGTGGACGGCGTCTCGGACGTCGGCTTCAATGAGGTCGGCGTTGATTGCCATGGCGGAGGCGGATCCTTCGCCGGCTGCGGTGATGACTTGGGCCCGCGGGTTGGACACGTTGCCCGCTACCCAGAGGCCGGGAACAGTGGTGAGGCCGGTACTGTCCTTGACGGGCCAGCCTGTTTCGTCAGTCTGGCAGCCGATGCCGGTCAGAAGGTCGTTGTTCGGGAGGAAGCGCGGCGGCACGAACAACGCGTCACGGCGGACGATGCGGCCGTCATCCAGTTCCACTCCGAGGAGGCGGTCATTCTCTACAACGACCCGCTTCACGGTGCCTTCGACTATCCGGATGGCCCGGGCTAGCAGCTCGGAGCGCTGGGGAACGGTTAGGGACCCGGCCGGTACGAACAAGACCAAATCTTGGGTCCATTGTCGAACGATCTGTGCGTAGCGTACGGCCTCGGGGGAGCTATCAATGACTCCAAGCTGCTGGTCGCGGACCTCGTATCCATGGCAGTACGGACAATGCAGAACATCGCGTGCCCACCGGTCGCTGAGGCCTTCAATGTCGGGCAGTTCATCGCGCAGGCCGGTGGCCACGAGCAGGCGCCGTGCGGCAACACGTTGGCCGCCGGAGAGCAGCACTTGGAACCGGTCTTGTCCGCAGCGGATCAGTTCCGTGACAGTTCCCTCAAGGACCTCTGCACCGTAGCCCTTCACCTCGGCCCTGCCGATGGCAAGGAGCTCGGCTGGCGGTAGACCGTCTTGAGATAAGAATCCGTGCATCCGTGAAGCCGGGGCGTTCCGCGGAGCACCCGAATCAACCACTAGAACCCTGCGGCGGGCTCGGGATAGAACCAGTGCTGCCGACAATCCGGCGGCACTGCCGCCAATGATTACTGCGTCATAATTGCTCATAACCCTAGAGTGCCCACGCACTCCGGGCCTGCCAACGAACGTTGCTGTTTCCGGGAATGCAGAGGTGCGGTGGGTCCTGCGGGTGATTGGATGGGTTTTGTGGATGACCAGACAACTGCGATTGAGGCAACACTTGACCACATTGGCGCCCGACTGAAGCAACTGCGCACCCGGCGCGGTGTCACCTTGACCAGCCTTTCCGCGGCCACTGGTATATCCAAGAGCACGCTTTCCCGGCTTGAGACAGGGCAGCGGCGTGCGAGCCTGGAACTCCTCCTTCCCCTGGCGTTAGCGTTTCACGTTCCGTTGGATGAGCTGGTCGGCGCCCCGGAGGTCGGGGACCCGCGCATCCGCCTGAAGCCAGCCAACGCCAATGGACGTACCGTGATCCCGCTGACCCGCCAGCCTGGAGGGATGCAGGCGTGGAAAATCATCATTCCCACCTCCAAATCCACCCCGGAACTGAAAACCCATGAGGGATACGAATGGCTGTACGTCCTCTCGGGCCGTATGCGGCTTGTCCTTGGAGATCATGACCTGGTTTTAGGCCCTGGAGAGGTAGCTGAATTCGACACTCACGTACCTCACTGGTTCGGCAGCACAGGGGAACGGCCGGCGGAAGTTCTCAGTGTGTTTGGCGGGCAGGGCGAGCGGATGCACGTCCGCGCTAAGTCCACAAGAGATAAAGCCTAGTAACGCGCACGAAAACGCGACAGGCCGCTCGTGAAAATTCAGATCCAACGTGGGACCCGCCAGGAACGTCATCATTATGAGTTGTAGAAGCTAGATCCGCCCTTTCGCTTGCGACGGTCCAGCGATCGAGTCCCGGTGCGGGTTGTCAAAGCAAACTGATTCCACCTCAGCGACTTGGTAAGTCTCTGTGCCGAGGTCGAGCATTCCCGCACGGCCATAGTTGCTCGTGTTGGATCATCACTTACCATCCCTCCGGCATGGATGACGTGGCCCGCCCGTTGAGGCTTGCGATGAATCGCCCGGCGGGGAGTACCTGGCGATGCCCACAGAGCGTTGCCATCCACCTTCCGATTGTGAGCATCGTGCGGGTCTTGCCGTCCCAGTTTTGGCAACAAAACTTAACCGCGTCTTCGCGGCAGCGCACCCTCTGTATATGAGCTTCACACCTGTGCAGCTCATAGAACTAGGAGAATGCCATGACATCCCCTGCAACAACTGAGCCCAACCCAGACGCGGCATCCGCCACGTCGACCAGCCAAACGTTTTCCCTCCCCCGTCTCTACCTGCTGCGTGCGGGTTACCTGTTCATGGCCCTCGGCCTGGCAGTCACCCGGTGGCCGCTCCTGATCGGGCATGACTCGTCCTTGGTGCTGATGGAAGGTGTGGTGTTGTGCATGCTCGTTGCGCTGTCGCTGCTGTTCTTCCTAGGTGTCCGCTACCCGGTGCAGATGATCCCGCTCCTGCTGTTTGAGCTGGTGTGGAAGGTGATTTGGCTAAGCACAGTAGCGCTGCCGCTCTGGCTCGCCGGTGACGACCTCAACGGCGCCACCGCCAGTGTGGCCATCAACTGCTCTTTGCTCGTGATTGTCCTCGTCATCCTTCCCTGGCCGTACCTGGTCCGGCAGTACGTGACCAAGCGTGGTGACCGCTGGCTGCCAGCCGGCAGGGCCGGAACACGATGAGTAACTTCACGGTGGATGCAGTAAATGACCTAACGGGTAAACGAGCCGTCCTCACCGGTGCCAACAGCCGATTTGGACTGCAGGCCGCCGTCGGGTTGGCAGGTAGTGGCCGCGACGTGGTCCTAGCTTGTCGAAACGAGCAGCATGGGCACGAAGCCGAACGGCGGGTCAGCTCACTACGGGAAACGGACGGGTGAACATGCGTGTGCTGGACCTTGCCAGCCTCGGATCCGTCCCGGGACTTCGCGGCCGGGCTCACCGGGCCGATCCACATCCTCATCAACAACGCCGGAGTCATGGCAACTCCGAGGGCCACGACTGCGGATGGGTTCGAACTCCAGCTCGGTACCAACCACCTCGGCCACTTCGCCCTGACAGGTCTCTTGCTGCCCAACCTGCAGGAGGCGGGGTCGGGCCCGCGTTGTCACGTTCTCCAGCCTCGCCCATAAGCGCGGACGCATTAATTTCGACGACCTCCAGTCGACACGCGGCTACCGCCGGTGGGACTCCTATGGACAGAGTAAGATCGCCAACCTGTATTTCATGATGGAGCTCGACCGCCGGGCACGCGCCGCTGGTTCGGACCTGACGTCCGTGACCGCCCACCCTGGCCCGGCCAGTACGAACCTGACGGCGGGTATGCAGCCATCAACCATGCTCGATTTCTTCAGCGGCTTCATCAAGCTGATGAGCCAGTCCGGCGCTGCCGGTGCCTTGTCGACCCTGTATGCCGCAACGCACCCGGATATCAGGGCGGGGAGTTTCACGGTCCTTCCGGGCCGGGCGAGATCCGTGGTGCACCCACTCTCGTAAGACCTGTTAGACGCGTGCTGGACCGCAACATAGCCGTTCGGCTTTGGAACAGAAGCGTCGAGCTGGCCGGCATCGACTACGCACCCTTCCAATCTGTGAAAACTCGACCTGAGTAGTGGACCGCCAACCAACCAACAAAGCGACCTCGAGAGGAGCCGCTCTTGACTCTCTTCGAAGCAATCGAGACGGGCTTCACCAACTACGCAGAGTTTTCCGGTCGAGCATCCCGATCTGAGTTTGGGTGGTGGATTTTGTTCACCCCGCTCGTCAGCTCGGTCCTAAGCGTCGTCCCGCTTCCGTTGCCCAGTACCCGGATGGGTCGATGGGGCTATGAACCAGCATGATGTGTAAGACCGCTACGAGAGCTCCTTCCAAGGCTTGTATAAAAATCTTGTCTAGCCTTGCCGCCGTCACAGTTGTTTTTCCGGCGGTCTTCAACAGTCTGCCCGTTCGCAGCATGAAGAAGTTTATGGAAGCTGTCTCCAGGGCTTACCCGGCCGCCGGATCTGCCTGCGAATCACTGGAGCATGCCCGCCAGTACCGCACGTTGTTAGACCACCCAGCAGGGGCTCCCGTGTCGAACTGGGTTAGCTTCAGAACGGAAGATGGAAGGGGATTCCGCATTATCTTCTCCGGAGATAAGAGCCGATCGGGTGGCATTCCCGAAGGGTCTGAGGCGGTTACATTTCCATTTCTGAATGAAGCAGACTGAATTTTCGACGTACCTTTTATCCCTTACACGAATCAAGCACTTCGTGACCTGACTGGCGTCTTGTTCAACGAGTTGCTTGGAAAGGTTGACGGCCGGCCGCCCGAAAGTTGATGTGGCAACAGCAACTTGCCACTTGCAAATCACGGTAGCCGGCGCAGGTAAGGCACGGTGTCGATGTCGCATATCGACGGGCGGGCACAGATACCGTGAACTTATGAGACTCACGTGGGTTGCCTCCATACGTGGGCTGAGATGGAACGGGGCGGGGAGCGCGACGCAGAGCGGTGAGGGTGGCCTATTTGTTATCCGGCGGCGGTACGAAGGGTGCTGCTGATTTGCTCGGCCGAGTTCCGGACGGCCGTGATGATCTCTTGGCGTTCTTCGGCGTCCACGCGGCTGCCCAGGGCCACCACGCTTAAACCGGCGGCGACCTCTCCGCGCGGATCGAAAATGGGGGCGGCAATGCCGAGGGCGTCGGCGTCGACCTCTGCGTGGGTCATCGCGTACCCGGCCGCGCGAATCTCATGCAGCCGGGCCAAGAGATCTTCCGGCTCAGACAGGGTGCGTTCGGTGAATCGGGGCCGTTCAATGGCGTCGAACAGCTCGCGGGCCTGGGCGTCGTCCAGCCATGCGAGCAGGACCAGCGCCGAAGCGCCAGCCGTCAGGGGCAGCTGGCTACCGCGCTCATAGGAGATGCGCAGCAGCCGACCCAGGGGTGCCTCACGCTCGAGGCATACGACGGAAGTTCCGGCCCGTCGCGTGAGCAGTACCGCCTCTCCGAATCGATCGCATAGCGCACGCATCTGAGGCAGTGCCACCTCGGAGAGCCCATAGCCTTGTCGGGCCACGCGCGCCAATTCGAGGATCCGGAGTCCCAATCGGAAGCCTCCGGCGGGCGACTCTTCGAGGAAACCGCGCGAAACCAGTGACTCGAGGTACCGGTAGGCCGTAGACCGGGCCACCGACAGTGCTGCGGCCACCTCCACGGCGGAAACCGAGAGCTTCGCCTCGTTGAACATCTCGAGGATGGTCAGTGCGCGGTCCGCTGTGCTGTTGCGATCTCGATATCCGCTGGTGGAAGCCTGTAAACTCATGTGCCTCAGCTTATCGATAGGCCGATCCGTGATCGGAAGCGTGAACGTCGCCCGGTTTCACTGGGCACGGCCCTGCGGCCTGGTGCCGTTCGTATCAGCTAGCAGGCCGCGGGACGTCCCTATAGGGCTTCGGCGACGACCTTGTTGGTTACCCGACCGATGCCCTCGATCTCGACGGTGACCGTGTCGCCGTTGCGCAGGAAAATCTGCGGGTCGCGGCGATAGCCGACGCCGGAGGGGGTGCCGGTGAGGATCACGTCGCCGGGCTCGAGGCGGGTGAACTCCGAGACGGTCGCGATCAACCGTGGGATGCTGAAAATCAAGTGCGAAAGGTCGGACTTCTGTACGACCTGACCATTGAGCGTGGTGCTGATGCTCGCGGAGGTGAGGTCGACCTCCTCCGGCGTCACGACGTAAGGGCCGATCGGGGTGGAGTTGTCCCAAGCCTTGCCCTGCATCCACTGGTGCGTCTTGTACTGGTAGTCGCGCATGGTCACGTCATTGCAGACCGCATAGCCCAGCACGTGTTCCAGCGCGTCCTCTTCGCTGATGCGGCGGCCGGCCCTGCCGATGACGACGGCGAGTTCGCCTTCGTAGTCGGCCTGCTCCGCCTCGGGAGGCAGCACGATGTCGTCGGTCGGGCCGATGAAGCTGGAGGCGTATTTGGGAAACATTACGGGGTAGGTGGGCAGGTCCCGCCTGGTTTCCTCGATATGCGCCTTGTAGTTCAGCCCGACGCAGACGATCCGTGCGGCCGCGGGGGAGGCTGGCCGCAACCGCACCGCGTGGACGGCAACTTGCTCGCCGTCCAGCCGCGCCGCCCCGCGCAGGGCCTCGAGGGGGGTGTTCGGGCCGATCTCCGTGATGCCGTCGAGTGGAACCAGGAAGTTGCCCTGGACCTCACCGACCCGCAGGCGGCCGTCGTGTTCGTAGTTTGCGTATGCCATGAGAGTTCCTTGCTTTCCGTGGGAATGATCAATTGGGCTGGCTGACCTTGCGCCAGTTCGGCAGTTGGCCGCCCCAGAGGTTTACGCTGTTGGGGATCGATTTCCAACGACGCGGCACGTAGGTGACGCGGTCGTCGTAGAACTTCTCCATCTCGGCGGACAGCTCGATGTGGTTGCCGGCTGGGTCGTCGAAGAATACGAAGAGGTTGTTGCCCGGACCGTGGCGTCCCGGGCCCCAGGCCACGTCCACGTTCAGTTCGGTGAGGCGGTCGCACCAGGCCTTGAAGTCCTGCCACCCCGCAAGGTCGTAGGAGTAGTGGTCGATGTCCCCGCCCGCGCCGACGTACACGACGGCGAGGGTGTGGTGGTCTTTGTCCGAGCGCAGCCAGCAGAACTTTCCGTCCTGGAGCTGGTCGGAGATGCGGAAACCAACCACGTCGGTGTAAAAGGAGACCAAGCGGGCGACGTCGCCGGTGCCCAGCGTGGTGTGCTGGAACTTGATCGGACGGCGGCCGGTGTCGGCGGTGTTTTCTCCCTGGCGCTGGACTTGGGTGTGGAAGTGGACCTCGGTGCCGTCCGGATCGGTAACGGCGATGCCTTCGGGCTTGCCCAGTGGGGCGGTTATGTAGGAGGCGTCGAGCTCGCGCAAATCGTGGCCTGCGGTCTCGAGGCGTTCGCGGATGCCGGCCAGACCGCCCGCATCGCGGACCTCGAAGCCGTAGTAGGCCAGCCCCTTGGGGCCTTCGACAAGGTCGAGGACGTGGTGGCCGCTGCCCCAGCCGAGCCGGACGCCGTCGGGCAGCTCCGCGTGGCGGATCAGGCCGAGGACCCGGCCGTAGAAGGCTTCGGCCGCCTCGACGTCGGGGACACGGAAACCGATGTGGGAGACCGCGGTTTCACCCAGGGCGCCGGCAGCGCCCTTTTCCTCGAGGATGACTCGTGCTGGACGTTCCATGGTATTTCCTTCGTCAATCGGTGGGTTCAGTAGGTTCTAGCGGGCAGCGGTAGGAAGTAGCGGGCCAGACAGCTGCAGCGAGGCGGTTTTGTCCAGGACGGCGGGCAGCTCGGCTGGGGCGAACACCGCGGAGGTGAAGCGGTCCGGGCGGACGAGTACAAAGTACCCCCGGTAGTCTTCGAATTCGCGGTAGAGCGAACCATCCAAGTCGATTAGCAGGCCGTCGACGTCGGCCTCACGCGGCTGGATGTCGTCGAATGGGATGTACCAGCGCGAAGCGCCGAAACGCCGCGCCAGTTGGTTGGCATCCGTCCAGTCCCCGGGGACCACGTCGACGCCGAACAGCACCCAGCCGTCGCCAACGATGCGGTCCATCCGCGCGGTGGTCCGCGAGCTGGTGTCGAAGACCAGCGGCTGGCCGATGGCGCGTCCGGCGTTCTCCGTGACCGTCAGCTCCGAGTCGAACTGAGCGACGGGGCGGTAGCGCATTTCCTCGAAGAAGGCCCGGCCTTCATTGCTAGCGAGTGACTTACGGATGATCTTGTCACGGTGGCGTGCCAGCCGCTCGGATGTGCTCATCACGACGCTGCCCAAGCGGACGGACTGCGCGATGATCGCCCCGGCGTGGGGCTTGCGCTCAGGCTCATAGCTGTCGAGAATGCTGTCCGGCGCCTTGCCTTGGATGACCTCAGCGACCTTCCACGTCAGGTTCGCGGCGTCGCGGATTCCCGAGTTCAGGCCTTGGCCGGCAAACGGCGGCATCATGTGGGCCGCGTCGCCCAGCACGAAGAACCTGCCTGCGCGGTAGCGGTCAGCGTTGACAGCGTTGAAACGGTAGTTGATGGCGCGCTGGACTTGCTGAGGTTCGATGTCGCGGTACGGGGCCACCAGCTTCTTGATCATTTCGAAGTCCGGGGCATGGCCCGGTTCTCCTTCGCCGTCGAAGAGGCGGAATTCGTAGCGGCAGCGGCCGTTCAAACCTGGAACGATCACGTGCGGGCGGTTCGGGTCGCCGTGGTGCATCCCGTAGCGCTCGGTGTGCGGATCCTCGAGGGTGTCAGCCACCAGCCAGACGTCCGAATAGCTACGACCGGACATGGCGTTGTCCATCACAAGTTCTCGGACGATCGATCGGCCCCCGTCTGCGCCGAGGACATAGCGGGCGGCGATGGTCTCGGTACCGGCCGGGCCTGCGGCGGTCAAATAGGCGAAGGCATCGTCCTGCTCTACGTGCGTGACCTTGGTGTTGTACTGCAACGTGACCAGATTGTGGTTGATCAGGCCCTTGGCTAGAACCCTTTCAAGGTCGGGCTGCGCAAAGGGGTTCTTGAAGGGGTGGCCCAAACGGTAGGGGATCGCGCTGCGGGCCTGGAACATCGGACGGTTGTCGGCGTCGTAATAACGGGTTCCGGTTCCCGGCACAATAATGCTGGAAATTTCGTGGTCGATGCCTGCCTGCTGGTAGGTGCGCAAGGCCTCGTCATCGATGCTGATTGCCTTCGGCTCCTCGCTGGTACCGGAGCGCATTTCCAGGACCATCACGGCGATTCCGCGTGCGGCCAGCAGTGCAGCCGCCGTCATCCCGACCGGCCCCGCTCCAACTACCACTGCATCCGTGCAGCGTGCCACGTGGCGTTCGTTCATCTGGATGTCCTCTCTCGACCTGTAAGGACAGCATAAGAGGCATTTGTCCTATTCTCAAGGGCGTATGCCCTGACAAGTAGGATACGGGCGGGTCTTTGCGGTAAATTTCAAAGGACTTCTGCAGTTGATCACCTTGCCGGAGCTTCTCGAGAGAATCGACATTTTACTTAAGAATGCATTCCGCCCATGATTGTGGAGTAGCATCGGCATGCAGCTTTGCCTGCCAACACACCCTTCCGCACCGTCCAACTGACCTGCCGGACCGGACTCTCAGGAGCACCATGACCGCCATCTTCCTTGACAGGGCCGCATCCATCGTCGGAGAAGAGAATGTAGTCCGACCGGGGGGCGAGAGGGCATACGCTGACCCATTCCCTCTGCACTCCGGCCGCGATGCGGTCCCTGGCGTGCGCCCCGGAAGCGTCGAAGAGGTCCAAGAGGTCGTCCGTCTTGCCAACGAGACGAGTACCTTGCTATGGACGGTTTCCCGAGGCAAGAACCTGGGCTATGGGGGGTCGGCACCCCGCACCCAGGATCAGGTCGTCCTGGACCTGAGCAGGATGGACGCCATCCACCAGGTAGACCCGGAGTTGGCCTACGCGGTCATCGAGCCCGGCGTGACATTCTTCAACCTCTTCGATCACATCCAGGAGAACAAGCTTCCCCTGTTCGTCTCAGTGCCAGCCCTGGGTTGGGGGTCCGTTCTCGGCAACGCGTTGGACCGCGGCTACGGCATGTCTCCGTATGGAGACCACGTCCAGCAGCTGTGCGGGCTGGAGGTCGTCCTGCCGGACGGGTCTCTACTCCGCACCGGCATGTGGGCACTGGAGGATAGCCCGTTGGCCAATGTCTTCAAGGGCGGTTTTGGACCCAACATCGACCAGCTGTTCACCCAGTCCGGCCTCGGGATCGTCGTGCGCGCAGGCCTCTGGCTCATGCCCTGGCCCGAGGTTTTCGCATCCGGTGACATCAACGTAGACCGGGTGGAGGATCTTCCCCAGCTGATTGACACCATCGCTGATCTACGCCGACGCGAGGTTTTCCAGAACAACTGCCTGGTCGGCAACGTGGTTCGTGCCGGGACTATGCAGGGCCCTCGGTCCTCCTGGTATGAGGGCAAAGGATCCATCCCGGACGATGTCGTGGAACAGATGCGCGACAAGATGGGCATCGGCCACTGGAACGCCCGTTTCGCCCTCTACGGGGATCCGGGCATGGTTCGCGAACGGCTGCGTATCATCGAGGCTGCCTTCGACGGTCCCGGATTCAATGTGCAGGCACGTATCTATGAAGGCAAGGACGGCCAGCCGGTCACCTACGACGACATCGACACGAAGGACCAGACCACGATGGCCGGAGTCCCGTCGCTGAAGGCCTACGACACCCTCGGCTGGTATGCCGAGGACGGCGGCCACATCGACATCGCACCCCTTCTGCCCGCTCGCGGCGACGCGGTAATGGAGTTCTACAACGTGGTCAAGGCTCTTTACACTAAGTACGGCTTCGATCTCTACATCGGCTACCATATCTATGCCAGGCATCTAGTACATGTCACCATGATTTTCTTCGAGAATGGCAACGAGGAGCAGCTGGCTCGGGCGCGCGCACTGTACGAGGAGGTCCGGCAGGCCGCGGCTCGCCGCGGTTACACCCCCTACCGGGGCCACATCGACAATATGGACGACATCGCCGCCGAGTTCTCCTTCAATGACCATGCGGTCCTGCGCTTCCAGGAGACCCTGAAGGATGCCTTGGATCCCAATGGAGTCGTAAATCCCGGCAAACAGGGCGTTTGGCCGGCTCGGCTGCGCGAGCAGCGCTGAGTCGGCGACACGAGAGGAGAGCACCCTGAACGATCGCACAGGCTCGATGTCGGGCTTTAGGGTGTGTCTCCTAAATGTGATGAGTTAGCTGGAACGCTTGGAAGCGTGTCACGTTTTCGAGGTTTTCACTGAGGGGCAATGGACCCGTATCGAACCGATACCCCCGCCTTCGGACGGGCAGCGGGGCAGGCCTTTCCGGATCACCGTTAGATCGTTTGAGGTATCATCTACCGGTACCGGTGCGGGATCGCCTGGCCGATCTACGGCCTGCGTTCGGCCCGTCGCAGACGGTGAGGGAACGTGACAGGCGGTTCAGCCGAGACGGCAACATACTCTTGCCCCAGCACACCCCGGTGCGTCCCACGACGAATCGCATGCGAGGCCGGTCACCAAGGCCTGAACTCGGTCGAGGACGCTGCCTCGACCCGAGGGACAATACCAGCCGAAGATTGTTCAGGGCATACCAAGAACGTAACGGGGGTGGCTACGAGCACGCGGGGTTCTTTGTCGAATTGGCCAAGCCACACCCACGGGTATAACGCACTGCCGGGCGATAATATACACACGTGTCAGTTGTAACCCTTTTGCGTAATTTGAAGTATATTGCAGTCATGGCTCGAAGCGGCAATTCCGAAACACTAAGCACCGGCTTACGCGACCGGCTACGCAAAGACATCCTGGCCGGGCGCTGGCTCCCGGGGCAGAACCTGCAGCTGATGCCCCTATCTAAGCATTATGAGACCTCCAGCACCGTCGTGCGGGAAGCTCTAACTCGACTCTCTGGAGACCGACTGGTGGAGCTCAAGCCGAACCGTGGCTTCTTCGTTCCCCAGATCTCGCTCGATGAGCTGCGGGACTTCAACGAGCTGAGGTGCCGCGCCGAGGAGTTCGGCATCCAGCTCGCCATCGAACGCGGCGACCTGCACTGGGAGTCTGAAGTCTTCGCCGCCCATCATATGCTGGAGCGCATTCCACGCTTCTCGGACGGGATCCTGGAGCTAAACCCCGAGTGGGTCGAGGCCCATGACAACTTCCACAAGAAGATGCTTTCGGCGTGTGGGCTGCCCGTACTGATCGACCTGACCTCCGTGCTGGCCGATGAGAACTCCCTGCACCGACGCTGGTCGGCGCCTTCACAAAAGTCGGCGAGCCGCGACATGGACCAGGAGCACCGAGACATCCTGCAGGCCGTGGTGGATCGGGACGCCCAGTTAGCAGGACGGCTACTGCGAGAGCACTACACGAAGTCCATGAATAACATCCTCGAGGTGGGGTTCCTTCCGGAGGCACAGCGAATACCCCAGTCTGACAGTTTGTTGGATGTGACGCAGGCCTCGGCTTGATGGTGCATTCTTGTCATCCTCATCATCATGCTCTAGAGAGACACCGTCCGTGCCTGAACCCGTGATCGGCGGAAGGAAACGCGGCATGAATATCGCTCGTCAGCACGCCATCGATGCCGGATATCTGCTGATCAGCGACACACCGCTGATGCTGGCGTCTAGCACGGCTTCGCCGTCACTGGGGCGGAGGCTTCATCTTTGAGCTCTACATCGATCCGGCATGCACCGAAGTCCCTCCTAGCAGCCATGCGCCGGGCCTTCGGCCACGTCAAGCCGCATGCGAAGGGCCTGCAACCCATGCTCTCCTTCGTGGATACGTTGAACCCAGAATCGGCACATAATCGGGGATGACTTCCATTCTTCCTGTCTGCCACGTAGGCATTAAGGGGTCGAATCGATCAGGGCAAGGGCAGGATGTACATTAGGTCACGTCCAGTCGGTTGCCGACTTAGGTCGCCTAGGGTGATCGCCGGCACAAGCACAGACCCTGCCTGCTGACGTGTCCGATGCCCACAGTGCCATGCACAACATCGGCCCACAGTGAGTCGAGCGCGCCGACGCTTTCGTGGAGCTCTACACGGACTTGGACCACATCTACGACTACGACGAGGAGCCCCCGCCCATCTATCTGGCCGGCCGACGACCGGGCCTAGGCCAGGAAGTGATCGATCTAGATCTCACTGAGTCTCGCTCGCATGGCATCGTCCGGTCAACGAGGCCATCACGGTCAGGTGAGATGGCTGCTCACACTGAAGACAACCTCCTCACCTGCCCGCATCGCACCTGTTCTGACGGCCGATCTCACGCCCCGACGGAAGCGTCCGGAGCCAGGTTGCTACTTGCGGAGACGGGTCAGGATGCGCCCGCGGGCGTCATGGAACCGCGGGTCCGCCTTGGTGGCGACTTGATCGCGGTGCGTGCCGAATCCGGTCTCGATCACATCCACGATGGTCGCCGGATTCTCGGCGATGACGATCACCCTGTCAGCCAGATAGATGGCCTCGTCCACGTCGTGAGTGACGAGCATAATCGTCACCCCGAGCTTCTCCCGGAGGTCGATCACCAGATCTTCGAGGTCGAAGCGTGTCTGCGCATCGACGGAGGCGAACGGCTCATCCATCAGCAACACCTTGGCGTTGTACGCCAGTGCCCGGGCGATGGCCACACGCTGCTGCATACCACCGGACATCTCCCACGGGTACTTGTCCCCCTGGCCTCCCAGCCCCACGGCATTCAGGGCCTCGTCTGCAGCCTTGTTGCGCGAGGGCTTCTTCTGGCCACGCCCCTGCAGCGGGAAGGCGATGTTGTCGCGGGTGGTCATCCAGGGCATCAGGGATCGAGAGTAGTCTTGGAAGACCACTGCCACATCACGGTGCGGTCCCTCGAGGGGACCCCCGCTCACCAGAACTTGACCGGCCTTGGGCTTAAGCAGCCCAGACAGGCCTTTGAGCAGAGTGGTTTTGCCGACGCCGGACGGGCCGACGATCGAGACGAACTCCCCGTTGCCGACAGTGAGGCTCAGGTCATCGATAATGCGCTTCTCGTCAGCACCCTCCCCGTAGCCCAATGAGAGATCTGTGACGCGCAGCAGGACATCTCCGTTGATGCTTGTCAGCGTACCGGTTTGGACGCTTTCGGTGTTAGACATGATTCAGACTCCTTGTAAAAGACGTCGTAAAAGACGTGGGGCGCATCAGTGGGCGCCGGATTTGTAATACCAGGCCAGTATCTGCTTATCGATCAGGCTGAAGCCGATCACGAGGATGTAGCCGATGACACCCACCAGCAGTGCCCCACTCCAAGTCTCCGGGATCTGGAAAGTGCTGGAGGCGTTCAGGATGTAGAAGCCCAGCCCGACGTTTGAGGCAAAGAGCTCGCTCACTACCATGACGACAATGCCGATTGGCAGGGCGACGCGGATGCCGGCGATGATTTGTGGCATGGCACCGGGCAGCACCACGCGACGGTAGTAGAGCATCCGCGGGATACCGAAGACGCGGGACACCCGTCGCGCCCCGACCTCCACGCCCAAACTTCCATCGATCGCGTTCAGCAGGATCGGCCAGACGCAGGCGAAGGCCACGGCGTAGATCTTTGAGGTAGAGCCCAACCCGAAGATGCCGATGATCAGCGGAACCAAGGCTGACTGTGGCACGGAGCGCACGAAGTGGATGTAGGGGTCGAGGATCAGCCGTAGTCGTTTTGTCTCGCCCAGGATGAGCCCTAGCGGCACGCCCGCCACCACCGCGATGAACAGGCCGATCGCCAGGTTGGAGAGACTCACGCTCATGGCCTGCAGCAGTACACCGTTGGTAAGATCCCGGACCATCACGTCGAGGATCCGCGAGAGCGGGGGAATGAAGAGGTTGGTGCTGTTCGCCGAGCCGAACCACCAGAGGACGATCAGTAGGACGGGCAGCCAGAGCCACCACAACGTGTTTGTCAGAGTTCTCATGTGACGCTCCCGGACGGTTCGAGCTCAATGCATCGGAGATTATCGAAGGGGACGGATGTGCAGGTCGCAGAGGGATCAGTCATCACTCTGCCTGTTCCATCGGAGCAGGCGATCTTCCGCCCGGCCGAGCAAAGAGGCCACGAGCCAGCCGAAGATGCCCGCGAAGAACAAGTAGGCGAACGCGTTATCCCAGCGCTCTGCCTCTTGGGCCAGGGTGATTAGTCGTCCCAACCCTGGCACCTGGGTCAGGACCTCGACACCGACCGCGGCCAGGATCGCGATGGATGCTGAGATGCGCACGCCGGTGGCGATGAACGGCATGGCTGCCGGCAGCAACACTCTGCGGAACCACAAACCCCTCGGAATCTGGAAGATCTTCGCGGTGGAAACGATGCCAGGATCCAGTCGTCGTGATCCGAGGATCGACTGCACCAACACGGGCCAGACCGCGGCCAGCACCACCATGGTGATCTCCATGTTCGTCGTGGCACCCAGCAACAGCATCATCACCGGCATAAGCGCGATGGTCGGGAAGGCGCGGCCGAACTCAACGATCATCGAGGTTGAGCGGTCTAACGGACGGATCGTGCCGATCAGCAGTCCCAAGACGATGCCGATCGCACAGGAGATTAGCCAGCCCGCCGACGCGGCGAAGAGCGTGTGGCCGAAGCCGCTCCAGAAGTTCGACGTAGTGACCACGGTGAAGATGGAGGTCAGGATCTCGGGGATGCCGGGGGTGATCTTGGGCAGGATCCCGCTCATCACGGCGAACTGCCAGATGAGCAGGATCACTGCCAGGGCGATCACCCGCTGGAGGGTCAGCGTCCAGTCGATCCTGGGTTGGCGGCTGAGCGCCAGCGGAGTGGTTGTCGTTGTAGCCATATGTCACATCTCCGCTTAGGTGCGCGGAGCTCCTTCCCACAAGATCTCGTCCACGCTCTTGGGGTTGGAGACCATGCCGAACTCCTCCAAAGCGTCAGTTGTGTTCTGTGACACCTCTGGGTCGATCGCTGACCGCTGTTCGACCAGCGGGCTCTTGACATCTTCAATGGAGTTTCCGGTCACCTCGCTGCGCACCTCGTAGACGGCGTCCACGTTCGCATCGTCGTTGTAAAATTCCACAGCCTTGGCCATGGCTTCATTGAACTTCTCGGCGGTCTCCCCATTCTCCTGTAGCCATGCGTCTGTGACTGCCCACAGCGTGATGCCGAGCCCGGCGCGATACTCGCGGGAGGGATTGGCGATCACCTGAAACGAGTCATCAGAGATGACCTGGTTGTAGAAGCTGTCCGACGGGAAGATGGCATCCACCTGGGAACTCGACAGCGAGGTACGCATCGAGGCATAGGGCAGTGCGACCTGCTCGACGCTGTCCAGGTTCACGCCAGCGTCAGTGAGAGCCTGCAGTACCGGGACGTTGCCTCCGGAACCGAGAGAGTTGAAGGCGATCGTCTTGCCTTCCAAGTCGGACAGGTCGGTGATGCCGCTGTCCTTGCGCACAACGACTCCGGAGGTGTCGACCGCATCCGAGATGAGACCCGCACCGGAGATCAGCTTGACAGGCAGGTCCTCAGCGGTAGCGGTCACGGCCGCGTCCCAAGAGACCGTGCTGACGTCAGCCGATCCTCCTACGAGCTGGCTCAGGTTGTCCTGGGCCGTGCCACCGGGGCGGATATCCACGTCCAGGCCGACCTCATCGAAGTAGCCCTCCTGTTCGGCGATGTACAGCGGCTCGTAGTTGATGGGTGCATGCAGCACGGTGATCGTCTCCGCCTCGGCGGACTCAGCGGACTCAGCGGCGTCGCCGCCGCCGCAGGCTGTGACCGCCATGACACTTGTGCACGCCATGGCAAGAGCGGCCCAACGGGGCAGCATACGGGTCATCTTCTTCATGCGCCTTTACTCCTCATTCGAATCTGGCTCGATATGACACTCTAAGGGGAAGAATGCATAAACCACACCATAACGTAAATGAGACCTATTGCACAGCACTTTTCGTGAGGCACGTCATAGTGCGTGCTGTGGGCGATAGCAAAAAGTGGGTAATCGAAGCGGCCTGCTTCGCGTGACGGTGGACAGAGCGAGGTTTGGCGTGCGGTAAAGACGCCGGGTGGGGTAGCGCTTGAGGCAGCGGGTCTCACACTAGATCTTGCCTTCGGCCTTCCGGCGCTCGGCATAGGCTCGGGTTGCTGGATCGTAGACCATTCTGGCGACGGTGGCCATGTGCGGAGCGCTGTTGAGGTGCCTGACGCTCCCCCAATCCAGCCCGTGCCGGACCGTGTTCCCGGACGAGGCGGGGATGGGATTTGCACCGACTGACGAGGGTGGCGAATGCGGCCTGGGAACTGACCTAGTAGATGGGATCATGTGGTGCAGACCACTGCGCCGGTGATCGGGCGGAGGCCGGTTTCCTCCGGCAGGGCTGCAGCGGGACTGGCGCCCAGGAGCTTGATGGTACGTGTCTCGTTGTCCTTGAGTTCTGTGTCAAGGGCAACGATGTGCTTGACGAGACGGACCGACTCCGAAGGGGCGGTCGCTTTAGCCGGGTCCTTTTCACGTCTGCGCCAGTGCGAGCTCTCCACGAACTGGCTTTCTGCCAAGGGCATGCGGGTGTCGACACTGCGCAGGAGGGTGATGAGGGCGTTGGCCTTCGCTGTGTGCTCCACCTTCATCTATTCCTTGGAGGCCACGAAAACGCTGATGAGGCTCGAACTCCTTCGTCCTGGCGCGGGATGCGCAGCTGGGAATCCTCAAGCGGCAGGGTAGCGACAGCGATTGCAGCCACGTCCAGCGGATCAGATTTCCCGGCATCGCGCCGGGCCCTGGCGTACACCCTGACCCTGGGAGCCTCCACAACCGGGTAGTCGGATCGTATGGCGGTGCCGGCGAGCAGCGCGCCGTAACTGCAGGCCGATGACGAGTGGGCTAGTTGTGGGCAATAGTGGTCATCGTGATAAAAGGTTCCTTCCGCGCGAACGGGTAGATCCTTCTGGCCGCGGTACGGTCGGTGTCTCCCGGGCGAAGGTCAGTCCGAGGCACTCTTGTGATGGGTCACAGTCCCGAATCAGGTCTGGGCAGCCTTCTGATCAAGCTGTCGGTGTGGGCCGAGCAGGCGCCGGCGGCCATCCCCAAAAAGGGCAATTCGGATCCAAGGCCCGCCAACGGGCAGGGGTGTTGAGCCAGAGTCAAGAAGAGGCGGCCAGTACCTACTCTGCCAGCGGGTTCCGGAGCCATATCAAGACTCACACGGGGCGTTGGGGCGTTGCCGCCGGGCCCGGCCCGGCGGGGGTTGATCGCTGATAGAGGCACGGCTTGCGGGACCATTAGTAACGTGGATGCTGGGAGGAAAACGAAGGTCGAAGGCCTCGACACCGGCGTGGCTCAAGCCCGGCCAACCCTGGTGGTACACGCACAAACGGCTGCAGCGCTTATCTGCTGCTGGAGAGGCTGCTCATTTACCAATAAGCCCGCCCGGGCCACAGACAGAGTACGACACCAGGTGGCTGGAGGGCGGTAGTTTCCATCAGAGCAAATCAGGCAGCAGGATGAGGTAGGCCAAAGTGCTCGCGCAAGGTAGTTCCCTCGTACTCAGTCCGGACGTAGCCGCGGTCCTGCAGCTCCGGAATCAGCAGGTCGCACATCTGACGCATACCTCCCGGATTGTATGGCGAGTTTAGATTGAAACCGTCACAGGCTCCGGACTCGAACCAGTCCACCATGTTGTCCGCGATCGTCTGGGGTGTGCCGATGATCCACTGGTGACCGGCAGAACGTGCCATGTCGATGATCAGTTCGCGCAGGGTCATATTCTGGTCGACGACCTTGCGCCGGTACACGTGGTAACGGCTTCCCAGTTCCGGCTCATCTCTCAACCATTCGGAAGGGATCGTGTCGTCATAGTCCAACGAGGACAGGTCCAGTCCGGCGAGACCGGAGGAGACCTGCTGTCGCCCGTACTCCAGATTGACATAGCTGCCCAGCTCTTCGGCCAGCTCCTCTGCCTCCTTCGTCGTCTTTCCGATGATCGGAAGGATGCCGGGCAGTATCTTGGTGTGGTCAGGATTCCGTCCCTTGTCCACCAGCATCTTCTTTACCTGGGCGTAGAACTCGACCGAGCGTTCCTTCACTGGCTGGGCGGTGTAGATCGCATCGGCAACCGAGCTTCCCAGCTCCAACCCAGGGCCAGAGGATCCTGCCTGGACGATCACCGGGTGGCCTTGGGGAGACCGTGGTCCGGGGGCCGGACCCTCCACCTGGAAGTACTCGCCCTTGTGATTGATTCGACGGACGTTGGTGGGATCGATGAAGTTGCCAGAGGCCCGGTCCGCGATGACGGCATAATCGCCCCAGGAGTCCCATAGGGCTTTCACAACATCCGCAAACTCTCGGGCTCGACGGTAGCGTTCGGCCGGTTCGGGGATCGCGTCGAATCCATAGTTCTGGAATCCGTCGAAGGAGGTGACCAGGTTCCACCCGGCACGTCCCCCGGACATGTGGTCAACGCCTGCGATCTGGCGGGCCACCGTGTACGGGCTTTCGAAGGAAGTCGACATGGTGCCAATCAGGCCGATGTCGGTGGTCCGGGCGGCGATGGCGGACAACGTGGAGATCGGTTCGAAGTAACCGTTGGTCTTGATGTCTCCGCGCAGTGTCGGGTTGGCATTGGCGATGTCACCCAAGAAGACGGCATCGATCTTGGCCTTCTCGGCCATCTGTGCAAGCTCGACGATGAAGTCCAGATTGGGGACCTCCTCGATTCGGCTCCCTTCCCTACGCCACGAGTCTTTGTGGTGGCCTGCCGGGATGAGGAATGTTGTCAGCGCCATGCGGCGAGTGGGCTTCGCAGTCATTGTGCGGTAGGCCTTTCTCTTGACGTCGGTGGTGTCTGCCAGGAGGCGAACACCTGGATAAGTACTCAGTATGGAGTGGGCCGCCAACGGTCCTGCAGACCCTCAGATCAGTGGACACCATTCGCTGACCATGGTTCGTTCGTGGTCAGCGGTGCCCGGTCGGCTTCAGCTGCGCGACTAACTCGGACATGTCCTCCAGCTGTTCCAAATGGTGGACCAACTCCAGCACGCGGTCGGCAACGGAGTCCTCCAGAGTTCCGTTCCACGCGATGTTGCTACGGAACTTCGCCTCGATGCGCTCACGGGACAACGGGGCGAAGTGGATGTCCCCAAGGACCTGGTCCACACGAATCCGGTGGCGATCACCTGAGACGAGCCGCGCCTCTACTTCAGCCGTCCGAGCCTGTTCCCGGGGCAGGGAGTCGATGATCTCGATCTTGTCCAGCATCCTCTGCAGCGCTGGATCGCGCATGTGCGCCTCGTTCATGTGCTCCAGCCCAACGGTTCCGTACATCAGCGCCGTGGCGACAGCGAACCTGATGCTGAAGGCGCCGGAGACCTCCGGACAGCTTCCAACGGTAAACTCCTGCCCGACGAACCCGGCCTTGGTCCGCGGATTCACAAGGATCTCGATTCTCTCCACGTCGTCGGGAGTGAGTCCATAGGCCTCCACCAGTTGCACCGTGGCATCCAGCGATGCCTGGCTCGCCCGGCACGTCGGCCACGGCTTGATGACGGCATCGGCGTAGAACTCGTGACCTAGACCATCGGTGATCTTCTCCGGTTGCGGCGCGGCGCTCCACTGGGCCAGGAAGCCGAAACGTCCCCCGATTGGGTCGTCTGGTCCCCCGAAACCCGTTCCGGCCAGCTCAGCGGAGAAGACGGCGTTGCGAGCGGACAGGGAGATCGGCAGCTTGAACGCCAGGGTCTTGTCGCTGATGTTGTCGATGGTCCCGGAGACTTGGTTGATGGCCAGACCGAGTCCGTGGTGCAAGGTGGCAGCGTCCTGCTTCATCAGCAGACCGGCCGTGGCCACGCCGCCCAGAGCATTGATCGTCCCGGTGTTGTCTCCGCCGCCGTAGACGTCGAAGCCGGTGGCATGACCGAGCCTGGCGGCCAGATCGTCACCATAGATCAGCGCCGCGAGCAGGTCCCGGCCGCCGCGTCGGCGGGCCTCCGCCACGGCGAGCGCCACCGAGACGGTAGTGCCGGTGATGTGCGAGGGGATCTGCACTCCCCCGGCGTGGTCGGCCCCGACCGGTTCGAAGTCGTATGACCTCATCAGCGCAGCGTTGGACAGCGCGGCATGCATCGCGGGCACCTTGGCGCCCGTGGTCAGCACGGTCGCCTCTGGGCGCCCACCCCAGCCGGTGACCAGGTCGATCAATGAGGAGCTGCCCTCAGCCTGCGCCCCGGCGGCGATCAGCCCCAGAGCATCCAGAACGCGTGTCTTGGCCCGGTCAACCGCTTCCGAGGGCAGCGATTTGAAGTCCGCTGCCGCCAGATGGTCGGTCAGGACTGCCGTAAGTGTCTTGTCCATGGCCTTGGATCACGCCTGGCCTGCGGTGGGAATCTTCTGGCGATCGAGGAACTCCCACACGGTTCCCTTATCTCCATTGCGTTGTCCCTTGATGTGCTCGAGCATGCGCGCACGCCCGACCGAACCGAGGTAGAACCGCTCATACAGCTCGATGCGCGAGCCCAGGGCCGAACCGGCGAAATCCCAGGCGGTTCGGAAGATCCGAGAACGCTCCTGGGCGCTGATGTCGCCCGCTCCCGGAAGGTACTTCTCAAGCATCGGAGCGAGCTCCGGATTGTCGAACGCCGCTAGGGAGGGGGTGGCCAGCAGATTGTGCGAACCGATGGTTTTGATGATGTCGTTCACCCGGATCATCCACTCCGGCATGATCGTGCGCACTACACCGATGTCATCGTGCACGAAGTAGGCACCACCGCCCCAGTCATGGGCTCGACGCTCAGCGGAGTCGATGATCGCCCGGGTCATCACCAGGAAGCTGTGGACCTCACCGAGCATGGTGATCACGTCCTGACGCGCATTCGACCCGGTGACCCGGACCATCTCGGCGAGCAGATCATAGGCAAACTCCAGCTTCACCGCGGCACGGATCGCCGTCTGCTGCTGTGTACATCCGGTAGCGGTTCCTTGATTTACCGAGTTGTAGAGATCCAGCTCGCCATCGATGAAGATGCGGTCATGCGGGATCAGCACGTCGTTGAATATGACCACTCCGTCCTGCTCGTCAAACCGGGACGAGAACGGCCGGTCCTCGCGGGAGGCATCCACACCGTAGTGATCACGGCAGATAATTGCAATGCCCTCGGCCTCCACGGGGATGGCGAAGGACAAGGCGTACTTCTCGTAGCCGGGCTTGATGGGAGTTGCCGGGTAAACATAGATCTCATCGGCGATCGGGCCAAGGGTCGCCAGGACCTTCGCGCCGCGTACGATCACACCCTCATCGGTGCGATCCACTACCTGAAGGGTGAGGTCGGCGTTGGCCCCGTCCAGCTCACCGATCGATTTGTCGATGTTGGCGTGGACGATGGTGTGCGTCAGGGCTAGATCGTTCTCGGCCACGTACTTCTGGTACGCCTTGATACGCTCGAAGTAGACCGGGGCGGAGGCGGTCTTCTCCCATAAATCTGTGCGCGAGACGTGACCAGCCAACACCACGTTCACGTAGTCGGGAGTGCGGCCCAGCATGCCCATGGAATAGCGGGCGAACCGGTCGAAGGCACGGTGCCGCCGCTCGATGTCCTCTTGGTTGACGGGACGCAGGTGAGATACCGAGATCAGGTCGCCGCTGTCGGGACTCTCGAACAGGCAGTCGCCCCAATGCTCCCACTGGTAGTCGAAGTACTCAGCCATTCCGGCAAGGGACCCAGCGAAATCCGGATGTTCAGTGACATCGATCTGCTCGCTTCCGTACCAGACCTTGCGTCCGTCCTTCAGTCCCTTTACGTATTCATATCCACGTCGTGCTCCCACTGAGCTCTCCTTCATCTCTGACGTTGACTGAGACACAGAGCGCATAGCGAGCACCCCGATCGTTCTCATGTGTGGTTGTTCTGATGCTGGGGGCATCTGGCCGGCTGTCCTCGCCGGCCTTGCGATGACTCAGGCCGAGCGCAGGCCGGCTGCGGCGTACCGGCGATAGTCTTTGGCAGCCGGACCCGCCAGGGTGCGACTGACTTCTGCCGCTGCCTCCTGAAGGGCCGAGGCCCATTCCCGGACCGTGGCCGCATCGACACCCGATGGCAGGTTGCCGAGCCTAATAACAAGTCCGGAGTTGGTAGGCTCGTCAGCCTCCGGGGCTAAGACCGGTACGACCACAGATGCAAGGTCGATATCGGTGTCTCCCTCGTCCACCGAGCATCCGAAGTACTGGCGGCTCTGTGCGATGGTGGTGCGCACCGCGCGATCACGGGCGGGCGTCAGCTCAGCGTCGGCCCACTCGGCCAAGGCCTCACTGAGTTCGTCATAGCCGGCCGGATCCTGGTCGATGCGGGAGATGGCGTATCCCTGCTCGCGCACGCGGGCGAGAGCCTCGCGATAAAAGGTTACGACGTCCTCGTCCCGTGGGAAGATCCGGCCCAGCCAGGCATCGACCTGGTCTGGGCTCCATGCCACCGCCGCCTCGCCCAACGGCGGGATCAAAGGGATCCGGACGCCGATGCGCTCGTCAGCGTCGGTGTTGCCGCCGTACGATGTGGCACCGATCGTCTGGTCCAGGGAACTGATCTGGACCAGGGCTGCGGCAGAGCAGCCGAACCTCTGGGCAAGTGCATCGAGCTGCGGGCGAGTGGCCTCAGCCAGCCGGACCGCCGAAATCAACGACTCGTCCACGTGAGCGGACAGGCCGGTGGTCGAGAAGCCGCCGTAGCCGCCTTGGAAGAACAGCAGCGGCGTCACACCTCGGTCGATGGCCAAGTCGTCGACCGAGACCAGGGTGACGAAGTGGTCACCGGCCTCCATTTCCTCGGTGATGCGCCCATGGATGTGCGCGACGGCGTCGTCGATCATGGGGGCGCCAGAGGGCGAGAGAGTCCATCCGACCTTGTCGAATTTCTCCGGATCCTTCGAAGCCAGAGTGCGGCAGGCCTGCATCTGGTCGTGGGCGAACACGGAAATGCAGACATGGTCTGCTCCACGCAGCTTCGGGTAGGTCGATGACGTGGTCATGGGCATGAACGAGACCAGCGGCGGCTCCAGTGAGACTGAGCTGAAGGTGCCCACGACCATACCCACGGGGGCGTCGTTGACCATGGCGGAGACCACGACGACGCCGGTCGGGTAATGCCCCATAACCTCGCGGAATGCGCGGGGGTCGAATTGTGGTTTCTGGTCCACCGTTGCATTGCTCATGGCGTCCTCCTGGGAGAGTGCTCGGTTCTCTCGGCTTCGCCCGTTGGTCTGACGAAGATGTTTGCAATACGTAGCCGAGAATATATTTCTGACCCTTATGACAATAGACTGTCCACCCCGGGGGAGTCCACCACCAATTTTTTCGTGGGAGATCAACGCTCGGTGTGGGGCCAGATAATGCATTATCATTTACAGTATGTATCCTTGATGGCATACTGTTCACGTGCATGTGGTGCGGAGGACTAAGCCTTACCGCGCCGGTGTTCCTCACCACGTCGCGCCTCGGGATTTTTCGACACAAGGAGACACAGTGAACAGCATCCCAACTGGGCTCCGTGAGGGCGATCGGGACCCCACTGATCGCCATCACGGAGCCCTGCGGTCAGCCTATGCCGGCATCCGGACCACAGCGATCAAAGCCACCGGCCCGGGAGTCTTTAACCGGATCCCTATGTCCCTGCCGCGTTCTGAGAAGTAAGAGCAGACTGCCCGGGGACGACGCACTTTCCTCGACGAGCGGCTCCCAAATCGACGGCTTCGCGCCGTCCGACCGCGCTTTATGACCCTAATCATGTTTCATTTCGAGGAGATCTTATGGTAAGCAAGCCCACCAACGGTGACCTGTACTGGACCGAGGAGTACCCGACAATCACCGAGTCGGATCAATTTCTGCAGGAGTACGTCGCAGGGGCTGAAGCTCCCGTGCTGCTGGCCGCGTTGGCCACCACCCTGCAGGATCTGTCCTATGTGCCGGCCGAACTATCCCCGCCGCTTCCCCCGCTGGGCACGGCGCTGCTGCCCCATGGAGGGATGTCCCCCGAACAGGTCCAACGTGCGCGGGATCTGGCGCTGACCGGACTAAAGCGGCTTAGAGATGAGGGAATCCGCAGCGTGCAGCAGTTGAGCGCCGAAGACGCGTCCGCGATCCTGGACTGGTTCACCGGCGGACGCGCCGCCCGGGACCGGTCGTGGATGGGACAAATGAAGCATGAATTCGCCCCTGCTGCTGATCGCAACGGCTCGGCAGAGTGGAACTATGCTGACTACCCCGACCACCGGGCCGAGGCGCCATTCACGACCCTGATCGTTGGGGCAGGCATCTCCGGCATCGCCGCCGCCTATCGCCTGCAGGAGGCCGGGCTGCCGTACCGCTGGATCGAGGCTTCCCACCGGATAGGCGGCACCTGGTGGAAGAACCACTACCCGGGCGTGCGTTTGGACACCCCCACCTACGGCTACAGCTTCTCCTTCGCACAGCGGGTCGACTGGCCAAACCAGTTCGCCACCGGCGCGGAGGTTCTGGATTACTTGGAGTCACTGGCGGAGAAGGCCGACTTCACAGAGTCCATCGAGCTGAACACGTCGCTGATGCGCGCCGTGTGGGTTGAGGAATCGGCCACTTGGAAGGCCACCACGCGCACCAAGGCCGGCCACGAGACCACCGAGAGCTACAACGCGATCATCACTGGTGTGGGGCAGCTGGACCATCCTTTCATTCCCGAATGGCCAGGACAGGCTGACTTCAGTGGAGTCCAGATGCACTCCCAGGAGTGGGACCACTCGGTGGACCTGAAGGGCAAGAAGGTGGCCGTGATCGGCACAGGCGCCTCCGCCTACCAGATCGTCCCGGCCGTCATCGGGGATGTGGACAAGATGTACTTGTTCCAACGCAGTGCTCCCTGGATGTTGCCGGCACCGACTTACCACGAGCGGATGTCCGACGCTGCCCAGTGGCTGCACGAGAAGGTCCCGGCCTACGGACAGCTGTTCCGTCTCTTCGTCACAGCCGGCGGTATTGAAGGGCGCATCCACATCGCAACGGCTGAGGAGGGCTGGGACGGTGCACCACTGAGCGTTTCAAGGGCCAACGAGCGGTTCCGGCAGGCCATCATCGAACGGATGCGCGAGCAGTATGAAGGCCGCCCTGATCTGCTGGAGAAGGCCATCCCGAATTACCCGCCCTCGGCCAAGCGCATGCTCCGCGACAACGGCGTGTGGGCCGCAGCCCTGCGCGAGCCGCAGACGGAGGTCATCACAGAAGGTTTGGCATCCTTCACAGAGACCGGCGTGGTCACCGGCGACGGACGAGAGCTCGATGTCGATGTTGTCATCTACGCGACCGGGTTCCGTCCGTCCGATTACTTGGACCCCATCAAAATCGTGGGCCGCGGCGGCCTGGAGATCCATGACTACTGGGGCGGAGACGCCAAGGGCTTCGCCGGCATCACCGTTCCCGGCTTCCCGAACCTGTTCATGCTGCTCGGTCCCAACACCGGCGGAGTGGTCGCCGGTGGACTGCATTTCATGATCGAACGTGCGGCGGAGTACGCCGTCGAGGCCATCCATCAGATCCTGAAACGTGACGTGCGTGCCGTGGATCTGAAGCAGGAAGCCCTGGACGAGCACATGGCCTGGGTCGACGCGGAGAGCGAGAAGATGACCTGGGGTCAGCCGTACGTTAAGACATGGTATAAAAACAGGTTCAATCGGGTATCCCAAGTGTGGCCGTTCCAGACTAATGAGTACTGGCGTATTACGGAGAATGTGAACAGTGATGACTACGAGTTCCTGAAATGACCGCTCTGGATGTGACACTCCAGTATGCCCGGCTGTCCGACCCGGATGACAGGTTCTCCGAAGCCGAGCCTGTCCTGGCGACGGCAGAAGGTCTACCGGCTCCCGTTGAGCCTCTGGCCTTCCCGCAACTGTCAGGCGGATTGAACGCCCTGCTGGGGGAAGCCAACAGCGAGGCCGCACAGTCGCACGATGCCTTCCAGCTGCGCGTGCAGGCTCCGGAGATGGCGGAGGGGCTGCCTGTGGTGGTGTTTATTCCCGGTGGCGGGTTCACCACGGGGACGGGCAACGCCCGCTGGTTCACTGCCCCTTCGCTAGTCCACGAGGACCGGTGCGTGTTGGTAACCGTCAACTACCGGATCGGCATCCTGGGACATCTGGGAATCGATGGAAACCCGCTGGACTCCCAGCGGCCGTTGCGCGACCTGACCGTGGCTCTGCGCTGGGTAAAGAAGAACATCATCCTGTGCGGCGGGGATCCAGAAAAGATCACTCTCGCGGGCGACTCGGCCGGCGCATGGTATGCGTATGCGCTATCCACTCTTGAGGAGACCCGGGGCTTGTTCCGTCGCGCGGCACTGATCAGTCTCCCATGGGAGCCAGCGTTGACAGCCGAACAGTACCGGGACAGGTGGGCACTGGCGACCACCTCGCTGTCCGACTGCGGCGGACTCGCTGAGGCCTCGTGGGAATCGGTCCTTGGTGCCCAAGCCGGCATCGCTCAAGCCTACGCCGGTCGGGGGATGCCATTAATGCCGGCGGTCGGCGGCGAGCTGGATGAGGACCTGCACAATTACGCCGCCACTGCATCGAAGCTACACGTGGAGTCTTTGGCGCTGCTCTCGACGTCAGAGGAATCCGCAGCTTTCCTGCTCTCTGCCCCTGAGACGGCCTTCTCGGATGAGGCCGCCGATGGCTTCGCCCAGATCCGGTTCGAGGACCCGGCGGCGGTCCGAGCCTGGGTCGACCTCAAAGTCCCGGGGGCGTCGGGCAAGGCCCGGATGGTGGAACTGATGACCCTACACCAGTTTCGGCTAGCGCACCTGGAGCTGGCCAAGGCCGCTGCAGTTGCCGGCATCACAGTGCACCTGGCTGGATTCTCAGTGCAGAGCCCGCTGCCGGGCGCAGGCAGTCCCCACTGCATGCCAATGCCATTCCTGTTCGATTGTCTCCGGCAGTGGACCGACGCACCCATGCTGGAGGGGCTGGAGCCGGAGACATTTGCCACCACCTCGGAGGCCTTGAGGGGCTGGTTCGCCGGGTTCGTCCATGACGGCCGCATCCGGGTGGGCAATGGATATGGGAATCCTTTCACCGCCTCCGACCCCCGCCGTCTGGAGTTCGACGGCGGCCAACCCTACTACGAGGTTCCCTCCGAACTGGGGTTGGTGGCTCGTCGCTGAAAGAGGGCCCCCGCCGCCCTGTCCGTGAGTTCCGAAAGCCGGCAAGACCCGGGACTACCCTACGTGACCTTCTACGCCGCCGACAGGCATAGGGTTGGGGATGGGGTTGATGATCCATGCCGCGTCGGGTAGGGCAAGGATCTGGGGTCGGTCGTCGAGATGAAGCGTCCGAGGCGCCGGCGGCAAATACAAGCAAGGGCCGTCTTCGGATACCGAATACATGCGACACCCTCCACTGCTCTAATCAGTTTGTCGGCAGTCAAGCAGGATCTTGCCAATGTGGGACTTGGTTTCAAAATGGGCGTGCGCCGTGGCTACTTCAGAAAGTGGGTAAACCCTTTCTGTTACCGGCCTGATGGCCCCGGCTGTCAGGAACGGGAGGACAAGTCGTTTCACGCCTGCCATGATGGCTGTCTTCTGTGCGGAGGAGCGGTCTCGCAGCAGGGTCCCTGACACGGATGCCTTTTTCCTCATCAGGGCCGCGAAGTTCAAAGTGCCTTCGGGCCCGCCTTGCATGCCGATGGTCACGATCCGTCCGAATGGCGCCAGGGCCTCAACATTTCTGACCAGATACTGTCCTCCGACAGTATCGAGGACGATGTCTGCGCCGCCTTCAGCAAGCATCCTTTTTGCGAAGTCCTCGTCCTCGTAGTTAATCAAGACGTCCGCGCCAAGGCGACGGGCCACCTCGAGCTTCGCGTCGCTGGATGCGGTGACTGCTACCCGCCCTCCTAGGGCCTTGATGAACTGGATGCCGAAGACTCCGATACCCCCCGTGGCTCCGTGGATCAGAACGGTCTCACCGGGAGTGAAACGCCCTGTGTCGCAAATATTCGAAACCAGTGTGGCTGCAACCTCTGGTACCCCAGCGGCTTCGATCAACCCAATTCCTTTCGGGATCGGGAGGACATGGCCCGCGTTGACGGCGACATATTCGGCGTATCCACCGGAAGCAAGAAGTGCCATGACTTGGTCGCCGGGGATGAAGCCGTCAATAGCTGGGCCCGCTTCTACGATGGTTCCAGAGATTTCCATTCCGAAGATTTCTGAGGCACCTGGGGGAAGGTTGTGTCGTCCCAGCCGTTGCAGTGAGTCGGCCCGGTTCAGACCCGCCCCTGCTACGCGGATGAGAACCTCTCCGGTCTGTGGTCTCGGGTCCGGGAGTTCTTCCACAACGAGGGTTTCTGGACCGCCGGGTGTTCTAAATCGAACAGCTTTCATGATTCGTATTCCTGGTGTTTAGAAGCTTCGGGTGGTCATCACAGACGGGCCCAAACAAGTGGATGTGGGCGCATCCTGATTCATCTGCCGCCTTCTTCAGTGGTGGCCGCGGCAGCTGCGACGAAGCAGATTATTCGAACATGAGTTGGAACTGCCTTCATGAGGTCAAACAGTTCCCCGCTTCGCGCCAGCATTCCCAGTTACTGTTGCGGTGGATCCATGAAGGTCCGGTTAGTTGGCGTAGGGGTCGGCGAGTCCGATGTATTGGGTGGTGGTGTATTCGGTGATTCCTTCGGTGCCGCCTTCGCGGCCGAGGCCGGAGTGTTTGACGCCGCCGAAGGGTGCGGCGGCGTTGGAGATGACGCCGGCGTTGAATCCGATCATGCCGAATTCGATTTGTTCGGCTACGCGCAGGAGGCGGTTGAAGTCTTTGCTGTAGAGGTAGGAGGCCAGGCCGTATTCGGTGGCGTTGGCGAGGCGGATGGCGTCTTCTTCGGTGGTGAAGGTGGTGACGGGGGCTACGGGTCCGAAGATTTCCTGACGGAGGATGTCGGCGTTGTTGGGTACGTTGTCCAGGACTGTTGGTGGGTAGAAGTAGCCGGCCCTGTCCAGGGGTGAGCCGCCGGTGACGGCGGTGGCTCCGGCGTCGACGGCGGCGCTGACGAGGGCGTGTATGTCGTCTCGGGCGTTCCCGTCGATGAGGGGGCCGACTTGGGTTCCGGGTTCGGTGCCGCGCCCGGTGGTCAGTGTCTCCATGGCGGCGGCGAACCGGGCGGTGAATTCCTTGGCGATGGATTCGTGGACGAGGAAGCGGTTCGCGGCGGTGCAGGCTTCGCCCATGTTCCGCATTTTCGCGGCGATGGCCCCTTCGACGGCCTTGTCGAGGTCGGCGTCGTCGAACACGATGAACGGCGCATTCCCGCCCAGTTCCATGGAGGTGCGCAGTACGTTCTGTGCGGCGTCGGCGATGAGGCGTTTGCCTACTGGTGTTGAGCCGGTGAAGGAGATCTTGCGCAGCCGGGAGTCTTTCAGGAGCGGCCCGGAGATGCCGGAGGCGCTGGAGGAGGCGACGACGTTGAGCACTCCGGCGGGCAGTCCGGCGTCGAGCATGGTTTGGGCGAAGTACTGGGCGGTGAGCGGGGTGAGCTTGGCGGGCTTGAGCACCATGGTGCAGCCGGCTGCGACGGCGGGTGCAACTTTGCGGGTGGCCATTGCCAGGGGGAAGTTCCACGGTGTGATGAGCAGGCACGGGCCGACTGGTTTGTGCTGGACGAGGATTTTGTTCTTGCCCTCGGGGGTGGTGAGGTAGCGGCCATGGTCGCGGACGGCCTCCTCCGAGAACCAGCGCAGGAATTCGGCGCCGTAGGTCACTTCGCCGCGTGCTTCGGCCAGCGGCTTGCCCATTTCCAGTGTCATCAGCAGTGCGAAGTCCTCGGCACGCTCGGTGACCAGGTCGAATGCGCGGCGCAGGATCTCGGCGCGTTCGCGTGGGGCGGTCCGCGCCCAGGACGTCTGAACTGCGTCGGCGGCGTCGAGTGCGGCCACGGCGTCCTGGCTGGTCGCCGAAGCGAGAGCCGCAAGTACCTCGCCGGTGGCGGGGTCATGCACGTCGAAGGTGCCGGCGTCGGACGCGTCCCGCCACTGGCCATTGATCAGCAGGCCGGTGGGCACGGTGGAGAGAAGCTGGGCTTCGCGTTCAGGGGAGATGGCGGGGGAGTGCGCTGGAGAAACTGTCATGGGTTGCCCTTCGGAAGGTCAGTAGCTGGTGGGGGTATCGCCGTCGGGTGCCGGGATGTACTGGGCGGCGAGGGCTTCGGAGCCCCGAGCCAGGAGTGCGACGTCGGCACCGACCAGGATGAAGCCGGCCCCGGCGTCCAGGTAGTGGCGGGCGG